>CAZLKR010000001.1:0-41232 GCA_964560155.1 uncultured Aquiluna sp.
GCCACCCCAACCACCATGGGCAAAGAGATTGCTGTTTTTGTCTACCGACTGGCCCGCCAGCTAAATCGCATTGAGGCCCAACAGGTCCTAGGTAAGTTCTCGGGCGCAACCGGAACTTTCGCCGCCCACGTGGCTGCCGCTCCAAAAGTGAACTGGCCAAGCGAATCAAAGGCTTTCGTTGAAAGTCTTGGACTTATTTGGAACCCACTCACCACCCAGATTGAGTCTCACGACTGGCAAGCCGAGCTTTACAGTGCGATGAGCCACTTCAACCGCATCTTGCACAACCTCGCCACCGACATCTGGACCTACATCTCGCTGAACTACTTCAAGCAGATCCCAGTTGCCGGAGCAACCGGCTCCTCGACCATGCCTCACAAGGTGAACCCGATTCGCTTTGAGAATGCCGAAGCGAACCTAGAGCTAGCCAACGCGGTACTGGAATCACTGGCTCAAACCCTTGTCACCTCGAGAATGCAGCGTGATTTGACCGACTCCAGCGCTCAGCGCAACATTGGCGTTGGCTTTGGACACTCGCTTTTGGCAATCGACAACCTAACCAAGGGCCTAGACGAGCTGGCTATCAATGAGCCAGTGCTGTTGGCGGACCTTTTGGACAACTGGGAAGTCTTGGGCGAGGCGATTCAAACCGCCATTAGAGCCGATGTTGCCCGCGGTCTGTCGAAGATCTCAGACCCATACGCGCTTCTAAAGGAGCTAACTCGCGGCAAGCGAATCTCAGCGGCAGATTTAGTGGCCTTTATCGATGGCCTAGAGATTCCCACTGAGACTAAAGAGCGCCTAAAGGCGCTAAAGCCAAACACCTACGTTGGTTTGGCGAGCGATCTAACCGAATACCTGAAGTAATCAGCGAAGTTTTGGACGATTAGGGTCTTGGTCGTCTGGCTTGAAGCTCAAATCCAGGGTTGCAACGATCACGATCACGGCGATAAAGGTGATTAGACCCCAGACGATGGCGGTCTCAATGAACCTGGTTCCGAAGTAGACCAAAACTCCCGTAAACAAGGCCGCAATAAGCGACACGGTCATATAGGTCTTTAGATTTGCAAAGCGCTTCACGTGTAAAGCCTACTTGCCCTTTGGCGAGGCAGCTGAGATTCCCCAGTGAACACCATCCAAAGCAAGGTAGGCACCAAAGAAACCGACCGCGCTAACCGGGTCGAGCTCCACGCCCAAAAAGAGTGCTCCGAGCAACAGGGCAAAAATCGAACTCAACAGGTGATCCCTGCCCAAAAGCTGCTTGAAGCCGAATCTTCTGGCTTGGTAGAGACCAAAAGCACCTGAAATCAGGCCCCAGGTGGCGGTTAGGGCGATAAATGCTGGCAGCTGGCCGGTCTCAGACTGAGCAGCCAGAAGTGCGAAGATTCCGATCAAGGTGGCCAGGGTTGCCATTGGTAGCTCCTGTAGAGCTCCCTCGACCTTGCGACCAAAGGCCAGGGCGGCAGAGCTAAGGCCAACCACTAGGCCATAAACCGCAAGGGTGTAGAGGCCTACCTCAGGTGAGTGTGACTGGCTGAAGGTAATAAAGATTCCAGCGCCGAAACTTACGGCTGCTTTGATGGCTGGTTGGATTCGCACAGGCCTAGCTTGGCATATTCACAAAGCGTGAGTACTGACCGTGGAAAGCAACCACAACCGTTCCGGTAGGTCCGTTTCGCTGCTTAGCCAAAATCAGGTCTGCTTCGCCAGCTCTCGGGTGGTCCTTTTCGTAGATGCCCTCGCGGTGCAAAAGCACTACAACGTCAGCATCCTGCTCCAAAGATCCAGATTCACGAAGGTGTGAAAGTTCTGGCTTCTTGTCCTTCGCCTGCTCCGCCTGGCGGTTTAGCTGGCTCAGGGCAACCACCGGTAGCCCAAGTTCCTTGGCCAAAAGCTTTAGAGCTCTGGAGAACTCGGAAACCTCTTGCTGTCGGGATTCGACCTTCTTACCGCTGGACATCAACTGGATGTAGTCGATAACCACAAGCTTTAGGTCAACCTGCTGCGCCAAACGACGGCACTTGGCGCGAATTTCGACCAGAGACATGTTTGGGCTGTCGTCGATGTAAAGCGGGGCGTCGTTGATGCGACCGCGAACCGCAGCCAAACGGGTCCAGTCGGCATCGGTAACCGTTCCCTTACGCATGGACTGCAGGTAGATAGATGACTCGGCGCTCATTAGGCGCATTGCAATCTCAGCGCGACCCATTTCTAGGGAGAAGAAGATGGTTGCCTGGTTGTGCTTCACCGAGGCATTTCTAGCCAGGTCAAGCGCAAAGGTCGACTTACCAACCGCAGGGCGGGCAGCAACGATTACTAGCTGGCCTGGGTGAAGACCGTGGGTGTAAGCATCCAGGTCGGTAAATCCGGTTGGAACACCGGTTAGTTCGCCCCCGCGCTTCTGAGCACCCTCGATCTCGTGGATTGCCGCCTCAAGCGAATCGCTCAGCGGAACGTAGTCTTCCCTCGAGGACTGGCTGGAAACCTTGTAAATCTCGGCCTGAGCCTGGTTGACCAGATCCTCAACCTCACCCTGGCTCTCGTATCCGGCCTGAGCAATGCGGGTGCCGGCCTCGATAAGCCTGCGAAGGATTGCCTTGTCCGCCACGATCTTGGCGTAGTAGCCGGCATTCGCTGCGGTTGGAACGTAGCCAGTTAGAGAGTGCAGGTAGTCCGCGCCGCCAGCCTTGACCAGGTTTCCCTGCTTGTTTAGCTCGTCGGTAACCGCAATTACGTCGGTTGGCTCGCCACGGCCGAAGAGGATCAGAATGGCGTTGAAGATCAGTTCGTGCTTAGGGGCGTAGAAGTCAACGCCAGATACGGTCTCAAAGACCTCCGCTACCGCTTCTTGGCTTAGTAGCATGCCGCCTAGGGTGGACTGCTCGGCATCTAGATTGTGCGGAGCTACCCTCGGATCGGCCGACGGGACCGGTGCCAACATCGACATATAAACCTCCAGATTTAGCTAAGCCTTGTATAGCTTGGGGCACCGACAATTTAGATTCAAACTGAGCTGTGGATAACTGTGGATAACTCTGTGGAAACACGCCGAACAATACTGTGTATAACTTCGTGTTGTCTGTGGATAACTGTGGATAACTTTTTCAGAGCCCTTTATTTACAGGGGTTCGTGCTGTGGACAACTTAAAGTGGAAAACTCTAAACCTCAACCTAAAGGTTGTGGATAACCGAAGAGGTTTTGTGTAAAAAATGCAAACGGCCCAGGGGTTACCTGGGCCGTTTGTTTAGTTCTGAGTTACTTTGCAGCAACAACCTGTAGCTTGACGGTTGCAACTAGGTCAGCAGTTACGCGAACAGTTGCTTCGTACTCGCCAACGGAAGAGATCTTCGAGGAGATCTCAACCTTGCGCTTGTCGATTGCACCGATGCCTAGGGCAACAACTGCATCTACAACGTCCTGGGTCTTGACTGCACCGAAGATGCGGCCGTTGGAGCCAGCCTTCACGCTGATGCGGATTGCCTTCTCCTCGAGCTTGGCCTTGATGGCCTTTGCCTCTTCTTCAGACGCAATCTCGCGAGCTTGGCGAGCAGCGCGGATCTGAGTGATCTGCTTCTCTCCACCCTTGGTCCAAACAACTGCTAGGCCGTTTGGTAGTAGGAAGTTACGTGCGTAACCAGCCTTTACGTCTACAACGTCTCCTGCGGAACCTAGTCCAGAGACCTCATTGGTCAAAATTAGCTTCGACATGTGGATTCTCCCTAGCGCCCAGCACCGGAGTATGGCAATAGTGCCATCTCGCGTGCATTCTTAATCGCGGTTGCGATCTTGCGCTGGTCCTGCACCGTTGCCCCGGTGATACGACGAGCGCGGATCTTGCCGCGGTCGGATACGAACTTACGGAGGGTAGCGACGTCTTTGTAGTCGATAACCTCGATTTTGATGGTCTTGGCCGGGGCAAGTTTCGCGAACTTAGAGTTCATGCGAGCCTTGCGGCGGTCAGCTCCTTTTCCTGCCATTTGATTTCTCCTTGAAATTCTTTAGAACGGTGCTTCGTCAACTGCTGGGTCTGCTGGGTTGGCCCAAGCTGCGGCGCCAGATTCTGGAGCCTTGGTCTCGCCCCATGGGGACTCGACAGCTGGAGCGCCACCTTCGCGAGCGCGGCGAGTGATGGATGCGGTTGCATAGCGCAGAGATGGACCGATTTCATCGATCTCAAGCTCGAGCGATGCACGAGCCTCTCCCTGAGCGCTCTGGTAAGCAGATGGTGCCTTTAGGCGACCGGTAACCACAACACGGGTTCCCTTGGTTAGGGACTGTGCGATGTTTTCTGCTGCCTCACGCCAAGCGGTGCAACGAACCCAAACAGTTTCGCCGTCAACCCATTCGTTGGTTGAGCGGTTTAGGGTGCGGGGAGTTGAGCCAACGCGGACAGATACAACTGCCACGCCGCCCTGGGTGTAGCGAAGCTCCGGGTCGTCGGCAAGATTGCCAACGATGGTAACGCTAACCTCGCCCGCCATTAGTTGCTCCTAGGACCCGATGGACGCTTGCCGCCTGGGCGACCGCCACGTGGAGCGCGAGCTGGCTTGTCTTCCGGCACGAACTCGATTGGGTTGATGCTGAAAATCGCATCTTCTAGGCGCAGCACCTTGGTGCGAAGCACGGACTCAGAAAGTCTTAGCTGGCGGTCAAACTCGCTGACTGCTGCTGGGCTCGAGGTTACGTTGACAACAACGTAGATGCCCTCGGAGCGCTTCTGAATTTGGTATGTCATTCGACGACGACCCCAAACATCAACCTTGTCCACGGTGCCACCATTGTTGGTAACAGCCAGTAGGAACTTGTCGATAGTTGAGGTTACTGTGCGGTCGTCAAGCTGAGGGTCCAAAATGACCATCACCTCGTAGTTATGCATAGTTCACCCACCTCCTTCGGTCTAGAGCGGCCATGGTCTTTCCATGGCAGGAGGGTATTTGCATGTGTGCTCCTAAGAGCAACCTTCAAAGCCTACCTTTGTTGCCACCAGGTAAGCAAGCGTTTTTTGGCTTCTTCCTCGCCGATTTCGCCCTCGTCCAAGCGGATTTCTAGCAGGAACGAGTAGGCCTCGCCAACCTCACGACCGGGCTTGATCTCCAAAAGCTCCATGATCTGCTGGCCGTCAAGCTCAGGACGCATGGAATTTAGCTCTTCCTGCTCGGCCAAAACCGCGATCCGCTGCTCTAGATCGTCATAGGCGTGAGAAAGTCGGTCAGCCTTGCGCTGGTTGCGGGTGGTGACATCAGCACGGGTCAGTGCGTGCAGCCTCAGCAGCTGCTCGTCGGCGTCTCTCACATAGCGACGCACCGCGCTGTCGCTCCACTGCTGATCCGAGTAGCCAAAGAATCTCAGGTGCAGCTCGATCAGTTTTGAAACCGCCTTGATGGTGTCATTGTCAAAACGCAGCTCAGTTAGTCGCTTTTTTGCAAGCTTTGCCCCCACCACATCGTGGTGGTGGAAAGAAACCGCTCCACCGGTTTCCAGCTTTCTGGTGGCTGGCTTGCCGATATCGTGCAGTAGCGCGGCTAAACGCAAAACCAGGTCCTTGTTTAGGCCGTAATCCTTCTCGTAGTCGATCGCCTGCATAACAACGGTCAGGGTGTGCTGATAGACATCCTTGTGGTGGTGGTGCTCATCAAGCTCAAGCCTTAGTGCCGGTAACTCTGGAAGCACATGATCTGCGATGCCGCTGTCAACCAATGCCTCAAGACCGGGCTTCGGGTTATCCGAAAGCAGCAACTTGGTTAGCTCGTCCCTGACTCTTTCGGCAGAGATAATCTCGATGCGATCGCGCATTTGAGTCATCGCCTCAAAGGTCTCCGGCTCGATCTCAAAACCAAGCTGTGAGGTAAAGCGAGCAGCTCTCATCATGCGCAGTGGGTCATCGGAGAAAGAAATCTCAGGTTTTGACGGCGTGCGAAGCGTGATGCCTAGCAGGTCCTTTAGCCCCTGATGGGGATCAACGAAGGTTCTAGATGGCAAGCGCAACGCCATCGCGTTCACGGTGAAGTCTCTGCGAATCAGGTCGTCTTCCAGGTTGTCCCCAAAAGCCACGGTTGGCTTGCGAGATTCTGGATCGTAGGAGTCAGCTCGATAGGTCGTGATCTCCACCTGCTCGCCATCAATCTGGGCGGCGATGGTGCCAAATTCGCGGCCGATGTCCCAGGTTGCAGAGGCAATTGGTTTGATGAGCTTGAGAATTTGATCTGGGTTTGCACTGGTCGTGAAGTCCAAATCCGGTGCCACTCTGCCCAGAATGGCGTCCCTAACCGGTCCACCAACCAGTGCCAACTCGAAGCCCGCGTCGTCAAAGAGTGCGCCAAGTCGATCCAGCAGCGGATTCTGAGTGTTCTGCTGGAGGTTCTTTAGTGCCTCGGCAACGGGTTGCATCGCCACTAGCTTGCCACAGCCTGCAAGTAGAGTTGGGGCATGAAAATCATCCGGCCTTTCACCGTTTCTGAGGTGTCCGCTGGCGGCTTGGTGATTTCGGAGTCAAACCCCGCGCTAATTGCCCTGATTTCACACAAGAATCGCGGTGGTGGTCTGGATTGGGTAATCCCAAAGGGTCACGTTGAGCTGGGCGAAAACTACCTGCAGACCGCGGTTCGCGAGATTCGCGAGGAGACCGGTATCGAATCCAAGATTTTGGAGAAAATCGGCGAAATCAGCTACAGCTTCAAAATTGGCCCAAAGCGCATCAAGAAGACCGTTCACCACTACCTACTTCAGCAAATCGGAGGGTCACTAAACGCCTATAACGACCCAACCGGCGAGGTAATGGACGTGCAGTGGTTTGAACTTGACAGACTTGAGGAAGTTCTTGCCCACGAGAACGAGCGCAAAATCGCCCAACGAGCCCTGGAGATTCTGGTTTGAAGAGATTGCTAACGCTGCTGCTTGTGGGCCTGGCTTTGCTCACCGGCCCGGCGTCCTTCGCTTCTGAGGTCTACATCGTGCCTGGCAGCGAGGTGAATCTGGTGGCTCGAGACGGCCGCATCCCAATCACCATCAAAAACGACAGCTCAGAGTCGGCGACCATCATCGTTCACGGCAAATCTTCCTCTTTCCGCCTCGAGGTCCTAAAGGACACCGAACTCACCATCCCTGCAGGCAGCAGCCAGGTGGCTGAGCTGGGGGTTCGCGCGGTGGCAAATGGCCCCGTGGAGCTTGAGATCTGGCTCGAAGAGAATGGTGTTGAGGTCGGCAAGCGGGAACTGGTTCAGGTCAACGTCAACTACGACGTGGAGCTTTTTCTGCTGGTGAGCTTCGCCTTTGCGATGTTTACCCTGATTCTGATTGGTAGCTATCGAACCGTTAGGAAGCTGCGCCGGAGACGTAATGGCTGAGCAGTCAGTAGCTAAAAGCTCAGTAATCATGGCCTCTGGGACCATTGTTTCCAGAATCCTAGGTTTTGTCCGCGCGGTCTTGATCGCGGGAGCCATTGGTGTCACCACTGACGCAGCCGACGCCTTTGGGGTTGCAAACCAACTGCCAAACAACGTTTACGCCATCATCGTCGGTGGTGTGTTGAATGCGGTTTTGGTTCCGCAGTTGGTGCGCGCTCGCTCGCAGGCCGATGGTGGCAAGGGCTATGTAGATCGCTTTGTGACCCTGGCGATAACGGTGTTCTTTGCCGTGACGGTGATTTTCACCATGGCAGCGCCGCTTCTGGTGCAGCTCTACACCTCGGGTTGGGACCAGGATCAGCTAGCCCTGGCAACCGCATTCGCCTACTGGTGCCTGCCGCAGCTGTTTTTCTACGGGCTTTATTCGATTCTTGGCGAGGTGCTGAACTCGAGAAGCGAGTTTGGTCCATTTATGTGGGCACCGGTTTTGAACAACGTGGTCTCAATTGCTGGGCTAGTTGCATTTATCTTGATTTTTGGGGCGGATCCAAGCGGAGAGCGGGCAGTAAGCCTCTGGGAGGCCGACCGAATCACCCTGCTTGCTGGAAGTGCGACATTGGGTGTAGCTGCCCAAGCCCTGATTTTGTTTGCAAGTTGGAAGAAGATTGGTCTTTCGCTCAACCTGAACTTCAAGTTCCGTGGCTTTGGGCTTCGACCAGCTCTAAAGGCCGCTTCATGGTCGCTGGCCATGGTGCTGGTAACCCAAATTGGTGGCTTGGTTCAAACCGCGGTGGCCTCAACCGCAGTTGCCGGCCGAGACTCTGGCCTGGCGGTGGCATCGGTGGCGGCTGCAGCGATCGCGTGGCTGATCTTCATGCTTCCGCACTCGGTTGTGACGGTTTCGATTGCGACCGCTTACTTCACGCGCATGTCACAGCACGCTGCGAATAACAAGCTTGATGAGTTTGTGAAGGATCTGACCACCGGGCTGAGGGTGATTGCGCTGGTGAGCGTAATCTCAACGGCAACCCTGATGATGCTGGCCTACTCGATTGCCCGAGTGTTTGTAGGCGAGTACCCGGCAACCCTGGCCTTGGGCAACGTAATCGTGGCGCTAATGATCGGTTTGGTGCCATTCAGCGTGGTCTACATGATTCAAAGGGCTTTCTTTGCTCTTGAGGACACCAAATCACCTTTTATCTTCACCAGCATTCAGATCGCGATTCACATCGCTGGATCGCTAACCCTGGGCGCAACGGTTGAGAAGCAGTGGTTGGTGGTTTCGATTTCCATCCTGACCGCATGCTCAATCGTGGTTCAGGGCCTGGTTGGTTACCTGATGCTCCGAAGGCGCATCGGTGCGATGGGCGAGGGTTCGTTTGCCAAATCACTATTGGGCTTTGTCTTAGCCGTCATTCCGGCCGCTGGTGTGGGATATTCTTTGATGGTTTGGCTAGGCGGCATAGCTCCGGGCAGTTTCACGCTAAACAGCGTGATTACGGCTGTAACAACCAGTGCTTTGGTGGGTGGGGCGATGGTGGTTTGCTACCTTGCTACATTGTGGATATTCCGGGTTCCGGAATTACGAGAGCTGCAACGGCAGTTGAAGAATAGGTTTATTAGAGGTTAATCCTGCGATTTGGCGGGTAAATTGATAGTAGATAGACAACTATCTATCTAAGAGGAAATAGAGACGAAATGCGCGAAGTAATCATCATTGGTTCAGGCCCTGCCGGCTACACGGCTGCTATCTATGCGGCTAGGGCCCAGCTGAACCCGCTTGTGATTGCATCCAGCGTTGAGCCTGGTGGCGAACTGATGAAGACCACCGAGGTGGAAAACTACCCTGGTTTCCCAGAGGGATTGATGGGTCCTGACCTAATGGCCAACTTCCAGGCTCAGGCAGAGCGCTTTGGCGCTGAGATTTTGTTTGACGACGTTGTTGAGGTTGACCTAAAGGGCGCTGTCAAGATCGTAAAGACCGGCATGGGCGAGACCTACGAGGCCAAGACCGTAATCATCTCCACCGGTGCCGCCTACCGCGAGCTAGGACTTCCAAACGAGAAGGCACTTTCCGGGCACGGAGTCTCCTGGTGTGCAACCTGCGATGGTTTCTTCTTCCGCGAGAAGACCATTGCCGTGGTCGGTGGTGGCGACTCTGCCATGGAGGAAGCTAACTTCCTTACCAAGTTTGCTTCCAAGGTCTATGTAATTCACCGTCGCGAGACCCTGAAGGCATCCAAGATCATGCAGCAGCGTTCTTTTGATAACCCAAAGATCGAGTTCATCTGGAACTCAGCGGTTGCTGAGCTAAAGGGCGATGGAAAGTTGGAGGGCGTAGTCCTAGAAGACACCCGCAATGGCGAGCGTCGCGAGCTAGCCCTAGAAGGTCTATTTATCGCCATTGGAAATGACCCGAGGGTTTCTTTGGTTGAGAACCAGGTAGAGCTAACTGAAGACCGTTTCATCAAGGTCGATGGTCGCAGCTCAAAGACCTCCCTCCCGGGAGTCTTTGCAGCCGGTGACGTAATTGACCCGACCTACCGCCAAGCGATTACCGCTGCTGGATCTGGTTGTGTTGCGGCTCTAGATGCTGAGCACTACCTAGCAAGTCACTAAGGAGTTTCACGTGAAACCAATCGACGCTACCGTTGCAAGTTTTGAGCAGGACGTGCTCAAGGCCGACCTTCCTGTGATTGTTGACTTTTGGGCTGAGTGGTGCGGCCCTTGCCGCATGATCGGCCCAGTTCTAGAGGAAATGGCTGCCGAGTACCACGACAAGATCAAGGTCGTGAAGGTGAATGTTGACCACGAGGGTCAGTTGGCTATGGACTACAAGGTGACCGGCATTCCACTGCTGGGTGTCTTCCACAACGGACAGCTGGTAAAGCAGTTGGTTGGGGCTAGACCAAAGGCTTCTCTAGTTTCCGAGCTAAGCGAATACCTGGCCTAAGCCTGTAACTTCCTAGCCCTAACAGGGGTTATCAAAGTAAGCTATCCCCTAAAACCCAGGGAGCTGCAATTGTCCGAAACGCGCACAGGAAGTGTCACTAACTTTGACGCCTGGAAGCATGCGTACGCGGCACGAGCGTCAAACCTTTCAGTTTCCGAGGTAAGAGCCCTATTTTCCGTGGTCTCAAGGCCCGAGGTTGTCTCTTTGGCCGGCGGTATGCCGGACGTTTCTGCCCTAGATGGCGAGCTAATTGAGCAGGCCTTCCGCTCACTAATGTCAAACCGTCGCAACTACGCCCTGCAGTATGGCGGTGGCCAGGGCGATCTCAGACTTCGCGAGCAAATCCAAGAGATTATGACTTTGGATGGGGTGCACGGTTCGGTCGAAGACATCATGATCACCACCGGTAGCCAGCACGCACTTGAGCTCTTGGCAGATCTTTTCTTAGACCAGGGCGATGTGGTTTTGGTTGAGGCCCCAAGCTACGTGGGAGCAGTTGGCATCTTCCGCCACAAAGAGGCTCACATTGAGCACGTCTTCACCGATGATGACGGTATTTCTCCTGAGGCCTTGGCTGAGGCGGCCGATCGCCTGATTGAGCAGGGTCGCAAGGTCAAGCTGTTGTATTTGGTGCCTAACTTTGCGAATCCATCGGGCGTGACCCTCACGGCAGAGCGTCGTGCTCAGGTATTGCAGGTTTGCCGCGAGCGCGGAATCTTGATCATTGAGGACAATCCGTACGGTCTTTTGTACTTTGACCAGAAGCCACCGGCCGCAATGCGCTCTTTGGACGCCGAAGGTGTGGTTTACCTGGGCAGCTTCTCCAAGATCCTCTCTCCTGGACTAAGAGTTGGATACGTGTTAGCGCCACCGGCAATCCGCGAGAAGCTGGTTTTGGCAAATGAATCGGCCATTCTGTCGCCTGCAACCTTTGCCCAGATGATGGTTAGCGAGTATTTATCGCTTTCTGACTGGCAGGGCCAGATCGACACCTACCGCAAGCTCTACGCATCTAAGCGTGATGCCGCTCTTGAAGCCCTAGCCCAGTACCTACCAAGGGTGAAGACCACCAAGCCGCAGGGAGGGTTCTTCCTTTGGCTAACCCTGCCAGAGGGCCTAAACAGCAAGGAAATGCTGCCTTTGGCGGTAAATGAGCTGGTGGCATACACCCCGGGAACTGCTTTCTATGGCGATGGTCGAGGAGCAAACAACATCCGCGTCTGCTTTAGCCACCCAACCGCAGAGAACGTAAAGGTGGGCATCAAGCGCTTATCCAACGTAATCAACCTGCAGTTGGACCTTCTAGACACCTTTGGAGCTAAGGACTAAACATGCAGCCCACCATTTTGGTCCTTGCCGGTGGGATATCGCATGAGCGCGATGTTTCTTTGAAGTCCGGTCGTCGCGTAGCCGATGCCCTTACCGATGCCGGAGCCGCTGTCGACATGCGCGAACCAGACGCTGAGCTGTTTGGCCACCTACTTGCGACCAGACCCGATGTGGTTTGGTCAACATTGCACGGTTCTGTAGGCGAAGATGGATCGCTTCAGGACCTACTGAGGCTTGCCAGAATCCCGTTTGTGGGCTCAGATGCCGACGGAGCTCGTTTAGCGTGGAACAAGCCGGCCGCCAAGATCATTCTCAAGCGTCACGGGGTTCAAACTCCAGACTCAATAACGCTGCCTAAATCAACCTTCAGAGAACTAAATGCTGAGGCGGTGCTGGCTCTAGTTGCCACCGAGATGAGCTTCCCGCTGATTGTGAAACCAGCCAAGAGCGGCTCGGCCCAGGGTGTAAGCAAAGTGACAAACGCGCAAGCCTTTGCAAAGGCGATGGTGGATGCATTCGTGTATTGCGATCAGGTTCTGATTGAGAGATTCATCGAGGGAACCGAGCTGGCAATCTCGGTTGTTGATTTAGGGTTTGGGCCAAGGGCTCTACCTGCTGTTGAGATCGAACCAGACAGCGGAGCATTCGGATATCAGGAGCGATACGTACCTGGCGAAACTAACTACTACGTGCCGGCAAGATTGCGTCCCGCCGATCTCGAAAGAGCTGCCGAGGTTGCGCTCTTGGCCCACAACGCACTGCGCTTAAGGCACCTCAGTCGAATTGACATAATTGTTGACCACGATGGCACGCCCTGGTTCCTGGAAGCCAATGTAACCCCCGGAATGACTGAGACATCGCTGTTTCCGCAGGCTGTAATTGCCGATGGCGAATCTTTGCCAGACGCCTATCTTTCGATAGCGCTAGCTGCTCTTAGGTCTTAGTTCTTCCCTGTAATTCGATCTGCGATTCGACGCAGGTCGGCAACGTTTCCGAACTCAATAACCAGCTGGCCCTTCTTGCGACCAAGCTGAATCTTCACGACGGTGTCTAGGGCGTCACCCATCTCTTCCGCCATCTCCTTGAGCATGTCGGTCTTGCCACCAGGGATGATCTTTCCGCGCTTTGGCTTGACCTTAACATTGGATACCAACTCTTCAAGACTGCGAACCGATAGACCCTCGCGGACTGTCTTTTCTGCAAAGGCAGTCATGGTGATTTCGTCAGGGGCTCCAAGCAATGCTCGAGCGTGACCTGCGGAAAGCACACCGGCCGCTACCTTCGACTGGACCGTTAGCGGCAACTTCAAAAGACGCAGGGTGTTGGTGATCTGTGGTCTTGAGCGACCAAGCTTGTCGGCCAACTGATCCTGGGTGGAACCAAAGTCCTCCAGAAGCTGCTTGTATGCGGATGCTTCTTCCAGCGGGTTCAGGTTGGAGCGGTGCAGGTTCTCCAAAAGAGCGTCTCGAAGCATGTTTTCGTCTGCGGTTTCGCGAACGATTGCCGGGATCTTCTTTAGTCCGGCCTCTTTGGATGCGCGCAGACGGCGCTCACCCATGATCAGCTCATAGCCGGTGCCCTTTGGGCGAACCACGATTGGCTGCAGGACTCCGAACTCCTTGATGGAGTGAACAAGTTCAGCAAATGCTTCAGGCTCAAAAACCGAGCGAGGCTGCTGCGGGTTCGGAACGATTTGGCTTTGCTCAATCTCAAGAAAACGCGCTCCTGGCACCTCAACCAGCGGGATTGCGGAGGTGTTGGTGAAGAAAACATCCACCGCATCTCGATCTCCGCCTGGGATCAGTGAGCCAATGCCTCTTCCGAGACCACCTTTACGCTCTGGACGCTTTTCTTCACTCATTTGATTACTCCTCGCTGAGCTAATTCAATGGCAGCTTCCTGATAGGCCAGGGAGCCCGAATTCTTAGGGTCATAACTGATTGCCGTCTGGCCGAAGCTCGGGGCCTCAGAAAGCCTCACAGACCTCGGAATGGTCGCATTTAGGGTCTGTTTCGGGAAATACTTGCGGACTTCTGCTGCCACGTCGGTGGAAAGGTTAGTTCTGTTGTCAAACATGGTCAGCAGGATGCCGCCAACAATCAGATCCGGGTTCAAATTGGCCCTAATGCGCTCAATGTTTGCCATTAGCTGGGTCACACCCTCCAGGGCGTAGTACTCGCACTGGATTGGCACCAAAACTTCGCCTGCGGCAACGAGGGCATTGACTGTCAGCAAACCAAGCGAAGGAGGGGAGTCGATAAAGACGAAGTGGATCGGGTGGTTGAAGCTCTCCAGGAACTGATTCAGGCTATCTAGCAGCACTCGTTCACGGTTTGTGACCGAAACCATGTCAATCTCTGCACCTGCCAGGTTGATGGTGGCGGGTAGGCAGTAAAGGTTGTGGTGTTCCGGGCTTTGCTTGACGGCATCCAACATTGGAACGCCCTGAACCAAAACCTCGTAGCTACCAACCACAGAGTTGTGGTGCTCGACACCCAGTGCGGTTGAAGCGTTGCCCTGCGGGTCAAGATCGATAACCAAAACACCCATGCCCTTGCGAGCCAGCGCTGCAGCTAGGTTCACAGCCGAAGTGGTCTTACCGACTCCACCCTTTTGGTTAGAAATGGTGATGATTCTGGTCTTGCTAGGAGGCGTGAGAGTGACTTCTGCAACCCGGCGAGCGCGCTCGTTATTTAGCGTCATCTCCCTAAGTAATGGGGTATTTGGGATGTTTTCCATGCTCACTGCTCTGATGTTTCACGTGAAACATGGTCGATGTCTGCGGTATCTAAACCCTGCCAACCGGTAGGGCTAGGAGAGATTTCCTTGCGGTCGTTTGGGTAGCCCAAACCCTCGCGGACGGTAGCTTGCGTCTCAGCGGTTGTCTCTGCAGGTTGATCTAGCATTTGTCTCCAATCATTGCAGAATAATGCGAACCACGGTCGCCGTCTCGGGGGCTTTACCCAGCCCAAGGGTCAAGATCTCGGGTTCTCCGAAGCCAAGACGTTGCAGCCTTGGTTTAGCCTCGGAAATCTCCTCTGGAGCCCGTGACCCCTTGAGAGCCAAGACTGTCTTGAGGTTCGATCCCCTGGTGAGTGGGGTTAGCAACTTCAAAAGCTTGTCTAGAGCCGCAACAGCTCTGGCGGTAACGATGTCGAAATCGGTGCGGCTAACCTCTTCTGCCCTGGCGCGAATGACATCGACATTCTTTATGCCTAGATCTGCCACAACGGCTGAAAGCCAGTTTGCTCTGCGTTCCATGGGTTCAATAAGGGTGAAGTGTGCATTTGGTTGCGCTATTGCCATTGGAATGCCTGGAAGGCCAGCGCCAGAGCCAACATCTGCAACCAATGTCTCGTCAGGGACCAATTCAGACAGCAAAGCACTGTTTATTACGTGGCGGGACCAGATTCTTGGGAGCTCTCTAGGGCCAAGCAGGCCAAAGGTCTCGGAATCTTGAGCCAATCGATTTGTGTAGGCACGTGCTAAATCAATACCTGCGCCAAAGATCTCAGAGGCGGCGGCTGGTTCTTGCTCGATGTCGAGTTCGTCAGCCATCTAAATCCTCCAATGTTTCACGTGAAACATTACGGCTTGGATACGACGATGTGGCGATCCTTGCCCTGACCCTCAGATTCAGAAACGAAGCCAGCTTCGCTGACCATGTCGTGAACCAGTTTGCGGTCGTAAGAACTCATTGGCTTGAGGTGCTGAGGCTTGTCAGTCTCCTCCAGCTTGGCAATGGTGCGCTCGACCAAAGTCTCTAGCTGCTTAGTCTTTGCCTGGCGGGAACCACCAATGTCCAAAATCAAACGGCTCATTGAACCGGTCTTAGCCTGAACTGCTAGACGAGTGATCTCCTGCAGGGCCTCAACGGTGTTTGGGTCTGAGATCTTGCCGAGGTTTGACTCGCCCTCACTGGTAACCGAGATGTAAACGCGGTCCTGACGGAACTCGATCTCTAGATCGCCGTCTAGGTCAGCGGTGTCTAGGAACTCCTCGATGAAATCAGCGGCGATTTCGCCTTCTTGCTCAAGCTCTTGTTCTCTGCTCATTATTTCTTCTTCTTCTTTGCACGATTCTTGCCAACCGGCTGTTGACGCTGCGTAGGCTGCTCAACTTCCGACTCGGGGGTGGATTCCTCAAGTTTGATTTTGCCCTTCTTTACAAGGCGTGCCTCGCGCTCCTTGTGGGCAATAGAGCCAGGAGTAGGCATGTTGCGGATAACCAGGAACTGCTGTCCCATGGTCCAGAAGTTAGATACCAACCAGTAGGTCATAACGCCGATTGGGAAGCTGATTCCCGAGATCAAGAAAACAAAAGGCAATACATAAAGCAGAATCTTCTGAGTCTGCATGAACTGGCTGTTCTGCACATCTGGGTTCTGGTTCTTGGTCATGATCTGCTTCTGGGTGATGAACTGCGAGGCAGACATCAAAACGATCATTACGCCGGCGAGAATCTTCACGTTAATCGCGTCAGATCCAAAGAATGTGTCGGAGAGTTTTACTCCGAAGATCTCGGCTTGCGAGAAGGAGATTGCCATTTCCTGGGTTAGTAGACCAACACCGGACTTGTTGTTACCGGCGTCATTTAGAACGAAGAACAATCCGGTGAAGATAGGCATCTGAAGCAATAGTGGCAAGCAGGATGAAAGCGGGTTGGAACCAGTGCGCTTATAGAGATCCATCTGCTCACGGGCCATACGCTCGCGAGATTCGCGGTCGGTCTTGCCCTTGTACTTGTCCTGGAGCTTCTTGAGCTCAGGCTGAACCAGCATCATGTTGCGCTGGCTCTTGATCTGCTTCACGAAGACCGGGATAAGCGCTGCACGAACAACTAGAACTAGACCAACCACGGCCAGCACCCATGAGATGCCGGAGGTTGACTGCAAGCCCATTGCAGTAAATAGGGAGTGGAAGCCCACGAGCACGAGCTCAACAAGCCACTTAATCGGCCACAGCAGATCCACTTTTACCTCTTCTTATTCTGAGACTTAGAACTTACAAATCCTAGCTTGCCAATCACAATCCAGCTTGGACCAGTTTTCACATCATCGATGCCGCCGGCTGCCCATGGGTGACAGCGCAAGATTCGCCAAAGAGTAAGTGGTCCGCCGCGCACCAATCCATGGTGCTGAAGTGAACCAAGTCCATAGGTTGAGCAGCTTGGGTAGTAGCGGCAAACATCTCCATATAGGGGTGAGATTGTTTTTCGCCAGATCAGGACAAATCCGATCACCAGGTTTCTTGGAAGTAGAAAGACAAACCAAAGCAGCTTCACGGCTTTACCTTCGCGAATGCGCTCTTTACTGCCTCAGCTAAGGCGACATAATCACAGTCAAACGCTGTTGCCCTCATGCGGAAAACCGCGTCAATAGGCTGATTTAGGGACGCAAGCTCGGATCTGATTGCCGCTGTGATGCGGCGCTTGATTTTGTTTCTTTGAACAGCTCCACCGACAACGCGACCGGTTATAACGGCAAAGCGTGATTGATCAGCGGGCAAAAAGTGAAGGGTGAAATACGTCGAAGAATGACGTTGTCCTCGTTTGACGACATCGCGAATCTCGTCGCCTGAACGTAGGCGACTACTCCGCGCTAGCAGAGTAGATCCTTATGCGCTCAGCTCGGAACGGCCCTTGCGGCGACGGGCTGCAAGGATGGCGCGTCCAGCGCGAGTACGCATGCGTAGACGGAAACCGTGGGTCTTTGCACGACGACGGTTGTTCGGCTGAAAGGTGCGCTTGCTCACTTGAAATCTCCCTGGAACTATTGGGCGGATTGCCCAAGACAACCTGAGTACTTTACGGCATAGTTCTTGGCTTAGTCAAGAGTCACAGCAAGTAATTGGGTAATTTTGGACCCGCTACCACGATTGTTACAAAAATCTGCTAAAGACACGCCGATTCGATTTGATTTTGAACCAGCAATACCGCTTGAATGTTGCACACTACAAATTTGATAACTTTCAACAAGTTTTCCACAGAAACTTGAAGACTTTTCCACAACCCATTTTGCTTGTGTAAAAATCTGTGGATAACTTGCCCTAGGAGCTTTAGATGCCGGACGATCAGCTAGCCACCATGTGGCAGTCGTTGGTCAACAAGGTATCCGGCGACGAGCGCGTAACCCCCCACCTAAAAGGTCATTTAGACCTAGCCGTTCCAAAGGGAGTTCTCGAAGACACTCTTTACATTGAGGTCCCTAACGAGATCACCAGGGCAATGCTGCAGCAGAGACTAAAAGACCAGCTGCTTAGCGCCATGGGTGAAATGGCAGAGTTCGGCGGACCTTCCTCCTTCGTGGTGATCACCAACCAGGACCTGCAGAGCTCAATCCGCACCGAAATCATGGTGGAACCTGAGCCGGTGCCAATCCAGCGCGAAACCAGCTATGTCCCGCTGGTGAACACCAATGAATCTCGCCTAAACCCGAAGTACAACTTTGAGAACTTCGTAACCGGAGGATCCAACCGTTTTGCCCACGCAGCTGCCTTTGCTGTGGCGGAAGCTCCGGCCGAGGCCTACAACCCACTGTTTATCTATGGATCCAGCGGACTGGGAAAAACTCACCTGCTGCACGCCATCGGTCACTACGCAATCCACCTAAAGCCAAGAACCAAGGTGAGATACGTTTCCAGCGAAGAGTTCACCAACGACTTCATCAACGCAATTCAGAACAACAAAACTGCTGAGTTCCAGGCCCAATACCGCGATGTAGACATCCTGCTTGTCGATGACATTCAGTTCCTATCCGGCAAAGACCAGACCCAGGAAGCCTTCTTCCACACCTTTAACACCCTGCACGATCACAACAAGCAGGTGGTAATCACCTCAGATCTAAGACCAAAGCAGCTGGCTGGCTTTGAGGAGCGCATGCTTTCTCGCTTTGAGTGGGGTCTCACCACAGACATTCAGGCGCCAGAGTTTGAAACCCGTGTTGCGATTCTGCGCAAGAAGGCCGCCCTGGAGCGGATCTCGATCCCAGACAACGTAATTGAATACATGGCCGCCAGAATCTCCTCAAATATTCGCGAGCTTGAAGGCACATTGATTCGCGTAACCGCCTTCGCAAACCTAAACCGCCAGGCAATCGACATGGACCTGGTCCAGCTGGTATTGAAAGACAGCTATGCGGTAGCCGATGGTGCAAACATCTCTGCGCTTTCGATTATTACGGCGACAGCCAATTACTACAAGATTTCGCCGGAAGACATCACTGGATCTGGACGCCAGCAGGCAGTTGCGCTGGCTAGACAGATCGCAATGCACATTTGCCGCGAGCTAACTGACATGTCGCTACCTAAAATTGGTGCTCATTTTGGTAACCGCGACCACACAACGGTTATGTACGCAACGAAGAAGATTTCTGCTCAAATGCGTGAGCGTCGCTACATCTATAACCAGGTGTCTGAAATCATCCAAAAGATTAAAGACGAACATAAATAGTTTTCAAACATCCTGTGGATAACCCACCCGTTTAAATGTGGGTAACAGGGTAAATACTGTGAATTAGATCCATAAAACAACAACAATCAAAATTGTTACTCACAGGGCAGCTAGTTATCCACAGGGTTATCCACACCTGTGTAAACAAGTTACACCGTTGTAGTTTCCTTGTAATTACAGGATTGTTGAGACTTATCAACAGTTTCAACAGATGTTGTTATTGAGATTAATTGAAATTAAAGATTTGGGTTTATTACCAAGAGTTCTCCTGGTTTGGTAATTCGCTTAGTTGTGACAAGATAAAACTCCATAAAGAGGATAAGAACATGAAATTTCAGGCAGATCGCGAAGTACTAGGCGAGGCAATTTCCTTCGTTGTAAGACTTATGTCTCCAAAACCTCAGCTTCCACAACTTTCTGGTGTGATGATCACCGCCGGAACCAATGAAGTTGTTCTAAGTATTTTTGACTACGAAGTTTCTGCAAAAGTAACCATTGCTGCTGCAGTTGATGCACCAGGCAAGGTACTGGTTCAGGGTCGACTACTTGCAGAAATTGTTTCTAAATTGCCAGGCGAGACTGTTTCTTTGGCACTTCAAGAGTCAAGACTTCAACTAACTAGCGCTTCGAGCAAGTTCACCCTGTCCTCTATGTCCTTCTCTGACTACCCAGAAATTCCAGCAATGCCTACCGCTACTGGATCTGTTGCCGCAAGTGACTTTGCTCACGCAGTTGCCCAGGTTGCTGTTGCAGCATCTAGAGAAGAAGTAACCCCGGTGCTCACCGCTGTAATGATTACCGCTTCCGCAAAAGAATTGACTATGGTTGCCACCGACCGCTTCCGTGTTGCAGTAAAGAACCTTCCTTGGAGCGGCAAGGCAGTCGAAAAAGAGCTTTTGATCCCAGCCAGAGTGCTACAAGAGATCGCAAAGACCTTCTCGCACGATGGAGATTTGTCGATCGCCTTCGGCGATGGTGAAAAAGAAGTAGTCGGCTTCTCTGCTGGCAACAAATCAGTATCAACCGCGACCATTAAGGGTAAGTACCCACCGGTTTTGCAGCTGTTCCCAACCGAGATCAGTAATTTCGCGGTCATGAACACACACGATCTTCTTGATGCCACCAAGCGCGTTGCCCTGGTTGTTGACCGCGAAAAGCCGCTCCGCTACAAGTTCACCGCAAGCGAGGCAATTTTGGAGTCCATCGGAAGCGATGTTGCCGAGGCAAGTGAACAGGTCGCCTGCTCACTAACTGGCGATGAAACCATCGTCTCTTTGCGACCACAGTTCCTGTCTGACGCCCTAAATGGCATTGAAAACGAGAATGTAAGGGTTGGTTTCACGACAAACCCATCCAACCCAAATAAGCCTGGCCCGGTTTTACTCTCGGCAGCCGATTCAAAGCAGGCTAACTCAGACTTCAAGTACCTATTGCAGCCAAACCTCCTGGTTTCCTAAGTTTCTAGGTGATCCAGGGTGTGGATTTCCTCGTTACAGCTTGAGAATTTTCGAAACTATCGCCAGCTTTCGCTGAACTTCGAGCCGGGCATCAACCTACTCATTGGTGAGAACGGTGCCGGCAAAACCAACCTTGTTGAGGCCTGTGTTTACCTATCGATGCTGGAATCCCATCGAGTAACTGGATATGGCTCGCTTATTCACTCGGAAAGCGCCAGCTCCCAGCTCTCCCTGAAGGCCAAAAACGACAGTCGCGAAATTTCCGTTGCCGCTGAACTAAATAGAGACAAGCCAAACCGCTATTTCCTCAACGCCCACCAGGTGAAGCGCACCTCGGACTTGGTTGGCGTCTCAAAAGTGGTGGTTTTTGCGCCGGAGGACCTAGATCTAGTTCGTCGCGACCCCCAAGATCGCCGCAGGTTCCTAGACGAATCAATGATTCAGCTCAAACCCCGTCTTTCTGGGGTCAAAGCTGACTACGAAAGAGTGTTGAAACAAAAAGCGGCACTATTGAAATCCGCAAGGCAAGTGTCGAACCCCGATCTCACCACCTTGGATATTTGGGACGACCAGCTGGTCTCGCTGGGAAGCGAACTGATTTTCCAGCGCCAAGAACTAATCTCAAAAATTTTTCCACTCCTGCAGGACTTCTATCACCAGCTAAGTGGCAAGCCAGAATCCATAGAACTCAGTATGCGCACCTCGGTGGCCGGTGGTGAAGAGGAAGAGGAATTCAGCTCACTCACCAATTGGGACAAGCGGGAGATCAGCGAAGCTTTCTACCAGCGCCTCCAGGAACTGCGCCCAAAGGAGCTTGAGCGCGGCGTTAGCTTGGTTGGCCCGCACCGCGACGAGCTCAGCATCCTAAAGTCCGGGCTATTGGCCAGAAGCCACGCTTCTCAGGGCGAAGCCTGGTCATTGGCATTGGGTCTCAAACTTGCCATGGCGCAACTTTTGCGCGAAGACTCCCAATCTGGGGATCCGGTTTTGATTCTGGACGATGTTTTCGCGGTTTTGGATGCCGGTCGCAGACAGCGCCTGGTCGAATTTGTGATCAACAACGAGCAGGTTCTAATTACCTCAGCAGATGTTGAGGCCGTGCCAGACCTAATGGTGGCTAAGCGCCTTGAAATATCGGGAGGTGAGGTTATTGGGTAAGTTGAATTTTGAGGTTGTGGACAACTTCTTTAGGCAGTATTTGCTTGGCACCACCGGCATAAAGTCTCGCGATCAAAAACGTCGCGAAGCAAACCAAAAACGCGGCTCCCAGCCATTTGACTCCGGTCGCGATCCGGTGAAGGCCAGCGCATCGCTTGAGCAGCTATTTGGTGAATTTAACTGGACCAGCCAACTGGCCCAAGCGGCACTGTTCACCGAGTGGGAAAAGGTTGTTGGTAGCGACAGCGCCGAGGCTTCTTATCCGGAGGAACTAAAGAACGAGGTGCTCTCGGTTCGCTGCCGATCAACCGCATGGGCAACTCAACTCAGGCTCTTGGGACCACAAATTTTGGAGAAAATTCGCACCCAGCACCCTGATGTGGTGGTGAGCGAAATTCGATTCGTTGGACCTACTGCTCCGAGTTGGAAAAAAGGCCCCAGATCGGTGCCTGGAAGAGGTCCTCGCGACACATACGGGTAAGTCGCATATCCCAGCTTTTGTCTGGGGCTAAAGGTAGAATTTAGGGGTTAGCTCACCCGAATGTAAGCCGGTCCGCAGGTCCGCAGTTCATAGGTACTAACCCAAGAGGAAGTAACTGAATATGTCGGAAACAAAACCAAATTATGATGCCGGTGCGATCCAGGTCCTAGAGGGACTTGAGGCAGTGCGCAAACGCCCAGGAATGTATATCGGTTCTACCGGTCCTAGAGGCTTGCACCACCTGGTCTATGAAATCGTTGACAACTCTGTAGATGAAGCGCTGGCTGGCTACTGCGACACCATCGAAGTTGTAATCACAAAAGACGGCCACATTAAGGTGTCTGATAACGGCCGTGGTATCCCGGTCGATATGCACCCGGTCGAAAAGAAGCCGGCGGTTGAGGTTGTTCTAACCGTGCTACACGCCGGTGGAAAATTCGGCGGCGGCGGTTACGCGGTCTCCGGTGGTCTGCACGGTGTAGGTGCATCGGTTGTAAACGCGCTTTCCACCAAGTTATTTGTCGAGGTTCACCGCGAAGGCTTTATCTGGAGCCAGAGCTACTCGATCGGTGTCCCAGATGCTCCATTGGCCAAGGGCGGAAAGACCGACCGCACCGGAACCACAATCGAATTTGTACCAAGCCCAGAAATCTTCGAGACCGTTGTCTTTGACTACGAGACCCTACGCCAGCGCTTCCAGCAGATGTGTTTCCTAAACAAGGGACTTCGCATCTCGCTAAAGGATGAGCGCGATGGTCAGAACGACACCTATTGCTACGAGCGCGGACTCAGCGACTACGTCGAGTACCTAAACTCTGCCAAGAAGGTAGAGGTGGTCCACGACGAGATCATCTCTATCGAGACCGAGACCGAAGAAAAGAACATGTCGGTCGAAATCGCAATGCAGTGGACCACTGGTTACAACGAAGGTGTTCACACCTACGCCAACACCATCAACACCCACGAGGGTGGTACCCACGAAGAGGGTTTCCGCACCGCTCTGACCACACTTTTGAACAAGTACGCTCGCGAAAAGAGCCTGCTGAAGGAAAAAGACGAAAACCTAACCGGTGACGACGTCCGCGAGGGCCTAACCGCTGTTATCTCGGTCAAGCTAACCGAGCCTCAGTTCGAGGGTCAGACCAAGACCAAGCTGGGAAACACCGAGGCCAAGGCCTTTGTGCAGCGCGTTGTGAATGATCAGCTCGGTGACTGGTTCGAAAGAAACCCAAACCAGGCCAAGGAAGTAGTTCGCAAGGCAATCCAAGCCGCAAGCGCTCGCTTGGCAGCGAGAAAAGCCCGTGAAGCCACTCGCCGCAAGGGATTGCTCGAATCCGGCGGCATGCCAGGCAAGCTGCGCGACTGCTCCTCGAGAAGCCCAGAACTCTCCGAGATCTACATCGTGGAGGGTGACTCGGCAGGTGGTTCGGCTGTTCGCGGTCGCGACCCAGAGACCCAGGCAATCTTGCCGCTTCGCGGAAAGATCTTGAACGTCGAGAAGGCCAGACTGGACCGCGCGCTAGCCAACACCGAGGTGCAGGCCCTAATCACCGCCTTTGGTACCGGTATCGGCGAAGACTTCGATGTCTCGAAGATCCGCTACCACAAGTGCATTTTGATGGCTGACGCCGATGTTGATGGTCAGCACATTCGTACCTTGCTTTTGACCTTGCTGTTTAGGTACATGAGGCCATTGATTGAGCACGGCTATGTCTACATGGCGCAGCCACCGCTGTTCCGTATCAAGTGGTCTAACGCCGAGCACGAATACGTGTTCTCCGATGCTGAGCGCGATGCGCGCCTGGCGGCTGGTGCGGCTGAAGGCAAGAAGATTCCTAAGGAAAACGCCATCCAGCGTTACAAGGGTCTAGGTGAGATGGACTACGACGAGCTCTGGGACACCACCATGAACCCGGCCACCAGAACCTTGCTTCAGGTGACCCTAGATGATGCAGCTTTGGCCGACGAGGTGTTTAGCACCTTGATGGGCGAAGATGTGGAATCCCGCCGTAACTTCATCCAGCGCAACGCTAAAGACGTTCGCTTCTTGGACATTTAGGACTAGAGGTAGAGAAAATGACTGAAAACCAGATGGACAAGATCGAGCAGGTAGACCTCCAGGTCGAAATGCAGCGTAGCTATCTTGACTACGCAATGAGCGTTATCGTCGGGCGAGCACTACCGGATGTTCGCGATGGCCTGAAGCCTGTGCACCGCCGCGTGCTTTACGCGATGTATGACGGTGGTTACCGCCCAGACAAGCAGTTCTCCAAGTGTTCCCGCGTGGTCGGTGACGTTATGGGTCAGTTCCACCCGCACGGTGACGGCGCAATTTATGACACCCTGGTGCGTTTGGTTCAGGACTGGAACCTTCGCTACCCATTGGTTGCCGGTCAGGGTAACTTCGGTTCCCCTGGAAATGACCCAGCCGCTGCTCCTAGGTACACCGAGTGCAAGATGGCACCGCTTGCCATGGAGATGGTTAGAGATATCGACGAGGACACCGTTGATTTCCAGGACAACTACGACGGTCGAACCCAAGAGCCAACAATTTTGCCTTCCAGGTTCCCGAACCTATTGGTAAATGGTTCAATCGGTATCGCCGTTGGTATGGCTACTAACATCCCACCGCACAACCTGCGCGAGATCTCCCAGGCTGCTCAGTTTGTGCTCAAGAACCCAAGCGTTGTGGGCGAAGAGCTAATCGAAGAGCTAATAAAGCTCGTCAAAGGCCCTGATTTCCCAACCGGAGCCCAGATTCTTGGCCGCCGTGGAATTGAAGACGCTTACCGCACCGGTCGTGGCTCAATTACCATGCGCGCTGTTGTAAATGTTGAAGAACTCCACAACCGCACTTGCCTAGTGGTTACCGAGCTTCCATACCAGGTAAACCCAGACAACCTGGCTCTCAAGATTGCTGAGCTAGTGAAGGAAGGCAAGCTAACCGGAATTGCGGATATCCGTGATGAGACCTCAGGTCGCACCGGTCAGCGCTTGGTAATCGTCCTGAAGAAGGACGCGGTTGCCAGAGTTGTTCTAAACAACCTCTACAAGTACACCCAGCTGCAGGAAAACTTCGGTGCCAACATGTTGGCACTTGTTGATGGCGTGCCTCGCACCCTGTCAATCGACGGTTTTATCACCAACTGGGTAGCTCACCAGGTAGATGTAATTGTTCGCCGCACCCAGTTCAGACTGCGTAAGGCCGAAGAGCGCGCCCACATTCTGCGCGGATACCTAAAGGCCCTAGATGCTCTTGACGAGGTAATCGCACTGATTCGTCGCAGCTCAACTGTCGATGATGCCCGCGATGGCCTGATCAAGCTACTAACCATCGATGAACTGCAGGCAAGAGCAATCTTGAACATGCAGCTAAGACAGCTAGCGGCCCTTGAGCGTCAGAAGATCATTGATGAGGCGGCAGAACTTGAGCGTCAGATTGCTGAATTCCAGCGCATTATCGCTGACGAGGCAGTTCAGCGTCAGATCATCAGCGACGAACTAGAAGAAGTTGTTTCACGCTACGGCGACGACCGCCGCAGCGAGATCCTGCTTGGCTTCGACGGCGATGTCTCGATGGAAGACCTAATTCCTGAAGAGGAAATGGTGGTTACCCTAACCGCAGGTGGCTACATCAAGCGCACTAGAAGCGACAACTACCGCGTGCAGCACCGCGGTGGTAAGGGCGTAAAGGGTGCCAGCTTGCGTGCCGACGATGTGGTGCAAAACTTCATCGTTTCCACCACTCATCACTGGTTGATGTTCTTCACTAACACCGGTCGCGTCTTCCGCTCCAAGGTCTATGAGATCCAGGAATCTGGAAGAGATGCCAAGGGTCAGCACGTAGCTAACCTGTTGGCACTGCAGCCAGAAGAGCGCATCGTCGAGGTTCTGGACCTAAAGGACTACCAGCAGGCGCCTTACCTGGTGCTTGCAACCCGTGCCGGACTTGTTAAAAAGACCGCACTCGAGGCCTACGACACCGCCAGAACCGGTGGAATCATCGCCATCAAGCTCCGCGAAGGCGACGAACTGGTCAACGCGATGTTGGTAAGCGACGAGAATGACCTGCTTTTGGTATCTCGCAAGGGAATGTCGATCAGGTTCTCTGCTTCCAGTGAGCAGCTAAGGCCAATGGGCCGTGACACCTCAGGTGTGATGGGCATGAGCTTTAGAAAGGGCGATGAGCTACTGAGCGCAACCGTTATTGGTGAGGCAGGCTTCGTATTCGTGGTCACCGAGGGTGGTTACGCGAAGCGCACCAGCGCTGACCAGTACCGCATCCAGAACCGCGGTGGTTTGGGAATCAAGGTTGCCAAGCTGGACGAGAAGCGTGGCGACCTAGTTGGAGCCCTAATCGTTGACGAAGCGGACGAAGTTTTGGTTGTGCTTGCCTCCGGCAAGGTAATCAGAACCAACGCTGCCGAGGTTCCAGCCAAGGGCCGCGACACCATGGGAGTGGTATTTGCTCGCTTCGAGGAGTCAGATTCGGTATTGTCGCTAGCGCGCAACACGGAGCGTAATCTAGAGACCAACGATTCCGTAGAGATTGAGGGAGAGCCAGATGGCGAAGCTGTTCAAGCGGAGTAGCGCTCCAAAGGAGCCGGTGAAGCAGGTTCGCCTAAAGCTGCGCTCGATTGAAGTTATGTCAGCCGTGAAGGTTGGATTCATGGTTTCGATCGCCCTGGCGATCGCCACCATTGTCGGTTCAATCCTGCTCTGGGCAGTGCTCGCAAGCTCCGGAGTCTTCTCCTCGGTTGGTGGATTGCTATCCAGCATCTTTGGTGAGGGCAGCGGATTCAGCCTGGAGAGCGAGTTCTCGTTCGGAAATGTGGTCGGAACTGCGGCCACCATTTCGCTATTGAACATCGTCTTCGCCACCGCTCTTTCTGGGATTTGGGCCGTGCTTTTCAACTTAATTTCCAAGATCGTCGGCGGCGTTTCGGTCACCTTCACCAACAACTAGAAAATCGGGTTTGGCATCTTCGCCAATTTTTAGTAAAGTTGTGACGTTCTACGGGCCTATAGCTCAGGTGGTTAGAGCGCTTCACTGATAATGAAGAGGTCGGAGGTTCAAGTCCTCCTAGGCCCACCAGGAAGCCTCGAAACATCTGAGGATTCCTAAACGGGGACTTAGCTCAGTTGGTAGAGCACCTGCTTTGCAAGCAGGGGGTCAGGGGTTCGACCCCCCTAGTCTCCACGAAAGAAAGACTCGTCAGAATTGACGGGTCTTTTTTCGTTAGGAGCCACCCGATTTACCTATTCTTTAGTCATGTCACAAATATCTGAACTGGTCAGGTTGTTCTATGACGAACTGTGGAATCGAAAGAATCTTGAGATATCCGACCAGATTCTGCACGAGCAGGTAAATTTCCGAGGATCGCTAGGGCAAGAGATGGTCGGATCAGCAAAGGTCCGTGATTACGTGGTGTCCGTGACAAATTCTTTGGCCAACTACAAATGTGAAATCCAAGAGTTGATTGCTGAAAAGGAAAAAGCGGCGGTAAAGGTTTTGTTTAGCGGGATACACGTGCAGCATTTCTTAGGATACGAGCCAACCGGCAAATTGGTTCAATGGCAAGGAGCTACATTTATGAAATGTAACTCTGCGGTTTTGACAGAGATTTGGGTCCTCGGAGACTTGCAAGGCCTTATCGCCAACTTAGAAGCCAATAAAAGTTAGCTGCAATAGGGCTCATCGCAACTGATTGTGCCAAAGGTGGCGTTTCGAACCTGCCTCCTAGACTAAATCCATGTCCTTTAGCGATGCACCCTCTCTAAGTCACAATCTGGTTCGGCTAGAACAGTTAGCTCTTCGGCATTCGGCCGAATTGGCAGAAGCAGTTGGCGACCTCTGGGAAATTTGGTACACCGCAATCCCCTCGCCAGAAGGAATGACAACTGAGATTGAACGGCGTCTAAATCTGCAAAGCCAGGGAAAAATGGCGCCATTTGCCGTAATCAACCCAGCAACCGGCAAAGCCGTTGGTATGACCACCTACATGAACATCGACGAGCCAAACAAACGTGTAGAAATTGGATCAACTTGGATCAGTAGTGCAGTCCAAAGGACTGGATTAAACCAGGCCATGAAGCTTCTGCTTCTTGAGCACGCCTTCGAGACCCTCGAATGCGTTGCGGTTGAATTTCGAACCCATTTTCACAACCAACAGTCGCGGACTGCAATCGCCGGACTTGGCGCTAAACAAGATGGGATTCTGCGAAATCATCAAATTGATAGGTTCGGGAACTTGCGTGACACAGTTTTCTTCAGCGTGATTGCAAGCGAGTGGCCAACTGTCAAACACGGCTTGATCTCACGGGTTGGCCCGGCAAACCAAAGATAGCCTTGCAGCATGAGCGAACAAGTTAAGGGCCCAGCCAGCTACTTTCCCTCCATCGAGAAAAAGTATGGGCATCCGGTGCAGCACTGGTTTGATGTTCTGGCGAAGCACCCCTCTAAGGCACATATGGAGATGGTTGCGGTTCTAAAAACTGACCACGGACTAGGCCATGGCCACGCAAATGCCCTGGTTGCATACTTCCGAGACAAGAACCTTTAGCCGCTTTCAACTGAGGTGTCACTAATCGGACAACTTCCAAGCTCGACTCCAATAATCAATTGCCTAGCGCTTCGCACTTTGTTACCTAATCGAAACTCATTCCAGGTGCCGTCAATTTGAACCAGAAGTATTCTGAGGATGTAACAGGGAAGAAGTCATTATGCAGTTGCAGTCTGCAATTCAATTGCGCGGACTTACAAAGAGTTTCGGGAACGTTCTCGCTGTCAATAACCTAAATCTGGAAATTGCTCCCGGTGAATTCTTTTCCATGCTTGGCCCCAGTGGCTCAGGAAAAACTACCGTCCTTCGCCTGATTGCAGGCTTCGAAAAGCCAACGAGTGGATCTATTGAACTCTTTGGCCAAGACATGTCAACCACTCCGCCCTTCGAGCGAGAAGTAAACACCGTCTTTCAGGACTATGCCCTCTTCCCGCATATGTCGGTGCAGGAAAACATCGAATACGGGCTCAAGGTTCAGAGGGTTCCCAAGCAAGAGCGTCAAAAACGCGTGTTGGAAGCCCTCAAAACTGTCCGACTTGCAGATTTGGGTGAGCGAAAGCCTGCCCAGCTTTCTGGTGGGCAAAGACAGCGCATAGCCCTCGCCAGAGCGATAGTGGTGGAGCCAAAGGTGTTGCTATTGGATGAGCCCCTTGGTGCCCTGGATTTGAAATTGCGTGAAGAAATGCAGGTCGAGCTAAAGGAAATCCAGCGCGAACTGGGGATCACATTCATCTTCGTCACCCACGACCAGGCTGAAGCTCTCTCATTGAGCGACCGGGTCGCTGTTTTTGAGAACGGCAACATTGTGCAGGTTGGATCCCCTCGCGAGATCTACAGCAAGCCACAAAGTGTCTTTGTGGCAGGATTCGTGGGCTCATCAACGATCTTCACTCTTGAGGAAAGTCGACAAATTCTGGGCATTGACTCGATTTGTGCCGTCAGACCGGAACATATAGCGATCGACGAGCCCGGTGATGTCGGGCCTGGTTGGATCGCGTTGGACGCACAGATAGTTGAGGAGAATTTCACCGGGAGCTCATCGCTAGTCACCCTTCAGCTCCCTGGAGGAAAACGAGTTTTAGCTACATCGGCGAATGGGGCACAAACCAAGCCCCTGAATCACGGACAAAGAGTGAGGTTGACATTAGCAACCGCCAACATTTCACAACTTGCCCACTAATCAAGTAATCGAAGGAGATCAATTGATAGGCAAAAAGAGAAAGTTAGCAGCACTAGGCACCATCGGATTGGCCAGCACTTTGGTATTGGCAGGATGTGCCAACGGTGGATCGGGAGGCGACGTGGCAATGCTCGACTCCCTTGGAGACAACGAAGGTTCGGTCAGCATCTTGGCTTGGCCCGGTTATGTCGAAGATGGCACAAACGACCCAGCTATTGACTGGACTTCATCGTTTGAGGAAGCAACCGGCTGCCAGGTAACCGTCAAGACCTACGGAACTTCTGATGAGGCCGTAAACCTCATGAAGACCGGTGAGTATGACGTAGTTGCTGCCAGCGGTGACGCTACCCAGCGCCTAATCGCCGGTGGCGATGTCCAGGCAATCAACACCGACCTAATCCCTAACTACGCAGGAATTTTCGACTTCCTGAAGGACCAGAGCCACAACACTGTTGATGGAGTTCACTACGGCATTCCTCACGGATATGGTGCAAACCTGTTGCAGTACAACACCGAAGTAGTCTCGCCTGCGCCTGATTCCTGGGCAGTAGTTTGGGACCAGTCATCCGCTTACGCGGGTAAGGTCACTGCTTACGACTCGCCAATTTACATTGCGGATGCGGCGGTATACCTAATGGCGACTAAGCCAGAGCTAGGTATCACCAACCCATACGCTCTAGACGAGACTCAGCTAGCTGCTGCGGTTGAGCTTCTAAAGGCTCAGCGCGCAAACGTTGGTGAGTACTGGAGCGACTACCTACTACAGATCCAGGCATTCACCTCTGGTGACTCTGTAGTTGGTACCACCTGGCAGGTTATGACCAACGTTCTAAAGGGCAGCGACGTAAAGGTCGAGGCTGTTCTTCCAAAGGAAGGCTCCACCGGTTGGTCGGACACTTGGATGATCTCTAGCACCACCGAGGTCCCAAACTGTGCTTACCGTTGGCTAGACCACATTGCCAACCCTGAAATCAACGCTGCTGCCACCGCTTACTTTGGCGAAGCGCCTTCTAGCATGGCAGCCTGTGACTTCAGAGATGACTGTGAGGCATACCACGCTGGAGATGCAGAGTACGCAAAGCAGCTTTGGTACTGGACCACTCCTACCCCAGAGTGCCTAGACGGACGCACTGACGTTCAGTGCACCGACTACGCTCGCTGGACTGAAGCCTGGCAAGAAGTCAAGGGCTAGCAGTTAGAGCAGTAAAAGAATGAAAGCAGCCGAAGCCCCTGTCCGGGCAAGGGATAACACCTCCCTTGCCCGGCGGGGCTCCGTCTTGCTCTATAGAAATACTCGCCTAGCACTGGGGTTAGTGCTAAGCCCGCCACTACTTTGGCTATTGCTGGTTTACATCGCATCACTCGCGGCACTCTTGGTGACCGCCTTCTGGACCGTGAATTCGTTCACGGGCAACATAGTTTTTGAATTTTCATTCGATAACTTCTCGAAAATCCTCACCCAGGCCACTTATCAAGCCGTGACCTTAAGGACCGTTGCATTGGCAATCGGGGTCACCGTGATTGATGTCGCAATCGCAGTTCCGCTGGCATATTTCATGGCGAAAGTAGTTAGTCCGGGATGGCAGCGATTCTTGTTGGTCTCGGTCAGCCTTCCGCTGTGGGCATCGTATTTGGTCAAGGCCTATGCATGGCGTAGCGTGCTTTCGGAGGGCGGGGTATTGGATTGGATTTTGAATCCTTTCGGAATCCCATCGATTGGCTACGGCCTAGAGGGAACCCTGATTACCCTGAGCTATCTTTGGCTCCCGTTTGTGGTTATACCGATCTACGCCGCTTTTTCAAGGGTGCCAAACTCGCTGCTTGAAGCATCTTCAGATCTTGGTGCTAAGGGCTGGAGAACATTCCGCTCGGTTGCACTCCCATTGGTGGTCCCGGGAATCATCGCTGGTTCGATTTTTAGTTTCTCGCTCACCCTTGGTGATTACATCGCGGTCAAGATCGTGGGTGGTGCTACTCAGACCCTGGGCACGCTGATCTATTCGAACGTCGGAACAGCCAACAACCTGCCACTGGCAGCCGCAATTGCATTCATTCCGCTGCTTGCCATCTTTGCCTACCTGGCAGCAGTCCGTCGGACCGGTGCATTGGAGAACCTCTAATGCAAATTTCTAGAACTTCGAAACTGCTTTTGGGTGGCTTTGCGACACTTGCCCTGATATTTATTTATTTGCCGCTGATGGTTGTGGTGCTCAACTCCTTCTCCACCTCGGTTTCAATGAGCTGGCCGCCACCGGGACTTACCCTGGAATGGTGGGGAAAGGCTTTCAACAGCGAAGGTGCAATCAATGCAATTGTGACCTCACTGATTGTTGCCGCCGCGGCTGCATTAATCGCGCTATTGCTCGGCACCTTGCTGGCCTTTGCTCTACACCGATTTAGTTTCTTTGGTAAATCTGCCATCAACCTTTTGGTGGTTTTGCCGATCGCATTGCCTGGCATCGTCACCGGTTTGGCGCTAAACAACGTCTTTAAGACAGTTTTGGATTGGCAGCTCGGCTGGGCAACAATCATCATCGCTCACGCCACCTTCTGTGTCGTGGTGGTTTTCAACAACGTCTTTGCGAGGCTTAAGCGTCACGGCACCTCATTGGAGGAGGCCTCCGCTGATTTAGGTGCTGGTGTTTGGACTACATTCCGGTTGGTTACCTTCCCGCGAATCAGGTCAGCGCTTCTAGCCGGAGGTATTTTGGCTTTCGCCCTGAGTTTCGACGAAATCATTGTCACCACCTTCACAACCGGTGGTGGGGTAGAGACCTTGCCGATTTTCATCCTCAACAACATGTATCGGCCTAACCAGGCTCCGATTGTTGCGGTGATTGCGGTCTTCATGACGCTACTGAGCGTGATACCTATCTACTTGGCTGAGAAACTCTCATCCAAGGACAACGCCTAGGCGAAATCTCGGCCCCTATTTGCCAAGCACGTGACGGGCGAAGTTGTCCAAAATCGCCTGCCAACCAGCTTTTTGCATGTCGGCGGAGTTCTCCTCTTCCGCCTCAAACTCAATGGCAACCTTCACGCCACCATCAGTCTGCTCAAACTTCACGGCCGCGGTTCTGTCGCCAAAGGCGTATTCAATTAGCTCGTGGGTGACGATGTTGGTGTATTCACCAGCGAAATCAAAGCCAAAGCTGCCGTCTTTAGCCTCCATGCGCGAAGAGAACTGGCCGCCTGGGCGAAGATCTACGGTTGAAGAAGTGGTGTGCCAGTCTTCTGAGGCAGCATTCCACTGCACGATGTCTTCAGGGGTGACGTAAGCGTCCCAAACTTTCTGAATTGGGGCGGCCACGGTGACATCAACGATTATTTGCATTCTTGAATTTTAGAACTAATGCTCTGACTAACTGCGGGTCTCAGGAATTACCGGCATGCTCTCGGTGATTGGCTCAGGACTATTTCCTCGCCTTAGGGCCACAAAAATCAAGGTGCTGGCCACCAACACAATTAGGCCGCAGGCCATAACTGTCCAGCGAATGCCAACCGCCTCGGCGAACCAGCCAATGAGTGGGGAACCGATTGGGGTGCCACCCATGAAGATCAAAAGATAGATGCCCATAACGCGACCGCGCAGCGTTGGCTCACAGTTGGTTTGGACATATGAGTTAGCGGCGATCAGAGTCATAAGTGCCATGCCGCCAACAAACGGCAGCATCAGTGCGAAGGTTGCATAGGTCGGCATCCAGGCGGTAACCATCAAAAGTGACCCAAAGGCTATGCCGCCCAACATCACATACTTGGGGACCCGCAAGTGCTCAAATCTGGCGGAGATAAGAACTCCGGTGAAGGAGCCAATCGCCAAAACGCTACCCAAAATTCCAAATTCCGCAGGACCCTTGCCAAACTCCTGGGTGGCCATAACCGCCATGAAGATTTGGAAATTGAGTCCGAAGGTTGTCGCGAAGAAGACTGCCAGCATCACCAGGAAGATATCGCGCTGGCCAATCACATATTGGACAGCCTGCTTGAGCTTGGCGGCGCTATTTGGCTTCACCGAGATAAACAGCTGCTCTTTGCGAATCATGGCAAGGGCGATCACAACTGCAACGTAGGTGATCGAGTTGATCAAGAACGAGACGCCGGTGCCAAAAAGCACAATCAAAAAGCCAGAGGCAGCAGGGCCAATTAGTCGACCGGCGTTGAAGTTCGCCGAGTTGAGGCTGATTGCGCTTGGGATGTCTTGGTGACCAACGAGTTCGGAGTTGAAGCTGGTTCGAACTGGGGCATCGAGCGCGGAAAAGACACCGACCGTGAAGGCGAGCACGGCAACGTGCCAGATCTCTACGACTCCGGTAACGACCAGCAGTCCCATGGTTAGCGAGCCAAGACCCGCACCGATGTTGGTGATGATCAAAAGTGTGCGCTTATCGAAGCGATCGGCTAGCACTCCGCCGTAGAGGCTCAAAAGCAGCGAAGGCAAGAATTGGAGGGCTGTAATCAGACCCAAAAGTTGTGCACTGTTGGTTAGCTCGAGAACCAGCCAGTCCTGGGCAATTCTTTGGGCCCAGGTTCCGATGTTGGATAGCACGCTGGCTGGGAAGAGGACCCGATAGTTGCGGTGCTTGAAAGCTCTAAGTGCGCTTTCTCTGGCCATTAGGTAAGACTACCAACCAGCTGCCCAGGCAAGGCCGATTTGTGGGTTTATCCAATACGCTTGTCCAGTGTCTCGTCGAGGGTTAATACTGTTCCTGCTTACAGGCGTTTTCTGGGGACTTCCATATTTCTTTATCGCTATCGCTCTCGAGAGCTTTTCAACCCCAACCATTGTTTTCGCCAGAACCTTTATCGGTGCTTTGGTTTTGGTGCCATACGCCATCATGACCGGTGCGGCCAAGAAGGTGCTCAAGGCCTGGCCTTACGTATTGCTTTTCGCTGCACTCGAAATGGTCGGCCCTTGGTTCCTTATCACCGAAGCTGAAAAGCATATTTCGTCCGGCCTGGCCGGATTATTAATTTCGACCGTGCCGTTTTTTGCGGTGGCTATCTTGGCCTTGGTTTTCAAAGACCGCACTGCGCTAAAGCCAATTCCGCTGGCCGGAATGGTGATTGGTTTCTTGGGTGTGATTGCGCTGGTTGGAATCGACTCGTTCCTAGGTCACGTTGAACCACTCTGGATAGGTGCTGTGGTACTAGCCGCGGTTGGCTATGCGATTGCACCGATTATGGCCAATCACAAGATGACCGATGTTCCAACCAGCGGCGTCATTGGATTCAGCATGGCGATTGTTGCGGTGATTTATGCCGTGCCCGCCTCGTTCCAAATTCCTGCCGAGATTGCAGCGCAACCCCCGATCGAGGGCTGGATTGCGCTTTTGGTCTTGGGTCTGATTTGCTCGGCGCTCGCATTCGTGTTGTTCTTTGAGCTAATTCGCGAGATTGGCCCCGTGAAGGCCAGCTTGATTACCTACGTGAATACCGCGGTGGCATTGCTACTTGGAACCCTGTTCCTGGCGGAGCCAGTTACCCCTGGTCTCTTGATCGGTATTCCTATGATCACGCTGGGTCTTTATTTGAGCGCGAAAAAGTAGCAAAGCCTGCGACACTAGAGAGATATGGAATCACTCGCCGCTCTAGTTGCTGGAATCTTTATCGCCATCATCACCATCTCGGTGGCAAACATATTCACAGCCATCCTTTACCGCAGGGGCAAAACCAAGCTTTGGGTGACGTCGGTGGTAAACACCATCACTGGATTCCTCGCCATGTGGGGCATCGCCACGGTTTGGACCCTGGCGGTAGCGCCACTTGCCTCCTTGATCATCGCTTCCATCATGATCACCTGGCCAAGAAAAAATCGGGCCGAATAACTTCGACCCGATTCTTACTTGAATCTATTTAAATCATTGGTAGGTAAGCCCAAAGACCGGCTGCCACGAGAGCCACTACTAGTAGCTGAAGATTCATCTTCAAGGTGTACTTGCCCTCCCCACGCTTGGCGTGCAGGATGATCGCGCCAACCATGGTTAGCGCCAAGCCCCCAGCTGCAGCCACTGCGAACCAGATTGCCCAGGTCAAACCCGCGAAGTATCCAATTGGTGCAAGCACAAGTCCAGCTGCACCTACTAGTTCAAGCCATGCAATTAGTCGAACAACTGCGAATGGGGTCTTCTCAACCCAGCCAAAGCCAGCGCCCAAAAGCGTCTCCTTGGTGCTGAAGGCCTTGAACTTGCCGGCCTTGTAGAAGCTGAATGCGGTGAAGAGGCTGGCAATGGCTGCCAGAACGATAACTAGAATTTCCATGTTTCCCTAATTTTGTCTAGACCCTCTAGACAAACATTGTCAACCATACCTGATTTTTTCCTTGATAGGGTTATGACTATGGAAATCAAGGCAGAGTGCGAAAGAAAAGCCGGTGCTTGGCGTGTTCGCGTTCCTGCTTTGGACAACCTCTTAATCTCCACCAAGCGACTAGATCTTGCCACCGAGCAGATCAAAGACCTGGTTCACGAATATCAGGGCGTTGACCGCTGCAATGTGGTGGTAAAGGTTGAAGCCTCAATGCCAGGAATTATGTGCGATCTAGAGACGGCACAGGTCAAAATGCGTGAATCGCAAAGACTGCAAGAAGAAGCCTCTCGGGAAATTCGTGACGTGGTTGCAAGGTTGAGAGAAGAAGGTCTGAGCATGCGCGACATCGGAGTTCTACTGCAGATTTCTCCGCAGCGCGTAGCTCAGCTAACCGAAACACTTTAAAAAATCGACTCGCCTTCGGCGAGGAAGAGCCAAACACGCACCTTTTTGGAGACGCCATGAAAACCTCTCACCTAATCACCGCAATTGGACTGGCCGCCGCGCTGAGCCTAGGTGGCTGCACCGTCAATATTGGCACCGAGTCGATGGATCACTCGGATCACATGGTCAGTGAAAATTCCGAGTTTTCTGCCGCTGATGTGATGTTTGCGCAAATGATGATCCCGCACCACCAGCAGGCGGTAGACCTGGGTGAAATTGCCAAGAATGGCGAAGCCTCTGCAGAGGTGCTCGCCCTGGCCAAAGAGATTTCACACGACCAGATCCACGAGATTGAGCACATGCAGGCTTGGTTGACTGCCGCCGGCGCAAGCGAACACATGGATCACGACATGGCCATGGATGGAATGCTTACCGAGACTCAGCTCGAGACTCTAAAAGCTGCCAAAGGTGCAGAGTTTGATCGGCTGTTTCTTGAGGGCATGATTGCTCACCACGAGGGTGCAATCTCAATGGCACAAGACGTTGTTGATTCGAAGAACCCTGAGGTTGCAGAACTTGCCGCCTCCATCATCGAGTCTCAAACCAGGCAGATTGAGCAGATGAAGGCGATGTTGGACAACTAGCCCTACCAGTTCAAACGCGCTGCAATCACTTGGTATTGCCCCTGCTCTTTTTCTGTGGCATTTAGTTCACGCAGTAAAACGCTGCATAAACCCTTGGCAGCAACCTCGGTTGGCAGTAGCAATAGCTTCTCCAGCTCAGCGCCAAGCTCCGGATAGTCCTGCTCAAAACGGCGATAGGCGTTGAGCGAGTCTTTCTTGGATGCCGACACCGGCTTTGCGAGTCGGATCAGACGAAGGGCGTGATTCAGGGCATAACCCTTTATGTGCTGCTCGGCAGCCAAGACCTCACCGCGTCTAGCCCTACCGACCCCAATCAGAATCAAAGACAGAAACAGCTCAAAATCCTGGGCACGATTGACCTCGCTAGGGATAGATCGCTTCGCGATTTTCTCCATGCGCTCTGTGAGGTTTGCTCTATCTAAAACAACCCGGTAATCGTTAGCACTGGATAGTTCCAACTCTGCATCTTCAAAGACTGCAAACTCCAAAACATCACCGTTTTGATAAACAACCTTGAGCCCGTGTGCGGTTTCTCTCGGTTGAAGAGCAATTTGCTGCCAATTTGGGAGCCAACTCAAATCCTGTCGAAAACTCTCGCCTGCTCCTTGTTGAACTACAAGAAAGAAATCTTGGTCGCTGAATTGGTCAACCCGATGCGTGGCAGCGGCACTACCAACGAAAATCAGCCCGATAACTTCGGGTCGCTTCGCGACCAAATCAACTAGCTGGGCTTGGTACTCAAGAAACTTCTCTAGATAGGTGCTCACGCTACTCAGAGTAGGCGATAACCTTTTGGCATGTTGCTTTCTGATAAGGATATTCGCGCCCAGATTGAGGCCGGTCGAATTGGTTTAGACCCGCTGAGCATGGAGCTGATTCAGCCCTCGAGCATGGATGTCCGCCTGGATCGCTTCTTTAGGCTTTTTGACAACCACAAGTACCCGTTCATTGACCCTCGCGAGCAGCAGGATGACCTGACTCGCTTTGTTGAGGTCGACAAGGATGAGGCGTTTATCCTCCACCCAGGTGAGTTTGTACTTGGCTCAACCTTTGAGTTTGTGACTCTGCCAAACGATATCGCGGCTCGCCTTGAAGGCAAGAGCTCACTTGGTCGCTTGGGTTTGTTGACCCACTCCACCGCAGGCTTTGTTGACCCAGGCTTCCAGGGTCACGTGACCTTGGAGCTATCCAACACCGCGACTTTGCCGATCAAGTTGTGGCCGGGAATGAAAATCGGTCAGCTCTGCTTCTTCCAGCTTTCCTCCGAGAGCGAAAACCCCTACGGCAGTTCGAAGTATGGCTCTCGTTACCAGGGTCAGCGCGGCCCTACCGCTTCTCGCAGCTACCTTAACTTCCACATTACCGACGTTGGAAACAACCCGCTTTAGTCGAATTTGAGTATTTCTACACTTTGTAGAATAATGTCATTGAACCCAGTACCTAAGGATCTAAATGACCAACCTCAGCTTAAAAATCGCGGCCGCTAGCGCGGCCTTCGCTTTGTCCCTTGTAACTCTTCCAGCTCAGGCCCACGTCAGTGTCGTGCCAGGAGTCTCTGCCGCCGGCAACACCACCGACGCCCTGACGGTTGGTAAGAACAACACCCTGAATTTCCGAGTCGGCCACGGCTGCTCATTGGAGAAAGACATCATTCACCCAAAGACCGGAAAGCTAGTTGCAGATGTTGCAACCGGCAAGTTTGCAACCTTTGCCTTCACCGTGACCGTGCCAAAGGAGGCCATGGGTGATGCCGGAACTACCTTCCCAAGGCCTGCGTTTGTGCCGGGTTGGAGAACCACATCCAAGAAGAATGTTGATGGCTCAGTGACCGTGAAGTGGCGTGCAATCTCTGATGACTTTGCACTGCCTAACGGACCAGAAGGTCACACCGGAGCATCGATGTATTTTGACTTTGGACTGAGGGTTGCATTCGCAACTAGCACCAAGGGCCAGCGCATCACCTTCCCTTCTCAGCAAACCTGCCTGGTTGATCTTCCAAAGGCCAAGGGCTTCCCAGCGTCAAGATTGCCAATCTACGAGACCTGGGATGGTTCAACCACTGACACCGTGCTGGACAACAACAGCCGCAGCACCGCGCCTTCGGTAACGGTGAACCCATAGCAGTGCTTAGAAAATCGCTCGCACTTGGGCTGGCGGGGCTGATCATATCGATCGCCCTGCCAGTCTTGGCGCATGCTCAGCTGATCGACTCTCAGCCAAAAGCAAATCAAGTTTTGAGCACCAGCCCCAGCCAATTCCGACTTAACTTCTCAGATCAGCTAATCAACCTTGGCGAGGCGTCGAATTGGCTGAAGGTCGAGGACTCTAAAGGAGCAATTGTCTCTTCGCCATCGGTTTTGAATGGTGGCGAAATCACTGCCATGCCCCTACAGACCTTGAAGCCTGGAAAGTATCAAGTGTCTTGGCGGGTGCTATCAGAAGATGGTCACCCGATCCAGGGCTCATACAATTTCACGGTCCAGGCCGAGAAGTTGTTGCTCCAAAAGACCAGTCACACTCAAAGGGCAGTCACGCTTAGCTTCAATCAAAAACTTGAATCAGGGACCAAAATCACCGTCATCGGTCCACGCTCGAAGCAGATTAGAGGCTCGGTCACACTCACAAACAACCAGGCAGTTTTTAGCTTTGCAACGAAGCCTGCCCCAGGCAGATATGTGGTTTACTACCTAGCCAAATCCTCCGGGGGGCAAACCCTGCGTGGAAACGTCACAATCACCTATAGGTAACTTTCTTACTGAAAGTGTGCTCGAGCCTCAGACAGATCTTTCGAGTAAACCCGCTTTAGGGCATATTTGTCTGCTGCGATCTCGCACAGCTTCGCAACTTCAAATGCAAAGCCCCTCGAGACCACAAACCAGGGCGTTAGTTGCATCATGAAGTTGGTAATGCGCTTAAGCTTTTGATGTCTGAGGCGAATGTGGCCATATTCGTGCCACAAAATTGCTGTTAGCTGTTTCTCCGGCAGATCAAAGACCGCCTTGGAAAGATAAATGGCGTATCCCTTGGTGAGTGCGATATAGCCAGGCACTTCCAGTTCATAAACCTTGGCCTTGTGAAACGACTCGACTTCGCGCCTAGCTAACTGGGCAAGCTGATCAAACTGCTTGGCGGCTCTAAACAGCGGCTCCAGCCTTTGGTTACTCAGCGCTAACAGGATTCCGGCGAAAGCCAACATCAACCAGGGGGCGATGCTGACCGCCAGAATCAGCCACAAATCGGTTGCGGTTTGCAACAGATAGTAGGTCTCAATGATTGACCAGGTCGCTATCCCAACTGCGGTGATGGCTGCCGCCATTGCGGAGAAAAACAGCAAAAACCAAATAGCAATGCCCAGGTTGGGAGTCTTTACAAATCGGTTTACCAAGATAAATGGCGCTGCAGTGCTAACTAGGAGCACGTACTCGATAAGAACGAGCAGCAGATAGATGGAGGATTCCACCTCGAAAGGCTACTCGCCCAGTGCCTTTTTCAAAGACTCGATCTGAGCCTGAGAAAGCTGGCTGGTGAAGTGACTGAAGACAAGGGCCGGGTTCTCGGTGTTTTCGAGAGCCGAGAGCAACATCGAAGCAGTGTGCTGCTCGCGAGAGTTGGTTGATTTGAATAGGAAGGTTCGACCCGACGCTTGTTCTCGGCTTACTAGACCCTTTTCGCTCAATCTTGAAAGCACAGTTAGCACGGTTGTGATTGCCAGATCGTCATCCCCGAGCATGGCAAGAATCTGCTGTGAGGTGAGACCCTCCGGCCTATCCCATAGGCAACCGAGAATCTGTGACTCCAGCTCGCCCTGCTTGCGCTTATTGCTCATGCAGTGATTCTACAGGGTGTAGAGAGAACTTGATTCTCGCCTCCACTTCTTGTCTGAAGTCGACACAGATCCAGGACAAAAGTTCAATTTGGCGTTCTAGTGCACCGCTAAAACTAGCCTTGAGTACAACCTCATGGTGAGCTATCCGGTTTCTGAGT
>CAZLKR010000001.1:41242-68664 GCA_964560155.1 uncultured Aquiluna sp.
ATCCGTTTGGTATCCTTGGGACATAACACCCCGGAACCTGCTATGCACAGCACCAGGCCGGGGTTTTTTCTTTAATGACATACAGACCGTAAACCCCAGCGAGATTGCTCGCTCTAAGTTATCCCCAGCTAGTCAGCGATCACCTGCGGCTTGGACCAAACTAAAAAGCCAATGACCGGGTTTGCGATGGCCTCTTATGGTGTAGCAACCGGCTTGACCGTAAGCAGTAGCAGGGCTCCAACGACCAAAATCGACATCAACCCCAGGATTCCCCAGATTGGCGAGAAGGATGCGACAAACAAAGTCCAGGCTGCTGGAGCTAGGAAGCTGACCGCGCGACCAGTGGTGGCGTAAAGACCAAAGGCCTCGCCCTGCCTATCATCGGCGGACAGACGAGACATCATCGTGCGCGATGCCGCCTGAGCGGGACCTACGAAGGTGCAGAGGAAAAGACCAAAGCCAAAGAAGGCGATTGTTCCCGCGCTAGCGAAGACAAAGACACCAAGGCCTCCAAGCATTACGCCAACCAGGGAGATAAGAACCACTGTTCTTGATCCCAAACGGTCCTCGAAAAACGCTCCGATGAAGGTTCCAAAACCAGCCACGATGTTTGCAGCGATACCGAAGATGATGATTTCTGTTAGCCCTAGACCAAAAGCTAGGCCTCCTAGAACTGCTCCGTAAGCGAAGACTCCGTTTAGTCCATCGCGGTAAACCGCGGAGGAGATTAGGAACTTAAGTAGGTTCGGGTTCTCTTTCCTCATTTTTGCCAGCGAGCTGAACAGCTTTGCGTAGGCGGTGAAGATGGATTCCTTCTCGGTGCCGGCAATCGGCTTGGACTCTGGAACGTTCAGCATCAGTGGAATCGAGAAGATCAATACCCAGAGCATGCTGATGATCATCACAACTCGGACTGACAGTGCACCAGAGTCTGGGATTCCCATGAGCTCGGCACCACCGAACTGGATAATCCAAAGCGCCATAACCAAAAGCACAATGCCGCCCATGTAGCCAAGGCCCCAGCCAAATTGGCTAACCCGACCGCGATCTTTGGGCTTTGCAACCTCGTTGAGCATTGAGTTGTAGTTGACGGTTGCGAATTCGAAGAAGATTCCACCAACGGCCAAAAGCGTTAGGCCAAAGAAGAAAAAGTCATTGCTTGGCTGAACGAAGAACATCAATCCGATGGTTCCCGCGAACAACCAGGTGTTGATCATCAGCCACATCTTCTTGCGACCAGAGGTATCCGCTCTGCGACCCACAATCGGCGCAATAAATGCAATCAAGATGCCGGAAATGATTCCGGAGATACCCAGCCAAGTGCCGGTGTACTGGTCAGCTTCTTCAGGGGATAGCCCAGCTGGTGCAAATGCACTGTCGGTGATGTAGCGACCGAAGATGAAGGAGGTGACAACAGTTGGGAAGGACTGAGATGCCCAGTCCCACATTGCCCAGGAGAGAGTGCCCTTTGGTTTAGATGATGCAACGCTGCGATCTGTCATGAGCGCCACATTACTCCGCCTAAGGGGCGATTTTCTAACCAACACGTGAATTGTTAGATGGTGAGTTTCAATGCTCCAACTACCTGATCCCCACCCAGAACCTTGGGGTATACCGAAGCGTGAAGTGCTTGATATGAGTGATCGCTAATCAAGCTGTGCTTTCTAAGCAGTTCAAGCGCTACCGCGGGAGCTGCACGCAGGTTGCCATCGGCAATCTTGACAGCTACCGCGTGATGGCTGTCGGTGGAAACCACAAAGACGCCTTCGGCGCCGATCTTGGACATAAAGCCCTGCTCTAAAAACAGCGAATCCGCGCCACCAGCATCGCCAATTGCCCAGGGGTTTGCCTTGGCGGCAGCAATTAGCTCTTGCCCTTCGCGACTAAAGCCAGAGATCGCTCTCGCCAGTCCAAGTGTGGAGATTGCAAAAAGCGGAGCTCCGCAGCCGTCAATCGAGGTATTGGCCACCTTTTCGCCCGAGAGTGCTTCGGTTTTCTCGCGCATCTTTAGCTGCAGCGGGTGCGAGGGATCAAGGTAGGTCTTGATATCCCAGCCATTTAGTTTGCAGGTCGCCAAAAAGCTAGCGTGCTTACCCGAGCAGTTCATGGCAATCCGAGACATCTCATTGGACTCGGCTCTCGCCTTTGGATTGCCAGGGAAGGCCCTCGGGCACATCAGGTCTGAGCGAGAGAGCTGAAATGAATTTAAAATTCGATCGACTGCGTCGATGTGAGATGTGGTGCCGAGGTGGCTTGCCATGCTCAGCACCAGCTCAGCACCGGATAGCTCCAAACCAAGTTCCTGCATGACCAATGCCTGCACTGGCTTGATTGCACTGCGTGGGTAGATCAGCTTTTGGATGTCGCCGTGGGCCTCAAGTACCTGGCCGCTTGGGTCAACTAGCACCGCCACCCCAAAGTGGAATGACTCGGCAAGGCCGCCCCGCTCAAACTTGGCAAGGGGTGCGAAGTCTGCGAAATCCAATTCAGTCACAGCAAAACTCTAGCCCTTAGGCAAAGTTGAGTCATTCACACTCAACTTTCAGGAATAAATTCTTGACTTTTGTGTTGTCTATATGGAAACTTGAGTCTATGTGGCTCAACTTGAGCTATACAGGCATCAAACAAAGGAGAAAACAATGGGTAGAGCAGTAGGAATCGACCTAGGTACCACCAACAGCGCGGTAACCGTGCTGGAGGCTGGAGAGCCAAAGGTAATTGCAAACGCAGAGGGATTCAGAACCACCCCTTCAGTTGTCGCCTTCACTAAAGACGGCAACATTCTGGTTGGCGAGACCGCCAAGCGCCAGAACGTAACCAACGTTGACCGCACCGTATCTTCGGTCAAGCGTCACATGGGAACCACTTGGAAGTTCAAGGTTGACGACAAGGAGTACACCCCACAGGAGATCTCCGCTCGCATCCTGATGAAGCTAAAGCGCGACGCTGAGACCTATCTTGGCGAGAGCGTTACCGATGCGGTTATTACCGTTCCGGCTTACTTCAACGACGCCGAGCGTCAGGCAACCAAGGAGGCTGGCGAGATTGCTGGTCTAAACGTACTTCGCATCATCAACGAGCCAACCGCTGCCGCACTGGCATACGGCCTAGACAAGGGTAAGGAAGACGAGCTAATCCTCGTATTCGACCTTGGTGGTGGAACCTTCGACGTATCTCTGCCAGAGGTCGGTAAGGACGATGACTTCACCACCATTCAGGTACGTGCCACCTCCGGAGACAACCGCCTGGGTGGAGATGACTGGGACCAGAGACTTGTTGACCACCTGGTCAAGAAGTTTAAGGAGACCACCGGTGTTGATGTTGCAAGCGACAAGATCGCACTGCAGCGTCTAAAGGAAGCTGCCGAACAGGCTAAGAAGGAACTGAGCCAGTCGATGTCTACCCAGGTGCAGCTGCCTTACCTATCTTTGACAGAGTCGGGACCAGCAAACTTGGATGAGACCATCACCCGTGCCCAGTTTGAGTCGCTAACCCAGGACCTACTAGAGCGCACCCGCAAGCCATTCCAGGATGTAATCAAGGAAGCCGGCGTAAAGGTAGGCGACATCGCACACGTAGTTCTAGTTGGTGGATCGACCCGCATGCCAGCGGTTTCGGAGCTAGTGAAGTCACTGCTTGGCGGCCAGGAGCCTAACAAGGGTGTAAACCCTGACGAGGTGGTATCGGTTGGTGCAGCACTGCAGGCTGGTGTTATCAAGGGTGAGCGCAAGGACGTGCTTTTGATTGACGTAACCCCACTGTCTCTAGGTATTGAGACCAAGGGTGGCATCATGACCAAGCTGATCGAGCGCAACACCGCTATCCCGACCAAGCGAAGCGAAACCTTCACCACCGCGGATGACAACCAGCCATCGGTATCAATCCAGGTCTTCCAGGGTGAGCGTGAGTTCACCAGGGACAACAAGTCACTGGGTAACTTCGAGCTAACCGGCATTGCCCCAGCCCCACGCGGCATCCCACAGATCGAGGTCACCTTCGACATCGATGCCAACGGTATTGTGCACGTTTCCGCTAAGGACAAGGGCACTGGCAAGGAGCAGTCGATGACCATCACCGGTGGATCCTCACTTTCCACCGAGGACATCGAGCGCATGGTTAAGGACGCCGAGGAGCACGCCGCTGAAGACAAGAAGCGTCGCGAAGAGGCCGAGACCCGCAACCAGGCTGAGCAGCTTGCCTACTCAACCGAGAAGCTAATCAAGGACAACGACGCGAAGCTGCCCGAAGAGGTAAAGACCGAGGTTCAGGCCGACGTCGATGCTCTAAAGACCGCTTTGGCCGGAGAAGACATCGAAGCCGTGAAGTCCGCTCAGGGAAAGCTAATGAGCTCCCAGCAAAAGCTAGGTGAGGCAATCTACGCCGCGCAGCCAGCTGAGGGTGAAGCGGCTGCTGAAGCCCAGGCCGAGGACGTCGTTGACGCCGAGGTTGTAGAGGACGAGGACGACAAGGACAAGAAGTAATGTCCGACGAAAACCTAAACGAGAAGGATCCTCAGCATCACGAGGGCGATCCAGCATCGGAGATGACCGAGGAGGGCTCACCAGTTGAGCCCGAATCGGTGGTCGAAGACAAGGACCAAATCGATCGTGAGCTGGAGATCTTCCAGGACCTGCAGCGACTGCAGGCTGACTTCGTAAACTACCGCGCTCGAGTTGAGCGCGACCGTGGAGCAGAGCGCCAGGCCGCCATCGCTGAGGCAATCCGAGCATTCTTGCCAGCGCTCGATGATCTAACCCGTGCCGAAGTGCATGGCGATCTCCAAGAGGGCACTCCAATGGCAGCGATTGCCACCAAGTTGAAAAACGCAGGTGACAAGTTCGGCCTGGTTTCCTTTGGAGCCAAGGGTGACAAGTTTGACCCAGAGCTACACGATGCGCTGGTTCAGACCCCGAACCCAGATGTGGCTGCGGCTGAAGTTGCCGATGTAATCGAACCCGGCTACCGGATCGGTGAGCGTATGCTCAGACCGGCGAAGGTAGCGGTATTCGTTCCTGCGGAGTAGGTGAACTAAATGGCATCTCAAGACTGGGTAGAGAAGGACTTCTACAAGATCCTTGGCGTTGCCAAGGACGTATCTGAAGCCGAGCTAAAGAAGGTCTACCGCAAGCTGGCCAAGGCCAATCACCCGGATCTACACCCGGGTGATGCCAAGGCCGAGGCGAGGTTCAAGGACATCTCCGAGGCCTATGACGTGCTCTCCGATAAGGATCAGCGCAAAGAATATGACGCGATTCGTGCCATGGGCGGCGGCGCTCGCTTTCAGCAAGGCCCAGGTTCTGCCGGTGGCTTTGAGGACGTCTTTAGCAATCTCTTTGGCGGTGGCGGCTTTCCGCAGGGCGGCTTTGGCGGTTTTGGTGGGTTTGGCGGACCGCAGCGCGGTCAGGACCTAACTACCTCTTCAACCATCGACTTCATTGATTCGATCAAAGGCACGACGCTCAAGATCAACGTCGGTAGCGAGACCGTGAGCCTAAAGGTTCCAGCAGGTATTCAAGATGGCCAGAAGCTAAAGCTCTCGGGCAAGGGTCAGGCTTCGCCAAACGGCGGTGCCAAGGGTGATCTCGTTGTGAGCATCAAGGTGAAGCCGCATGCGGTCTTCTCACGCGATGGCGACAATGTTCGCGTGACGGTGCCGGTAACCATTGCCGAGGCAATCTTGGGAGCAACCATCCAGGTGCCGCTGCTTGGTGAATCACCGGTGAAGCTAAAGGTTGCACCGGGAACTCCAAATGGCCGCACGCTTCGCGTGAAGGGCAAGGGCGTTCAGCGACCAGGCAAAGAGGGAGACCTACTTGCCACCGTTGAGATTGCGGTTCCATCACATGTGAGCGACAAGGCGATGAAGCTGATTGAGCAGTTCGATAATGAACTACCGGATGAAGATCCAAGAGCAGATCTAATCCAACGAGCCGGAACACTCTAGTTAGGGAGGTGTAAATGGAACTCGATGAGAACACCCCGCTGTTTGTGATTTCCGTTGCCGCCGAACTATCGAATATGCACCCGCAAACCCTCAGGCAGTATGACCGCATGGGCTTGGTTTCCCCAACCAGAACCCAGGGTCAGTCCCGCCGCTACACCATGGCCGATGTTGCCAAATTGCGCGAGATCTCAAGACTTTCGCAAGAAGGCGTATCCCTGGAGGGAATCCGCAGGGTGCTAGAACTTGTCACCGAGAACCACGATCTAAAGCAGCGGGTTCGCGATCTAGAAACCGAACTTGCTAACCAGGTCATGAACCAACCCGGCAAGCGAGTGTTTGCCGCGGGTGACCAAGGCGTGATTCGCCTAAACCCTGGCCAGCGACCAGAGAAGAGCGGTTCTGTTGTGCTTTGGAGAAGGCACCGCTAGCCGGTTTTTGCATCCCATTTGAGCTATTTGTGCTTGAGATATTCCACTTTGGCAACGACCCAACTTGTTAGTGACTTGGCCTAGGCTCGCTCACTAAACTTTGGGCTATGTCGACTAACGAACAAAGCCGTTCCTACGGACAAGGTGCACAGGGTGAAATTGCTCAGGCTACAAAGAGCAAGATTGGGACTTGGGCACGCCTGAGATACAACTTCGATAACTCAATTGCTAAGGCCGGCACCTTCGTGCTGTATGTCCTGCTTTTGATGATGGTGATTGCCCTAATCATGGTTGGCGTAAAGTCCACCCTGTTGGCCATCCCAGCTCTAACGCAAGCGGCAGACCCAGCAAACCTGAGCTTCTTTGATTTGTTCTGGGCTTCGTTCACAAAGATTTTGTCACTGGGTGGCGAACCGACCTGGGCAGACCGCATTGTCGCGGTGATGTACTGGGTAACCACCACGGCTTTGACCGCCAGCGTTATCGGTTATGTAGTTGGAGCGATCCAGCGCACCTTTGCCAGGCTTCGCAAGGGACGCAGCCCAATCGTTGACTCGAACCACACCCTGATTCTGGGCTGGTCCACCCGCATCTTCCCAATCTTGGAAGAACTTGCCATTGCAAACGAGAACGTTCGCAAGCCGGTAGTTGTGATCTTTGCTCCACACGATCGTGAGTTCATGGAGGACGAGATTGAATCTCGCACCGAGAACCTAGGCAAGCTCAAGATTGTTACCCGCTCGGGAGAGCCATCCAACCCACTAGATCTCAAGCGCACCAATATCTCAAGCGCTAAGTCAGTGATCATTTTGGACTCGGACGAGACCGGTGATGCCAATGTGGTTTCCACCGTCTTGGCCGTCAAGGCAGTGAACTCAAACCCGAACCTAAAGATCGTGGCCGAGCTTGATGACAAGGACACCGCAGAGGCAATCTCGGTTGCGACCCAGGGTCAGGTGCTTTCGGTTCGCTCCCACGAGGTAATCGCTCGCGTAACCGCTCAGGCTTCGCGTCAGCCAGGTCTTTCAACCGTGATTTTGGACCTACTGGACTTCTCCGGCGACGAGATCTACTTCAGCGAGATCCCTGCCCTTGAGGGCAAGACCTACGGCGATGCACTGCTTAGCTTCAACACCGCTTCGGTTATTGGACTACTTGATCCAAAGGGCAAGGTAATGCTGAACCCTAAGGCCACCACCAAGATTGCCAAGGGCAGCCGCATCATCGCGATTGCCCAGGACGATGACAAGGTCACCTACACCGGCACCCGTGAGGAATTGGTTAAGAAGACCAGCAAGATTGCAGCCCCTGCGGCAAAGCCTGAGCACCTACTGGTGATTGGCTGGTCCGAGATGGGTCGCTCAGTGATCTCCGAGTTGGCAGCGTTTTTGCCAAAGGGCTCAACCGTTCACATCTTGGCCCGCAAGAAGCTGGTTGCAGAAGATCAGCTAAAGGATCTGGACTTTGGTTCAAACATCAAGATCACCACAGCTTCGGTCACCGGTGACATCGATGACCTCAGCGCCGCGGCAAGTGCAAGGCACTACGACGAGGTAATCGTGCTTGGCTACCGCAATGCAATTAGCGAGGCTGAAGCAGATGCTCAGACCATGTTGACCATGTTGCAGATGAACCGCTTGTTCGATGCTCCAAACAATGGCGTTGAGCCAACCCGCTTGGTGGCAGAGATTCTCGATGGTCGCAAGGCCGAGATTGCTCGAGTGGCTGCGGTTGACGACTTGGTAGTTAGCGACAACCTGGCTGCGCTTCTGATTGCTCAGATTTCCGAGAACCCTGAGCTTGCCCCAATCTTCGAAGACCTCTTCGATGCTGAGGGTGCTTCGCTAAGCGTTCGTGACATCGCGCTATACAGCGCGGTTGGCAAGGAAGTCAGCTACGCACAGCTTGTTGCTAACGCTCGCGCCAAGGGTGAGTCTGCAATTGGTTACCGCTCTGCGAAGAAGAGCTTGGGCGATGCCGCAGCTGGTGTCTCGCTAAACCCAGACAAGGAAGCAGTGTTCACTCCGCAAAAGGGTGACTCGCTGATTGTGGTCGCCGACACCATTCGCTAATGCTGGATGAGATTCGCAAGGACATTCGCTCTTTCGTAAGACCGGCACACGCGATTGACCTTGCCTGGTTCTATAAGACCGGTCCGGGCGAATATGGCGAGGGCGATAAGTTCCTAGGCGTAAAGGTCCCGGAAACTAGAGCGGTTGCTCGCGAATACCGAAACGCGGATTGGGCAACAATCTCGGCGCTCGCCGGTAGTGAATATCACGAAGACCGACTTTGTGCGGTGGTGATTTTGACCACACAGTTTGAGAAGGCAAAAGACCCCGGGCTTCGCAAGGACCTCTTTGACAAATACTTAAGCCTCTATGACTCAGGCGCAATCAACAGCTGGGACCTGGTTGATGTCTCGGCCAACCGGTTTGGCAAAGTGCTTGTGGATGACCAAAAGGCAATCGATTTTTTGCTCAAGCGGGCTAGATCAAAAAATCTTTGGATTCAGCGCAGCGCAGTGATACTCACCTTCCCGATGATTGCTCAGTTGGATATGGCACCAACCATCGCCATATCCAAGGAGCTAATCGATCACCCACACGACCTAATTCACAAGGCAGTTGGTTGGGCCTTGCGCGAAATGGGCAAAAAGGACTTGCGCGCGTTGCGCGATTTTCTCGAGCAGCATTCCGCAACCATGCCAAGAACCGCACTTCGCTACGCGATCGAGAAGTTAAGCGAGAAAGAGCGACAGGACTGGCTCAGTCGGAAAGCTCAAGCACAACAGGCACGTGGTCGCTAGGGCCTTCACCTTTGCGCTCATCACGCTCGATGGTTGCGCCGGTAACCCGCTCGGTAAGCGCATCTGAGGTCAGACAAAAATCAATACGCATGCCGTTGTTCTTTGGGAAGCAAAGGTCTTTGTAATCCCAGTAGGTGTATTGACCTGGAACCAGCTCGCGAACGGTGTCGGTCAAACCAATCTGCTCAAATGCTTCGAAGGCCTGGCGCTCTGGTTCTGAGATGTGGGTCTCAAACATCGATAGGTCATAGACATCGGTATCCAGCGGGGCGATGTTGAAATCTCCCATAAGGCAAAGCTCCAACCCAGGATCTGCTTCCAGCTGCTCGGCGGTGTTAGCGGCTAGTCGGTCCAAAAACTCCAACTTGTATTCCATGTGGGGGTCTTCGAGTCCGCGACCGTGTGGCACATAGAGCGACCAAATCCTTACGCCATTGAATGTGGCGCCAATGGCCCTGGCCTCAACCACGTCCTTGAACTCAGGCTGCTGCGCAAACTCCAACTCAACATCTTCCGGCTCAAGGTCTGCTCGGTAGGCGAAGGCAACACCGTTCCACTGGTTGAGACCGTGTGCGATGACCTTGTAGCCAATGGCTTCAAAGTCTGCGTATGGGAACTGATCCGGCTTGCACTTGATCTCCTGCATGCCTAAAACATCGATCTGGGTGCGCTCTAGAAAAGGGATGACCCGCGGCGCTCGAGCTCGAATCGAGTTGACGTTCCAAGTTGCAATCTTCACCTCTCAACTCTAACTAGCAATCCTTGCTAGCCTTGCCCCATGACCTTCACAGCACCCGAAAAGCCACGTCTAGTTGAACTAATCAAGGAGCTGGCTGTGGTGCACGGTAAGGTCACACTTTCTTCAGGTCTTGAGGCCGACTACTACGTTGACCTTCGTCGCGCCACCTTGCACCATGAGGCAGCTCCACTTATTGGCAAGGTCATGCTCAAGCTTTTGGATGACAACGGCTTTGGTGACCTCGATGCTGCTGGAGGTCTAACCATGGGTGCAGACCCAGTGGCCAGCGCGCTTCTACACCAGGCTGCAGCGCAGGGCCGCAAGCTTGATGCTTTTGTGGTTCGCAAGCAAGCCAAGGCTCACGGCATGGGTCGACAGGTTGAAGGACCAAGCGTTGCTGGTAAGCGAGTAGTGGTTCTAGAGGACACCTCAACAACCGGTGGATCACCGCTCACTGCTGCCGAGGCCCTCAAGGCTGCCGGTGCGAATGTGATTGCGGTTGCCACCGTGGTTGACCGTGACACCGGTGCGCGTCAGGCTATTGAAGCTGCTGGATTTGCGTATCTAACCGCCATCACCCTAGAAGACCTAGGTCTAACGAAGTAGGTCTTGTGAAGCGCAACCTCGCGCCTTTTATTCTTCTCCAGTTCGCGTCGATAACCAGCGTTATCTCTGGCGCGATGGTGTTTATCGCTATCCCCTGGATTGCACTTGAGATCACTGGCACATCGACCGCAGCAGGACTTGTGGTGTCGCTAACCGCCATTCCTGGACTATTGCTGTCTCCAGTGATTGGGTCATTTATTGACAAGGTCGGTAGAAGAAATGCCGCCGGTTGGTCTGAGCTACTGACGGTCCTCACTTCGGTGATGATCCCAATCTTCTCGGGCTTTTGGGAGCTCACTCTCACTGCCCTAATCGGTATTGGCATCTTGCGAGCGGTGGTTGCCCCAGGTGGTAGCACTGCCAGAAAGTCACTGGTTCCAGATGTGGCGGCAGCCGGCAAGCTGACCTTGGATCGAGCCAACTCAATTCACGAGGCAATCTTCGCCTCCGGCTTCGCAATCGGGCCGGCGCTCGCAACCTTCTGTATTGCTGCCATGGGCTCGGCAAATACCTTCTGGGTGGTCGCAGGCTTTGGCGCGGTTTCGGCTTTCTTTGCTTTCTTGATTCGTGTGCAAGAGCAGCACGAAGAGAACGACGAGAGCGAGAAGGAACCGTTCTACATCTATGCGGTTCAGGGCTTCAAGGTATTGTTCAAGACCCCTTCGGTCTTGGTCTTGATGTCGGCAATCATGACGCTGGCTCTGATTTACCTGCCAACCGAAATGCTTATCCTGCCAACCGCCTATAACGAGATGGGTGACCCTGAGGGCTTAGGAATCGTCGTCTCGGCGATGGCATTCGCTTCGGTTTTTGGGGCCTTGTTCTTCGAACAGATTCACAAACGAATCAGCTACTCCAACATCTTGCGCATTGGAATCCTGGGCGTTCCGCTTTCCATGATCCCAATGAGTCAGTTGCCGCCGCAGTGGGCGATGATTTTCTTCGGCTTGATTCTTGGTCTGGTTTGGGGTCCGCTGCTACCTCTACTAAACACCGTTATCCAGCAAAAGATCCCCGCCAATAAGCGTGGCCGAGTCTTTTCCTTAGAGATGACAGTTTGGTCGGCTGGTCCAATGATTTCTATGGTTGCGGTTGGAAGCCTGGTGGACGCTTTGGGCGTCAAGCCGATTTACCTAGCTTTATCGCTAGGTGTCTTGATTGCTGGAGTCCTGGTCTCCACCAACAAATACATCAAAGAGCTGGATAGCTAAATCAGGTCCGCAACTGAGTTCAAGATCTCGGTTGGTCTAAACGGATACTTAGCAATCTCTGCGTCATCCGAGATGCCAGTTCTCACCAAGATGGTGTGAAGGCCAGCTTCGATTCCAGCCACGATGTCGGTGTCCATGCGGTCACCAATCATTGCGGTGTCCTCGGAGTGAACATTGATCTTGTTCATCGCGCTTCTAAACATCATCGGGTTTGGCTTTCCAACTATGTAAGGAGCCTTACCAGTGGCGGCTGTAATCAACGCTGCAACTGAACCGGTTGCTGGCAGTGGTCCCTCCGCGGAAGGGCCAGTGACATCGGGGTTGGTTGCAATGAATCTGGCACCCTTGCCAATAAGGCGAACTGCCTTGGTGAGGGCCTCAAAGCTTAGGTTTCTGGTTTCACCTAAAACCACATAATCGGGATCAACCTCGGTCATCACATAACCGATCTCGTGCATCGCGGTGGTTAGTCCCGCTTCGCCAATCACAAATGCGGTGCCGTGAGGCTTCTGGGACTTCACAAAGTCTGCGGTTGCCAAGGCTGAGGTGTAAATGCGTTCTTCTGGAACATTCAGGCCACCGGCCTGCAATCTTGCGGCTAGATCTCTTGGGGTGTAGATGGAGTTGTTAGTTAGCACTAGGAACTCGGTGCCCTCGTCCTGCCATTTCTTTATGAGGTCGGTAGCACCCGGAATTGGCTTTCCTTCGTGCCAAAGCACGCCATCCATGTCGGTAAGCCAGTTTTTTACTCTTGAACGCCCAGTCATAAGCCAAGCCTAGCTTTAGGCTTAGCGAAGATGAGTGAAGAAAACCTAACCGGAACCCACGAGCAATCCACCTGGGGCGTTGGCCCATACGTGGGGGACGCCACCCAAGACCCAAACTATTCAAAGTTTGACCCGGAGCTGTTAGCCAATGGCGACACTCGAAACGTTGTTGATGTCTACCGCTACTGGTCCATGGAGGCAATCGTTGCCGACCTAGACACCAAACGTCACGGCTATCACGTTGCGATTGAGAACTGGCAGCACGATCTAAACATCGGTTCGATCGTTAGAACCGCAAACGCCTTTATGGCCAAAGAGGTTCACATCATCGGCAATCGCCGCTGGAACCGCAGAGGTGCCATGGTTACCGATCGCTACCAGCACGTCACTCACCGCCCAGATGTCGAGAGCCTGATTGAGTGGGCAAAGACCGCATCTTCAACCGGCGGCAAGCTGCCTATCATCGCGATCGACAACGTTCCAGGCTGCAAGCAGATCGAGAATGTGCAACTGCCAAAGGAGTGCGTGTTTCTTTTTGGCCAGGAAGGTCCGGGACTCTCGCAAGCTGCGCTTGATGGTGCGGACATGGTTTTGGAGATTGTGCAGTTCGGTTCCACTCGATCGATTAACGCCTCGGCTGCTGCAGCAATAACAATGCACTCTTGGGTGATGCAGCACGTTTTTAGTTAGAATTGTCTTCGGGCCATTCGCCCGGAGATCCCCAAAGACGGAAGGGGTAAAGCCATGCCCGCAGTAGTCCTAGTCGGAGCCCAGTGGGGCGACGAAGGTAAGGGAAAAGCAACCGACCTCCTCGGAGACCGCGTTGACTATGTGGTTCGCTACCAGGGCGGCAACAACGCCGGCCACACCGTGGTTATCGGTGACAAGAAGTTTGCCCTGCACCTATTGCCTTCCGGCATCCTGACTCCTGAGTGCACGCCTGTTATTGGTAACGGTGTGGTGGTTGACCTAGAGGTACTTTTCCGCGAGATCGATGGCCTAAACGATCGAGGCGTCGACACCTCAAAGCTTTTGATTTCTGCCAACGCTCACGTCATCACCCCTTACCACGTCACCGTGGACAAGGTCTCTGAGCGCTTCTTGGGTAAGCGTGCCATTGGCACCACCGGTCGCGGCATTGGCCCAACCTACGGTGACAAGATGGGTCGCCTAGGAATTCGTATTCAGGACCTATTTGACCCAAGCATTTTGCTGCAGAAGGTCGAGGGAGCACTGCTTCAGAAGAACGACCTACTGGTAAAGATTTACAACCGTGCAGCCGTTAGACCACAAGAGGTTGTCGACCACCTACTTTCCTTTGCAGAGCGTCTAAAGCCAATGGTTGCCGACACCGCACTGATTCTGAACAACGCCCTTGCCGATGGCAAGACTGTGTTGCTCGAGGGTGGCCAGGGAACACTGCTGGATGTTGACCACGGTACTTACCCGTTTGTGACTTCCTCAAACCCAACCGCTGGTGGAGCAACCACCGGTAGCGGTATTGGTCCAACCAAGATCACCGGTGTGATTGGAATCCTTAAGGCCTACACCACCCGTGTTGGTTCTGGTCCTTTCCCTACCGAGCTTTTTGACGAGTGGGGCGAGTTCCTGCGCAAGACCGGTGGCGAGGTTGGTGTTACCACCGGCCGTAACCGTCGCTGCGGTTGGTTCGATGCTCCGATTGCTCGATATGCAACTCGCATCAACGGCCTAACCGATATCTTCTTGACCAAGTTGGACGTGCTAACCGGCATCAAAGAGATTCCGGTTTGCGTTGCCTACGACGTTGATGGCGTGAGGGTTGAAGAGGTTCCGGTTTCTCAGACTGACTTCCACCACGCTAAGCCGATCTACCAAATGTTCCCAGGCTGGGACGAGGACATCACCGGTTGCAAGACCTTTGAGTCGCTTCCTAAGAATGCCCAGGACTACGTCCTAGCCCTTGAGAAGATGAGCGGCACCCGCATCTCTGCCATTGGCGTTGGACAGGATCGCAATGCGACCATCGTCCGTCACGACATGCTTGGCTAACCAACAAGTGTCTAATGGCAGCTAAGGGAAAGCCTGAGGATCTGGATTCAATTCCATATCCCGATGAGGCATTTAACTCCTGGGGTGATGCCGCCGTTGGAATTGACCCACTAGCTGCCAGCTTTACCTCGGTGCCCTATCAGCCGGTTCGCCCCCACGTCCCCTTCTACCGCTTTGTCTCCTACCCAGACATCTTGGACCTTAGAAAAGCCGGCTACGAGATGGAACGTTTTGTTCCGCTTTTCGACCAGCTTGAAGATGTTCGCTATCGCGATGCCTTGATGCTCTCGGCGATGCTGCACCACCCAAACCCGAGTCTTCCTTGGAACCCGCGTCGCGCAAAAGAGATTGAGCTTGAAGTGAGAAGCCAGTTGCATGAGCACGGCTTGGGTGAGATTCCGACGCTACTGCGTAGATTCTTAGGGAAGGCCTTTCCAAATGACACCGTTAGCTATCTGACGGTTGACCTAACGCATGTTTTCTATTGGGCATGTGTGGCAGAACTTGCCGATGATCTGGTTTGGAGAAATCCGAATCTGGGCTGGAAAGCCGAGTACCTAAGGTTCCCGGTTCGAACCCTCGGTTAGCAAAAAGGAATCAAGATCCTTTTCAGCGCCGGCAGATCAGGCTCTGCCCAATCCAGTTTTGAAAGTTCGCTCTCTGGGACCCAGCGCAACTCAGAGTGATCGGTTGACTGGGTTGGCTTTTCGCCCACTAGGTCGCAAACAAAGCAAACTAACTCGATATCTGCTGTGGTGCTGCGATCAAACTGCCTTTTGACAGTGATCTGAACATTGAGCTCTTCTTGAATTTCGCGCACGATCGCATCTTCTAGGGCTTCATTAGCTTCCGGCTTGCCGCCTGGAAACTCCCACTTACCCGGAGCCTGTTTCCAGTCACCGCGCTTAGCGCATAGGTAGTTGCCATTGGCATCTTGAATAACTGCCGCCACTACCAAAGTTGTCATTACCAAAGGATAGCTTTGCTTTATGGGAGGCGTTATGGAGCTGTGCTCTGTTTGTCAGGAGTTTTTCTTCAACTGCGAGTGCGAATACTGCGAGTGCCTGGTGAAGAAAGTAAATCTAGAACCTAAGCCGGAAGATTAGCTTCAATCAGGCTGACGATCTTTTCGTCATCTGGAAGCATGCTTGGCCTAAAGCGGTGAATCTCACCGTTTGGTAGCACCACATACTTCTCAAAGTTCCAGAGCACCGGACCGGCAAGACCCATCGAGTCCTTGGTCTTCACTAGCTGCTTGTAGAGCGGGTGGCGCTTACGGCCATTCACATCAGCCTTCTGTGTCATCGGGAAGGTGACTCCCCAGGTTGACGAACAGTACTCACCGATGGCGTCGTTGTCCTTGAGCTCTTGCATAAAGGAACCGGATGGCACACCGAGCACGGTGAAGCCGCGACCGGCAAACTTTTGCTGCAGCTGCTCCAGCTGCTCATACTGCGGGGTTAGCCCGCAGCGCGAGGCGACGTTAACGATCATTAGAACCTGCCCCTTGAACTCGGAGAGGTTTTTTGGCTGGCCATTCAGCATGGTCAGTGGCACGTCGTAATTAAGCATGTGTCAGATAACCCACCAAGGGGCTAATAAATTTCAGGCTTAAACGTTTGCGAGGTTTCCCGTGAGCTTTTGCGCAAGTCTGCGAAGCAGAATTAGTGAGAAAGCTAGGCCCAAACCAAAGACCGTGAAGCCCAAAATGTACAGCGCAACTCCGGTTGGACCAACCTCAGCAGGGTTCAGGAACCAGTAGGGCCATTCGCCAACCATCAGCCCGCGAATGATGCTGAATGCCACCCAGATATAAGGGAACACCAAAATCCAAAGTGCCTTTTTGAAGTTGGTCTTTGGTCCCTTGACCGAGAGGATGTAATCCAGCGTGATCAAGATAGGTCCATAGGTGTGGATGATTAGGTTTGGCAATACCGGCCAGGCATATCCAACATCTTCTGGGGCCACTGCAGTGTCACCCAATAGCAGGTGATAGCCGGCACCAATCACGATCATGGCGACGGTTGCACCAAGGCGAATTACATTCAGCCTGCTGGTTTCGGACTTGTGATTGATCAGGTAGAGGCCGGAGATGACCAGCACAATCCCGGCGAAGATTGACGAGTCAATCGAGAGCTTGGTGAAGTAATCCCAGGGCCTGAAAAGGTTGTTGATGACTCGGTCAGTTATCTGCCAAACCACGCTGCCCAATAGTGCTGCGCCAAGCAGCAACCTAAACCAACCAAATACACCTTTGTATGTCATAACCCGACACTACTGGTTCGCCAGCAGGAACCCAGCAATTGCGGTCAAGAACTCTTGAGGTTTTTCCTCATTCGGTAGGTGTCCGCAGTACTTGACCACGACAAGCTCAGCATTTGGAAGCTCTCCAGCCAATCGCACTGAATCCTGGGTTGCAACCACGGTGTCGTTGTCCCCGGTAATCACCAAAGTAGGCATGGTGATTGCGGCCAGGTCCTGATCCACCCCGGTGCTGCGTGGGGCTTTATTGAAATTCCAGAATGCCTTTTCCCAACCGATGATCTTTAGCGGTGCGGTGTACTTGGCCTTGAGCTCATCGGTCACCAGACTCTTGTCGTAGTAGCTCTCGTTTAGAAGATCCAAACCGGAGGTGGCGATCGAGGAGACCAGTGCGGGACCTACGTGGTTGAGCTGCGGAATGTCATAGATCCAGTTCAGCCAGGAAGGCCCACCTCCGGTGCTGTAAATGGCAGGTGCTAGAAGTATCAACTCATCAACGCTCTCTGGGTTGGCTGCAGCAAAGGCAGCGGCAAGGTTTCCACCCGCGGAGTGACCGAGAATCACAACCTCTTTACCTTGGCCAAATTTGTCGATCATGCCCTGAATGACTTCGAGCTGTCCGGCTGAGGAGTAGGGGTTGGTTCCCGTCCAACTCTCTGGCCGCTCGGTAAATCCAAAGGCCGCTCGGTCATAGGCAACTACGTAGCCTGCGGCACCTAGTTCATCGAGCACCAGATCCCAGGTCGAAACGTTTGCTCCAAAGCCGTGCAGCAGCAAGATCAGTCGATCGGAGTTTGGGTCTCCCGCGGTTAGGTAGTGCACATCGTGATCTACCACCTCAACAAACTTGCTCTTATCGCCAAAGACCTGGGCGGCAGCTTCGGTGTTTGTGAGGGTTCCGGAACTGTTTACCGGAATAAGGAAAGGGCCAACCAGTAGCAGGCCTAGAATCGATCCCAGCACAATCTTGGTTCTACGTTTCATGATGAAGTAAACCTTAGATTGTTCAAACCACATCCCCAACGAAGAGGTAAAGATGCCGACCACCCGCTCACTTATTGCAGCAAACCCAGGTGCAAAGTTTGAGAAGGGCGAGATGCCGCTTAGGGAAATGACCCCTGAGATGGTGGCAATCAAGGTGCTTTACTCGGGCATTTGCCACTCGGATATTCACCAGGCTAGAGATGAGTGGTTTGAGGGTATTTTCCCAATGGTCCCCGGCCACGAGATCGTAGGCGAGGTTACCGAAGTTGGATCAGCGGTTAGCAAGTTCCAGGTCGGCGATCGAGTCGGAGTTGGCACCTTCGTGGACTCCTGCAGAACCTGTGAGTACTGCAAGTTGGGCATGCAGAACTACTGCCTAACAGGGAATGTTCAGACCTACAACGGCCGTCACTACGACCAGTCCCCAACCTACGGCGGCTATGCGCAGGACATCGTGGTCGATCAGAACTACGTGTTAAAAGTTTCCGAAAAAATTGATGCCGCTAGCGCGGCACCTTTGTTGTGTGCCGGCGTCACCCTTTGGTCACCGCTCAAGCACTGGCAGGTTGGACCCGGCAAGAAAGTTGCAATCCTGGGCCTTGGTGGTCTTGGCCACATGGGCGTGAAGTTTGCAGCTGCCATGGGCGCAGAGACCTATGTGCTTGGACACTCACCAGCCAAGGCTGCGGACGCCCTCGATTTCGGAGCTAAGGCCTACGTGCTAACCACCGATGCGATTGCCAACCACAAGAACTTCTTTGACGTGATCATCAACACCACAAGTGCCGACCTCGATGTTGATGGGCTGCTGAGCACCCTGCGAGTCGGCGGTTCAATTGTGAACGTTGGGCTTCCAGGTAAGGACCAGAGCTACAACCCATTCAGTCTTGTGACTGGGCTTAAGTCAATCGCGGGTGCAAATACCGGCAACATCGCGGACACCCAGGAGATGCTGGACTTCTGTGCCGAGCACAACATCGTTTCGACCATTGAGCTCGTTGACGCCACTGACGCAAGTGCGGTTGATGCCGCATACGAGCGCGTGGTTGGCAGCGATGTTCGCTACCGCTTTGTAATCGACGCCAGCACCATCTAGTTAGGAGCTCAAATGAGACAGCACAAATTAGGTAACCGTCAGGTTTCTGCAATCGGAGTCGGTTGCATGAACGTGTCGTGGATTTGGTCCAATGGTGCAGCACTTGATCCGGTGCGCAGATACGAATCTGCCATCCCTGCGATTCACGCGGCACTTGATGCCGGTGTGACACTTTTGGACACCGCAGATATCTATGCCCCAACCTGGGATGACTTTGGCCACAACGAGGTCTTTGTCGCAGAGGCGCTTCGCACCTGGTCTGGCACCAAGGAGCAGAAGGACAAGGTTGTAATTGCGACCAAGGCCGGCATCACCCGCCAGCCCGGTGAGCGCTGGGGTCGCAATGCCAGCCTTGACTACCTACTTCGCGCAGCTGAGGCTTCCGCAGGTCGTTTGGGCGTGGACAAGATTGCTCTTTGGCAACACCACAGACTTGATCCAGATATCGTGTTTGAGACCCAGGTGGCAAACATCATGATCCTCAAAGAGCGCGGCATTGTGGACCAGATCGGTGTCTCAAACTACGACGCTAAGCAGTTGGAGATTGCAGTCAAGATTGCCGGAGGTCCAGATCAGGGCGGCATCGTCTCAATTCAAAACGAATTCTCTCCGCGCTATCGCTACGACCTTGATGTGCTCGAGGTTTGCGAGAAATACGGCATTGCATATCTGCCTTGGTCACCGCTTGGTGGCATGAACAACAAGAAGGCAATTACCGATTCCGACGCCTTCCAAGAGATTGCCGATTCTCACAAGGTCTCAAAGTATGCGCTTGCCCTGGCTTGGGAAATGAAGTCCTCTCCAAGCGTGATTCCAATCCCGGGCGCTACTCGAACCGATAGCATCTTGGACTGCATCACCGCTCTAGACGTGCAGCTAAATGACGCAGAGTTTGAATACCTAAACGACAACCTTCCAGAGCAAGCGGAATACTCGAGCGAACTGGTTCCAAAACCAGCTCACCGCTAATTCTGGTTCTTCAAATAACAGGAGCCTAGGCTTTAGTTCGTGAGGTTAAATCGGGGGTCGGCAACAGCCATTGGTGGGCTGATTGTCATTATTTGGCTTGGTTCAATCTTCTCCTCCGGGAGCGAAGGTGAGCCTCAGCCATCCGAATCTGCAACGCCTGAACAAACCATCACGCAGTCCCAAACTCCATCACCCGAAGAAACTGCTTCTGAATCCGAGACGCTAGTCCCGACCGCATCTCCAGAGGCAACACCCACCAAGAGCCCAACCAAGAAACCAACCAGCAAACCGGTAACCGAGAAAACAACCCTGCAGCAGTTGATAGCGCAATTGGTGGTTGCTGGGGAGCAGGGCGATGGTTATGACCGAGATTTGTTTAGGCACTGGATTGATGCTGATGGTGATGGCTGCAATACCCGACGAGAAGTGTTGATTGCAGAAGCCAAGGTAAAGCCAACTGTTACTGGCGATTGTGATCTGGTTGGCGGCGAGTGGTATTCGGTCTATGACCAGGTCACTACAACTGACCCGTCAAGCTTTGACATCGATCACTTCATCCCGCTCAAAGAGGCCTGGGATTCTGGTGCCTACGCCTGGAGCAGTGACAAGCGCAAAGACTTCGCGAATGACTTAGGTTTTGGCAAGAGTCTGATCGCGGTTACCGCATCATCAAACCGCTCAAAGTCAGACCGCGATCCATCCGATTGGATGCCACCAAACACCAAGTATCACTGCAGCTATATCTTGAGTTGGGTGGAGGTAAAAATTCGCTGGGGACTAGCCGTCGACAAGGTCGAACTTGGCACGCTCAATCAATACGGGAAGAGCTGCGACTAGGGCTACTTCAGGCTGGAGTCAAAGAAGCTAACCAGCGCGGTGGCATAGCGATCGGTTTCCGAGAGCATGCCTTCGGTGTGATCAGCTCCGACAAAAGTCTCAAGCGTGATATTCGCTCCAACCGACTTTGCGTAGTTATAGAAGTCAACTGAGGACTGGTACTTCAGGCGCTGGTCGGCATCGCCGTGCAGGATAAGCATTGGCCTAGCACCGGCCTTCTCGATCGAAGTCTTGACTGAGGTTTCGGCTAGGTTCACACCGTGTAGGACAAAGGCTGCGGCCTGCGCAAACTGCCATAGGAATCCTGGGAAGCCCTGATACTCAACCTCTTGGGTGGCAGCAGCGTTGAAGTCAAAGATGGTTCCCTCCATCGCGAAGGCAGAAACCAAGTCAGTCTTTGCCGGAACCAGGGAAGTTGCAATCGCTCCACCGGAAACACCAAACATTCCAAGTGATGTGGCAGGGATTTGCTTCTCGGTGTTTAGCCACTTAGCGACCTCTGCAAAGTCAGAAGACTCTTCCTGTCCGGCGGAGTGACGACCATCGGTGCAGGTGGATTCGCCGGCATCGCGCTGGTCAACCAAGAGTACGTTGTAGCCACCCTTGACCAACATCGAGGTTGGAAGAAGAGTGTTGAAGTCCTGCTTGCTGGTGCCGATGCCGTGGGTCACGATCACGGTCTTTTTAGTTTCGTCAAAGTGAGGAGCGATCCACCAGGCGGCTAGCTCAACGCCATCGGCAACCGGAATCATTACCTTCTCGTAAGGCACATCGGTCAGCCACCAGTCGCTTAGGTCGTAGTCAACCCACTTGTTCCAGCCTTCACCTGGGAACGGACCGTTGTCGATGCCTGCGGTGTAAAACTCGGCAGGGGTGTGATTTAGATCATCTTCGTTTACTGCGCAATTGACCTTGGTGCCGGTTGTATAGATGTAGTCACCAACAGCAATGCCGCCACCAGCAACCAATACGACCAGTCCGGCAGCAATACCTGTAATCACCCTTGATTTACGCATTGCAATAGGTTACTCGGATATTCGAACTGCGCTATCGGGGAAATCTCAAACCCTTCTCCGGATTGTTACAAAGAATCTTCAGGTTTGAACTAGTTTTTATGCCCACTCAGAGCAAATCAGGAGTAAACATGGTTTCAAGAACGCAAGTTTTTAATTGTGCTCAATGCGAAAGGGAATCATGTTTTGTCAGGGTTGTGGGACCGAGTTTTCAAGCGATGCACCATTTTGCAGTAACTGCGGAAGGGCTAGACAGCCTGCCGCAGTAACCGTTGAACCGACTGCCTATGCAAACCCGGCACCCAGTTATCAGGTCGCGCAAGCCCAAACAACCTCAGGCTTGGCAATCGGAGCGATAATCACTGTGCTGTTTTTGCCTTTTATCGGTCTAATCCTTGGCTACGTAGCTCGCAATGACATCAGGTCCACCAAACCCCCTAAGGGTGGAGAAGGCTTGGCGACCGCAGCGATTGTTATCGGCTGGATCTTTACCATCATCGGAGCCATCTTCTTTGTCTTCTTACTGATGTTCTGGGAAGAATTCATGATCGGATTCACAGAGGGTTACTACGGGTACTAAATCCGCACAAAATCTGCGTTTTTAGGCGAGTGTCCAATCCTCAAATTGTTATAACCGGCTATCGATAATGTCTGCCTAGGCTGTTACCTTCTTTATTGGGTGATGGGTGCTTGTTGTGCCTGTCGGGCGGGGTAAAAATGAGTAAGTCGTTTTCAAGAGCTCTTTCGATAGCAACCGCAACATTGTTGATGCTGTTGGGTCAAGGCACCATCGCGATGGCTGCCAATGAGCAGTCCTTCCAGGGCGAGGAGATAGTCGCCAATCAGCTGATCGTTCAGCTGGAAAAAGATGCCCCCGCGGCAAGCGAAGTCTTTAGCACTGGTGCAGTGCTTGGCTACTCCGCAATTGGCCTGGACGGTGCTGGCACCTACCTGGTGAAGGTAAACCCATTTGACTCGCTATCCACCAATCTTTCCCGCATTGAAGCACTTGACGGCGTTGAATATGCCGAGCCGAACTACGAAGTCGAACTACAAAACACCAGCAACGACACCAGGTACACCAGCGGTGAAATGTGGGGCATGTATGGCTCGACCTCAAGCTCTACCGCCAGCCCAACCAGCTCAAACGGTGTGAATGCCGCTGGGGCCTGGGCCAAGGGATACACCGGATCCCGCGCTGTCTACGTTGCGGTTATCGACTCCGGAATTAACGTCTCTCACTCGGATCTGGCTGCCAATGTTTGGGTAAACGCCCAAGAGGTGGCGGGCGATGGCATCGACAACGACAACAACGGCTTCATTGACGACATCAACGGATATGACTTCCTCAACAACGACGCCACCGTCTATGACGTAAACGAGCACCCACACGGCACCCACGTTGCCGGAACTATTGGTGCGGTTGGTGGCAATGGCCTTGGTGTGACTGGTGTTGCATGGGGAGTCACACTGATCTCCGCCAAGATCGTAAACGCCCAGGGCCAGGCATCGATTGCGGATGCCATTGAGGCAATCGACTACATCACCATGCTTCGCATGAAAAAGGGTCTCGACATCATCGCCAGCAACAACTCCTGGGGTGGCACCGCTTACTCCCGTTCGCTAGAGAGTGCCATCAAGCGCGGTGGCGATGTCGGAATCATCTTCGTTGCCGCAGCCGGTAACGACGCTACCGATATCGGCACCACGGCAACCTACCCAGCGGCATACGACTGCACCACTCCACACCGCCCATTTGACTGTGTGGTTTCGGTAGCGGCCATCGACCAGGCCGGACTACTAGCAAGCTACTCAAACTTCTCTTCAACCCGCGTTGACCTTGCAGCACCTGGAACCAACATTCTTTCCACCTCGGGCGATGGCTACGCCACCCTTAGCGGTACCTCAATGGCCACCCCGCACGTCACCGGAGCCATTGCGCTCTGCTTGGCTGCATTCCGAGGAGTGACCGCCGAGCAAGCAATTGCAAAGGTGAAGTCAACAACCACCGCGATGGGCACCTTGACCGGCAAGGTTGCAACCGGCGGACGCCTAAATGTCTCGGCACTTGTCGATTCCTGTGCGGCTGAGAACACCGCTCTTGCTGGAGCGGTTTCAAACGCCAAGCTCTCCGCCCTCTACACCGACCGCATGCGAGTCGACTGGGATGACACCGTTGCCGGTGACTTCGAGCAAGAGCTGCAGATCTCGGTCGGACCAAACGGCTGTTCTGGACCATGGTCTCACTTTGGATATATCGGACCAGGACTAACCGCACTGCCAGTCTTCAACCTTCAGGAAGCACAGTTCTACTGCTTCCAGATTCGCGGCATCAGAGATTCAGCCACCACCGCTTGGAACAAGTCCAACGTTGCAATTACCTGGACCAGCAACCTGCCATACATCACCGGAAAGGTGACCTTGGCTGACGGTGTTACTCCGATTGCCAAGATGCCGGTGCGTTGGATTGCCAATGGCGCAAACCCTGGATCTGACAACCAGAACACTCTTTTGGCATACACCAACCTCGCTGGTGAGTATGTGCTTCAGGTGCCAAACGGCACCGAGGGTGAACTGTTTATCAACACCCCACGCTGGGCTAACCGAGGCCTTGACACCATCCCACCAACCCCATGGGGCATGGAAGCCGGTGGCAAGCTCACGATTACTCAGGACACCGTTGTCGACATCCGAGTACCGAGCATCAAGACCATCACTGTCACGGTGTTGCAGCACGGCACCAACCAACCTGTGGTTGGTGGCAAGGTGCAGTACTCCGGCTACACCAAGAGTTGCATCAACGGAAGCTACACCCCTTTCACCGGTGCGACCCAGTCTCGCTGTCTAACCTGGCCAGCTGGATATGCTCACTCCGGACCAGTTACCGACTCCCAGGGCAAGGTAACGCTGTCGCTTTTTGACACTCAGCACGTTGCAGATCCAAACTACGAGTTCATGGTTTTGGACCCTGCAAATGAAGCCAAGAGCACCCTGTTTACGTTGACTCCAACTTCAAGTGCGAATGTCACCGTGATCTTGAATCCACCGGTTGTCTTCTCGGGCAAGGTCTTTATGGCCGATGGCGTGACGCCGGTAGCTGGTGCGGTTGTTAACTGGCTGAACGATGGTCAATACGCCGGTTTGGAGAACTCCAACTCACTAAAGGCAACCACCAATAGCTATGGACAGTACTCGCTCTCTGTCCCATCGGGAACGCTCGGAAGACTGTTCGTATCCACCGGTAGGTCCCCAGTTAGAAACACCCCAACCAGCCCGCAGTTGCCATGGGGGCTTGAGGCCGGCGGTATGACTAGCTCGACAGTTAGCCGAGAGATTAACCTGGTTATGCCGGCTCAGAACATGGTGACCTTCAACATCTCCAATGGTTCAACCGGAGCTTCGATCTCTGGAGCAATTCTGGAGTTCTCAGGCTTTACCAAGACCTGTAAGGCTGGTAGCTACACTCCGTTCGCGGGCGCTACCAGCCCATCTTGCACAACCTGGCCAGCAGGTTACGCTCACTCAGCACCTAGGGCTAACTCCTCAGGTGTTGTGAGGATTGCGGTGTTTGCTCAGCAGCACTTGGCATCTAGCGCTTTCAAGCACGACTTCATTGTGCGAGACCCAAGCGACACTTCCCGTGCCACCAACGTGAGCGTTACTCCTGCGGCGGATATGACCCAGAGCGTCTTGATGAACCTGCCGGTGACAATCACCGGCAAGGTCTTCCTCGCCGATGGCACCACCCCGGTTTCAGGAGCCCCTGTGAAGTGGCTCAACGATGGTCAGTATGCAGGTCTCGATAACGAGAACGCCATCACTTCGGTGACCAACGCAAGCGGTGAGTACACGCTCACGGTTCCAAATGGCAGCCTGGGCAAGTTGTTCGTCAACACCTCGCGTCGAGCTAGCACCGCTGCGGCAACCTCACCACTGATCCCTTGGGGACTTGAGGCCGGTGGTAATGCCACCTTCACCCAGAGCCGAACCGTGAACATCGTCCTGCCAGCGCAGAGCGTGGTTAAGTTCTCGGTCAAGGAGTGGGCATCCAACGAAGCCGTCTCGAATGCAAATGTTGAGTACTCGGGCTACACCAAGACCTGTCGAACCGGAAGCTACACCCCATTTGCTGGGGCGAGTGCCGGCTTCTGCACCAGCTGGCCAGGTGGCTACAGCCACGCTGCTCCTAAGACCAATGCCAGCGGCGAGGTTTCAGTCGCACTACTTGGATCTGCTTTGGTCGCGGACAACAACTACTCCTGGATCATCTCGCACCCGCTTGACTCCGCGAGAGTCACCCGCGTCAGCTTCGCTGCTTCGCAAAGTGCGAACATCGCGGTTGAAATGCCGGGAACTCCTAGCAAGCCAGAGCAGCCAACCGCGACAGCGCTCACCAATGAGGTTCGCCTGAATTGGACCGAGCCTTGGAACGGTGGAGCATTCATCGACTACTACAAGGTCTGGGTCTCACTGGAAGCAGGTGGTCCATTCACTTTGGTTACCTCCGGAACCTGTGCGGGTAATGTCGCTCCAGAGCTAAGAACCTGTGTGGTTACCAACCTCACCCCTGGTGTGACCTACTACTTTGCGATCATCGCCCACAACGTGATTGGCTACAGCCAGCTCTCGGTCTCGGTGGCTTCGGTTCCAAAGGCAGCCATCTCCAGCTTCACCAGTTCACCAACTCCAACCGTCTCGGGTATTGCCCAGGTTGGCCAGTTCTTGGTGGCGGAGCCTGGTCCTTGGGACAGTGGCACCGCATTTGACTATGAGTGGCTAAGAGATGGCAGTGCGATTGCTGGTGCGGTCGGATCTAGCTATTTGATCAAGGCATCCGATGCTGGCAAGGCCATCACCGTGAAGGTAACCGGTCGTAAGACCGGCTTCCAGAGCGTGACAAAGATCTCGGGTGCCACCACCCCAGCTTGGCCAACCGGATCTCGACTTGTTGTCATCACCGGTTCTCCAATCATCGGTCAGCTCTTGATCGCTCAGCGATCGACGCTGGTTGGCGCGCAAGATTCTGGCTTCCAGTGGCTGAGAGAGGGTCAACCAATCTCGGGTGCAACCGCAGAGAGCTATGAGCCAACCTCAGCAGATGTCGGCCAGGCAATCTCGGTGCAGCTAACCGGCACGGCTTTGAGTGCAGCTCCTACCGAGGCAAAGATTGACACCGTCATGATTGTGTCGCTTGCCTCAGAGGTGGCCACCACTTCCAGGCCAAGCTTGCTTGTTGCTGCTACCGACAGCCCGATTGCAATTCCAACTGTCACACCGACTGTTAGCCCAACGGCAAGCCCTACGGCAACCTATGCCCAGGGCTATGTGCCGGCATTCATTGGTAAGGCATTCAACTTGACCGCTGCCCAGAAGGCAGCCATCAAGGAGATTCTGAAGAACAGCACCGCCAAAAAGTTTGTCTGCACCGCAATCAGGCTAGCGAGCGGCCCTGCATCTCAGAACGTCTTGTACCTAAAGCGAGCTAAGGCAGTCTGTGACTACGCCAAGACCCAGCGAACAACTCTCTCCACCTGGTTCCAGTCCAAGCCAACCAAGGTGAGAAGTGCTGCTGGCAGGGTAATGATGGGACTTCGGGGCTAGTCCCCGAAGCTTCATCAACCTACTGGTTGAAGACCTGACCCTGACCGTTGAGCTGGTAGTAACGGACATAGTCGATCTTCATTTGCGAGGCTGACCAACCGTCATAGGTATCGGAGAAACCACCA
>CAZLKR010000001.1:68674-69194 GCA_964560155.1 uncultured Aquiluna sp.
CGACTTATCCCAGCCCCGGCGATCGATAGCAGGCCAACGGTTGCGAGCGCTGCGGCTCCAAGAAATTGAAGCCGCTCGCCCGGACTGTATCTTCTGATGGCTATTGCACCTTCGGAGTCTTCAAGCCCCAAGTCCTCTAGGTACATGAAATCGGCGACATTGCTTCCGACCACAGTGGCGGCTTGAATCAAACCGAAGGCAACCAGAGACAAACCAATTTTTAGCCAAATGGACATAGGGTCAATCTTCCCATGGGGCTCGGAATTTGAGAATCTCACTAATTGCTGCCGCACGGCTTTGATGAGAAAGCCCGCTTACAAATTCGTCATAGGCTTCAGCATCTAAGAAGATCGCCTCGCCTGCTAGGACTTCGCTCGCCGTCGAAGAGGCTGCTTTCACCACGAAAGCATTGAGACTTAATCCAGACAACACAGCGGCTGCACGAATCTTCTCTTTTTCTAATTGAGATACACGCATTGAGATTTGCTTCGCGTCGTTCACTTGTAACTCCCTCTCCCCA
>CAZLKR010000001.1:69204-106961 GCA_964560155.1 uncultured Aquiluna sp.
AGTTTGGGTTTGACAGAGTAAGTCTGCCTCAAGAGGCGTGAAGGCAACTAGAAGCTTCTGCGAAGTTTCTTTACGATCTGGTATCTATTTCCGGCCGAGTCGACGATTGCAAAACCAACTTTGCATACTCCTGCTTTGGAAATTCTCACGCGGGCAGAAGATGCCTGGCAGATCTTTGGAGTCAAACTCGTCACCTTGTAGTTCAAGCTCTTGTCTTTGGGGAGAGCTTGAACCAGAGTCCTCTGGACTGTGCTCAAGTTGGTGATGCTGGTGGCTAGTTGCGAGATGCTTGAAGCTTCTTGAGAATCGGGAGTAATTAGCAGCGACCAGCTCGCTACATTGGTCGAACTTCCTTCGATTGTTGAGGAGGCAAGACCAACAGAAATTGAGCTTGGGCTCGAGGTCGAGTTGCTGGTTGAGGTCTCAGAAGAGATCGTTGAGCTTGTTGAGCTTGATAACGTCGCCGAGCTGGAAACACTTTGCCCGTTAGGCACAATAAACGCGTAGGCACATTCCCTGCCAGATTCACCAAACCCACTCCATGCGCTGCACCGCTCCACACCAGGGGTGAGAAGTGCCGCGGCCTCGGCTATTGCCTTAGCCCGAGATCTGATCAAAAGAACTTTGTTTCTGCGATCAATCTCAACGCTTGGGTCGTAGCTACCGCCAGACGCCTTATAGAGATCCCACGCCTCGCCACCGAGACGATAGGCGATCCAAGCTCGCTCTGGCCAGCACTCGGTGTAAACCCTTTTGGTGCCAACATCAACAATCAAGCCATTGGCAGCTTGGAAGCCAACTGGGCAACCCGTTACCCCAACCTGTCCATCCACCACCTGGGTGTATGGGTAGCCACTGCCTCTGTAGACAGAATCGCCAGGGGTCGGATCAAGCGGGAGTAATGCAACCGAAGAAGAGCTGGTCACCCCACTAGATGAGGAGCCGTCTAGATCTGATTCAGTAACTGGTGATGAGGAAATCGAGTCCGATCCGCTAGGGGCAGTGCCTGCGGGTACGGGATTTGCGCAAACCCCACCAGATGCCACTCCGACACCATTTGGATGCACAAGGGGTCCCCACTGGACACATTTTTGCCTGCCAGGGTTAGCAGCGTTCCATGCTTTCGATTCAGCCTCGGCAGCAGCCATGGCGTCCCGAATCGACTGCTGATAAGCGGCCTCTTGCTCTGGGGAAACCGGAGCAGTCCAACTGGCCCTGCACCAAAGTTTTACCGAAGACCAGGAACCATCGAGCCTTAGAGTCGGGGTGATGTCATTTGCACTCCATGCGGGGCACTCAGGTTGACCTGTGCGACGAATGCAATTGTCAGGAACCTCAGGTGTATCTGTGCAAACAGCAATTTTGGTGTAGCCGGGAATCTCTTCACCGAAACCAACTCCGGGAAAAGGGTTAGTCGGCTGCTCATCCCACGCATTTGCGCTTGGCGTTAGCAAGAAACTAGCCACTAAAGCAAGCACTAACACCAGTCCTGAACTTCGATTCACGTTTCCCCCTAGAAAGCCCTTTTGACTAAAAACCTATGCCAGTCCACAGACATCTTTGGTGCTATTGAAAGTTTGGGCCGGACATTCTTGGGCCCAACCGACCTCGTCGGATCGCTAATGACGATTTCATGGTTTCCTCACGCCCGCAGCAATCACCAAGATCAAACCACAGCAAGGCATCCAGCGCGAGCAACCTACTGGTTGAAGACCTGACCCTGGCCGTTGAGCTGGTAGTAACGGACGTAGTCGATCTTCATTTGCGAGGTTGACCAACCGTCATAGGTATCGGAAAAACCACCAGCCGGTGACATTGCGTTATTCAAGATGATGAAGAACGGGTGGTTGAAGGCCCACGATCCAGACTGGTTGAGTGTGGTGTTGGTTTCTTCCAAAACCTTCACGCCATCGATGTAGATCGCGATGTAGTTCTCTAGCCAGTGCAGTTTGTAGACGTGGTAGGCATTGGCATAGTTTCCACCGCTTGCCTCGCCATATTCATAGGCGTCATTGCCGCCGTTTGACCAGTGGATAGCGCTGGCAACTCGACTGCCGGACTTACCCTCCATGATGTCAATCTCACCCGATGCTGGCCAACCCACACTGGTGATGTTGGTGCCCAGCATCCAAAACGCTGGCCAGTTGCCGCCGCCCCTAGGGTTCTGAATTCTTGCCTCAAGCACTCCATACATAAAGGAGACCTTGCCCTGGGTGTCAAAGCGACCGCTGGTGAAAGGACAGCTGCCTGACCATGCCAAGCAACTGCCAACAGATGGTGGAGTGGTGACTCGCTTGGTGGTGATGACAGCGTTGCCCTGACCATCGAGTTGATTGGCATCTGGCAGGTAGTGCTGCTGCTCATTGTTGTGGCAAGAACCGCCACCGTTGGCGGATGAGTGACCACAGGTTCGAGCCGTCCACCTTGAGCCATCCAAGGCACCGGTTCCGTCAAAGTTCTCCTCCCAGAGCAAGCTGCCCTGGGTGTAGGTGGTGGTCGGTGCGCCCGGGATGGTGGTCTGGGTTGTCGTCACCGCAGGGAAGGAGACCTGGTCGAAGTAGTAGGTTGCCCCGGCTGCATTGGTGCCAAAGGCATAAAAGATCACTGCCTTCCGGTATTGAGTATCGGCGTTGAAGGCAGGAGACCCGGCTCTTGGGCTGTCGAAATTGAAACTCATTGATTGCCAGCCCACAGATCCTGCCGTCACCAAGGTCTCGACATACCGGCTCGAATTACTTGCGTCCTCCAGCTTTAGAAGAATCGGCTGGTTGGCCACCGGTGAGTAGAAGTTCAGGGTGACAGTCTTGCTGTTAGGTCCGATGAGATTTACGCCATTGGCTGCTGTATAGAACACAGTGCCGGCGAATGTCTCAGCGCCTCTAACAATTCTTACCGCCTTTGTTGAGCCGCTAACACCGCCTGCTGGATGAGCATCAACCCCACCACCGTCGCCACCAAAGCCAATTAGATCCGCAGTGCCGGATTCAAAGTCCAGGGTGATTGGTGTGCTGGTCTGAGTCGTCACCGTCGTGCTTGGAGAATTGGGCTGGTTTGAAATTGCGCTTGAGCCACCGGCATATGTTCCTGGGATGGCAGTTTCAGGAGCTGGTGAAACTGGAGTCGTGGAACCACCGCCAGAGTTAGGTGAACTGGTTGGCGCAACCGGAATCGAGGTCGTTGGCGAAACACTTGGAGAAACTGAGGGAGAAACACTTGGCGAGACCGTGACTGGCACAACTGGTGAAACCGATGGCGAGACAGTTGGAGACTGGCTTACTGGATTTGGCTTAACCGGTGGAGCCTGGAACTTAGGCAAAGCCTTAACCAGCTTGCAGTTTTTGAAGGCCTGGTCGGCAGGTTCTCTTACGCAGCGGTTATCACCTGTGCCACCATCAGCAAAATCAATGCCCTTGCCGCCAAATATTTGATCATGACCGGCTCCGCCGGAAATCTTGTCATTACCGTTTCCGCCATCGATGACATCGTTCCCGGATGAACCGAAGATCTGGTCGTTGCCGCCTAAGCCACAGATTACGTCCGAGGCATAGGTGCCAACTAGGACATCAGCCTTCTCGGTGCCGATGATGGTGCACTTCGCTCCGGTTGCCGCGAGCGGGGCAGCACTGGCAGTAAGCGGGCCCGAGATGGCGCCGACTAGCAATGAGATTGGCAGTAAGAATCCCGCCAGAGACCTTCTCACTTGAGGGTTACTTTGCCAACGCCATTTACGGAGTAGTAGCGAATGTAATCAACGCTCATCTTTACGCCCTCGATGCTGTCATCGAGCTGGCCCCCGTCAAAATCCCCACCCATTGCCACGTTCAAGATTAGGAAGAAGTCCTGGTTGAAAACGTACGAACCCTTCTTCACGCTCTTGTCTGTCATGGTGTGGATGACCTTGCCATCTAGGTACCAGACAATCTTGTTGGTGAACCACTCCACCGCGTAAACGTGATAGTTATCGGACAGCGGAAGGCCGTAGCGCTTGGATCCGGTCTTGGATGCAGCTCCGGAGTAACCAGGACCGTGAGCCGAAGCAATAGCTAGCTCTGGCTCGCGCCCGCGAAGTTCGATGATGTCGATCTCGCCACAGGTTGGCCAGTTCTTGGCCTTGATGTTGCTACCAAGCATCCAAAATGCCGGCCAAACACCAGTGCCCTCTGGAAGCTTGATTCTGGCTTCTACGCGACCGAACTTAAATCGAATCTTGTCCTGGGTCTTGATGCGACCGGAGAAGTATTGGCAATCACCAAAGCAGTTGTATGGCAGTTCGTCCTCGGCCACCGGTGGAATTTTGGAGACACTAATTTCGAGCTGGCCCTGACCATTGGTCTTTACGGCATCCTCGGTGTACCACTGCAATTCCTTGTTACCCCAGCCGCCACCGCCTAGGTCGTAGTCAAAGAACTTGGGGTTTGGTGCGGACCCGGCAGCCTCATTGAATTCTTGAGACCAGAGCAGCTTCTTCGTGGGGGTAGCCGCCGAGACCGGGCTTGAGAAAGCGATAAACGAAAGTGCAATTACAGAAATTGCGGCAACAAACTTTTTCATTAGTACTTGGTCACCTTTCCAACGCCGTTTAGTGAGTAGGCGCGAATGTAATCAACGCTCATGGTGCCCTGGGTTAGGTCCGGGTCAATTTCACCGGTGAAGTAACCACCCACGGCCACATTCAGGATGAGGTAGAACTCCTTATTGAAGACCCAATCCTTGGCTCCAACATCTGACTTCTTTAGGGTGAAGTAAACCTTGTCGTTTACCAACCAACGAATCTGGTCCGGCAGCCATTCGATGGCATAGACGTTGAAGGTCGAGTAGTTGAAAGTCTTGAGCGGAGTCAGCCCACCAATGCCATCGCCGCCGGAGTAGCCAGGTCCGTGAACGGTTCCGTAGGCCATCTTTGGTGAAGCACCCTTAGCCTCAACGATGTCGATCTCACCGCAGGCTGGCCAAGGGTTGGACTTGATGTCGGTTCCAAGCATCCAAAAGGCTGGCCACATTCCAACACCCTTTGGCATTTTGATTCTTGCTTCGATGCGGCCGTACTGAAAACCGACCTTGCCCAGCGTGGTGATCTTGCCGCTGGTCCACTCACAAGCAGTGCCGTAGTAGCAGGCATATGGGTTGTCCTTGGAGACTCCGCCGCCGGCCGGCACCTTCATCTTCTTGGCGGTAACCACCAAAGAGCCCTTGCCATCGTGCTTTAGAGAATCCGAGATGTAGTACTCGCGCTCACCGTTCCCCCAGCCAGGGATCCCGGCTTCGGTGCCATCACCGATGTCGTAGTTCCAGAAAGTCTTCGATACCGAGGTGCCGGACTTCGAGTTGAACTCTTGAGACCAAAGTAGTTTCTTAGTCTCTGCGGGGCTTGCGGGCACTTGTACTCCTAGGGTCAGGACTAACGAAAAAGCCAAACCGAGCGGAACTGCTCTACCAAACTTCATGCGCCGAATCCTCTGAATTACGTGGTGAACTAACGGTCAGCGCACACTGAAACCAATTTATTCAATCAACTTATCAGCTCGATAAGAACCCCGCCAGATGTTTAAAAGTTAAAGGGATTTCTCTTATAACGCTTAAATAACGAAATCGGTTTCACGGCAACTTAACTTGATTATTGGGCACTCTTGGTGTTCTAATTTTGCCCATCGCGAAATCGGTTTCACGACTTGTTTCTCGATAGCAAAGGTTATTTGACGCTGCGGTGGTTGCGCACACAGCCACCGCAGCGGAATATCCCTACCTTCACTCAAAGGAGAGATCTTGGCCCGCAACTCAAACTTCGTGAAAGCTGTTTCGCTATTTGGCAGCTTGGCGCTAACTATTGGCATCGTCTCACCGGTGCAGGCGGCAGATAAGACTGTCGTCACCATCTGGTCCTTTGGAGACGTTATTCGTCCAGAGTTCGCCACCGCCTATGAGGCACTAAACCCAGACATCGATCTGGTGATCAAGAAGTCTGACCTAGACCCTCACCACAACTCGCTAACCACCGCGATGCTTGCGAAGAACACCCCTGACATCGCAGCCATTGAAGTTTCATACTCCGGTTACTTCCGTTCATACCCGAAGTACTTCCTAGACCTAAAGACCGTTGGCGCATCTGCCATGGAGCCAAACTTCCTAGACTGGCGTTGGGACCAGGGCGTTGGCGATGATGGCCGCGTAATTGGTATCCCTACCGACGTGGGTGGCGCTGCAATTGCCTACCGCACAGATTTGTTTAAGGCCGCCGGGCTTCCAATTGAGCCAGACAAGGTTTCAGCACTTTGGCCAACCTGGGACAAGTACATCGAGGTCGGTAAGTCATACAAGGCCAAGACCAAGAAGTCTTTCCTAGACAGCTCCGGCACCATCTACTCGGCAGTTTTGAACCAAGGTCAGTCCAAGTACTACGACCGCACCGGCAAGTTGATCTACTCGACCAACAAGCAGGTTCGCACCGCGTTCGATACTTCGGCCAAGGCGCTAACCGCTGGCATTGGCAGCAACATCTCGCAGTTCACCTCGGACTGGAACTCAGGTCTAAACAAGGGTGCCTTTGCCACAGTGATCGCACCGGCTTGGATGCTTGCCTACATCAAGAACCTTGCTCCTTCAACCAAGGGCAAGTGGAACGTTGCAGCACTGCCTGGTGGCGGTGGCAACATCGGTGGAAGCCAGCTATCTATCCCGGCTTCTGCTAAGCACCCTAAAGAGGCGATGGACTTCATCAAGTGGTACCTATCACCTGAGATGCAGCTAAAGGTCTTCAAGGACTACGGCCTATTCCCATCCGCCAAGGTGCTCTATGACGACCAGACCGTGCTTGGCTACAAGGACCCATTCTTCTCCAACGCACCTATCGGTCAGATCTACGCCAAGGGAGCACTTGCCCTAAAGCCAATCTTCGAAGGTCGTAAGCAGCGTCAGATCGACAACATCTTTGGTCAGGCCCTATCCAGGGTGGCGCTAAAGAAGCAGACTGCAGCTGCCGCTTGGCAGCAGGCGCTGAACGAAGTTAAGAAGACAGTCGGTTAGTCAAAGTGACAAGCCGCAAATCTTCAAACCCTTGGCGCGCCAAGCCTCCTCAGGCAGAGCGGGGCAAGGGTATCAAGCGACATGAGTCGAAGTGGGCGTACCTATTCATCTCGCCCTTCTTCGTCATGTTCCTGATTTTCGGCTTGGCTCCGGTTATCTTCTCGACCTACATTGCCTTCTTCAACTGGGATCCACTGGGCGATGCAATCTTCATCGGGTTTGATAACTTCACCTTCTTGGTAACCGACGATCGCTTTTGGCAGGCCACCGGCAACACCTTTAGCATCTGGCTGTTCTCAACCATCCCGCAGATGATCCTGGCGATTTACCTCGCCAGCATCCTGCGCAATCCAAAGCTTCGTGCACCAACCTTCTGGCGCACCCTGCTGCTGATTCCAAACATCACCTCGGTGTTGGCAGTAGCTATTGTTTTCGGTCAGCTCTTTGGTCGCGACTTTGGAATGTTCAACATCATCCTTGGAGTCTTTGGCTACCCACACATTGACTTTGTGGCGGAAACCATCCCGGGACACATCGCAATTGCAACCATGATCACCTGGCGCTGGGTCGGTTACAACGCGCTGATCTTCTTGGCAGCCATGCTTGCGATTCCAAATGAGCTCTACGAATCTGCAGAGCTGGATGGCGCATCAAAGTGGCAGACCTTTCGCTACGTAACCCTGCCAGGCCTTAGAAACACCATAACTTTCGTGGTCGTAGTTGGAACCATCGGTGGTTTGCAGGTATTCGCTGAGCCACTTACCCTGAGCGGAAACTTTAACGGTGGCGACTCGAGACAGTTCTCTACCTTGACCCTGTTCTTGTTCGAGCAGATGTTCCTGGAGCAGAAGTACGGCTACGCGGCAGCGGTTGGTATTGCGATCACCGTGATCGTGCTGATCATCTCGCTAATCAACTTTTTGATTACCCGCCGGATTGCAAGTGAGGATTCCAAATGACGGCAATTTCACTTCCAAAGTTCCGCGTGACGAAGCGCAAGAACAAGCGCAACAAGCTTTCTTGGATGAGCTATGCGGTCCTAGGTCTAATCGCTTTTGTGTCGCTGTTCCCGTTCTACTGGATGTTCGTTGTTGCATCCAGCGGCTCTGAGGAAATCGCAAAGATTCCACCTTCGCTAGTGCCCGGTCCTCGATTCCTTGAGGTGATGAACGATGTCTATGCGGCGGTGCCATTCAACCAAGCACTCTGGAACACATTGATTGTTGGCACCGCGGTTGCGGTGGCACAGGTGTTCTTCTCGGCACTGGCTGGTTTTGCCTTTGCAAAGCTGAGCTTCAAGGGCAGAAAGTCTTTGATTCTGGTAATCATCGGCACCATGATGCTGCCATCGCAGTTGGGCATCATCCCGATGTTCATCCTGATGGGAAACCTGGGTTGGATTGACACCCTCTACGCGCTTATCATCCCGGCGCTGGTAACCGCATTTGGTGTGTTCTGGATGCGTCAGATCATTGACGCTCAGGTGCCAAATGAAATGCTTGAGGCTGCCAGCCTGGATGGTGCCGGAGTCATGAGGACCTTCACCACAGTTGTGTTCCCAATCATTAGACCTAGCGCCTTTGTGCTGGGACTGTTCTCCTTCTTGGGATCCTGGAATGACTTCCTGTGGCCGCTATTGGTGCTGCAGAGCCCAGAGAACTTCACCGTGCAGGTGGCAATTAATCAGCTGAAGGGTAGCTATGCGCTCGACTACGCATTGAACATGGGTGGTGCCTTTATGGCAACCGCACCACTACTACTGCTCTTCATCTTCGTAGGAAAGCGTTTGGTCGGCGGAGTTATGGATGGAGCGGTCAAGGGATGAACAAGTTCCCAGAAGATTTCAAGTGGGGGGTTGCAACCTCCAGCTTCCAAATTGAGGGTGCCACCAAGATCGATGGTCGTGGCGAGAGCATTTGGGATCGCTTCTGTGCGACCGAGGGCAAGGTTGCCAATGGTGAGCACGGCGATGTAGCTTGCGATCACTACCACCGGTTTGCCGAGGACGTCGCAATCATGAAGTCCCTGGGAGTAAACAGCTACCGCTTCTCACTGGCTTGGCCAAGAATGTTCCCTAATGGGGACAAGGTGCGCGAGCAGCGTGGCTTTGATTTCTACAACCGCCTGATCGACGAGCTAATCGCCAATGACATCACCCCGGTAATCACCCTGTATCACTGGGATTTGCCACAGAAGTTGCAGGACAAAGGTGGCTGGGCAAATCGTGAGATCGTTGACGACTTTGCGTTCTATGCCACCGAGGCAGTAAAGGCGTTCTCGGACCGCGTCAAAGAGTGGATCACAATAAACGAACCCTGGTGTGTTTCTTGGCTGGGCTACATGAACGGTGTGCACGCTCCTGGCGTGAAGGATCTGAATTCGGCGCTCGCTGCAGCTCACCACACTGCCTTGGCACATGCGGTTGCTTCGCGAGCCATGAAGGCTGTGGACCCGAGCATCAAGACCGGTATCGCATTGAATATGACCACCTACCGCATCGAAGACGAGAAGGATCCAGAGCTTGCCGAGCTCGGAGATCTCATGGATGCACAGCTCAATCGCTGGTGGATCGATGCCTTCCTAAATGGTCGCTACCCAGACAGCATTGCCAAGTTCCACGAGGCTCGACTAGACAAAATTGTTCAGCCAGGTGACCTGGCTGCGCTTAAGGTTCAGACCGACTTCATGGGCGTGAACTACTACTCCGACGCTTTTATTGGTCTACCTCGCGAGGAAGATACTCCGATGTCTGAGGGTGGACTGTTCCCATTCCCACACCGCAGCAATGGCACTCCACCAGAGCCATACACCGATATGGGCTGGCCAATTACTCCGGTTGGTTTAGAGGATCTGCTGGTCAGAATCTCTAAGGACTGGCCCCAGATTCCAGAGCTTGTAATCTCTGAAAACGGAGCTGCCTTTGATGATGAACCAAATGAGGATGGCGAAGTCACCGACGTAAGAAGAATTCAGTATCTAACCGATCACATCAATGCCGCCGGTCGAGCCGTCAAGCGTGGTGCTCCACTTAAGGGTTACTACGCCTGGTCACTGATGGACAACTTTGAGTGGGCGGAAGGTTACAGCAAGCGATTTGGCATTGTGCACGTTGATTTCAATACCCTCAAGCGCACCATCAAGAACAGTGGTAGGGCGTATTCGGCCATCATTTCTGCCAATAAACTAATGGCAGCTACGGGGGTCAACTAAAACATGAGCATCACTTCACCATCCACGGATCGCACCACCTATGCCGAGATTGCGGCTAGGGCAGGGGTGAGCCGCGCGACTGTGTCGCGCGTCATGAATGGTGATGAGAGAGTTCACTCCGAGCGAGCAAAGGCTGTCCTAGAAGCAGCCAGCAAACTGGGCTACCGCACCAACCGAGCAGCCAGAGCTCTATCGACCGGCCGCACTGGACAGATTGCACTGGTTATTGATGACGACCCAACAGCTCTGAGCGACCCTTTCTGGGGCGTGGTGCTAGCTGGCATTTCTCGCGTGCTGATGGCAAATGATCTGCAGACCGTGTTGATGGTTTCCCCGCTGGAATCAGCCGACAGCCCAATTGCTCACTACCTGGCCGGTGGCGAGGTGGATGGCGCGATATTCCTAACCGTGCACCAGGATGCCGTGGTTAATCACCTGAGCAAAAACGGTCTACCGACGGTAATCATCGGCACTCCTGCCGACCCTCAGTCCCCTATTCCTTTTGTCGATACCGACAACCGCGCTGGAGCGCAGCAGGCAATCAACCACCTCTTTAGCCGAGGCTGCAAGAAGGTGGCCACGGTCACCGGCGATGTGACCGCCAGTGCAGGTATTCACAGACTTTCTGGCTACAAGACCGCGCATGAGAATGCCGGGATTGAGGTCAATGACGATTTGATCGCAAGGTGTGACTGGTCCTTCGAGAGCGCCAAGCTGATGACCCTGCGCCTACTTTCTCGCAACCCAGATATCGACGGCATTTTCGCCGCCAATGACACCATGGCGCTTGGTGTAGTTGCAGCGCTTCAGGAGCGCGGCAGAGTGGTGCCGGATGATGTTTTGGTAATTGGGTTTGATGACACTTTGATGGCACAGGCAAACCGCCCTGCAATCACCACCATCCGACAGGACATTGTGGGTCTTGGCGTTGCCGCTGCCGAAACCATGCTCGCAATCTTGCAGGGTGAATCCCCAGCACCAAAAATCTTGCCAACCGAATTAGTAGTGAGAGAATCTGCCTAGGGTTTTCTAAACAACAAGAGTGTGTGCGCACTCGCCAATACAGACAGTGTCGAAAGGTAATTATGCGCACGCACAAACGTCTCATCGCAGGTGCCGCACTAGTGGCGTTGATGGCCACTTTGCTTGGGCCGGTTGGCCCATCTGGGGCAGCAAACTGGGTGACCTCACTTAGCTGGGGCAATCTGCACGTCAAGAAGCAGACCGGTGTCTTTGAGCGCTACATGCGCGAGTTCAACGAGAAAGAGCAGCTTTTGGTTGACTCTGAGACTCAGCACAACCAGGCCTGGGTTCGCACCGACCAGAAGAGCGTGACCGTTCAGTACGTCGGCACCCCAGCGAATGCTGGTCAGCAGGTCAAGTTCGTGGTCGACAGCGATGTGGCATACTCCGACAACATCCCTGGCGATGAGAACATAGCAACTGTTGATGCAACCGGTATTGCAGAACTAGAAATCACCCCAAACAAGCCGGCCGTTGAGGATGACTCAATCCGAGTGGATCTAACCAATGGCAGCACCACTGTTGGCACCATGTTGATTCTTTTCAAAAAGCCTGGCTTCTACCCAGTGGTGAAGTTGGTTGGCACCGCAACCGGACCAGAAGCCGTTTGTGACTATAAGTACGACTGCCAGGGCTCAGACCTCTGGGAGGCTACCTACGAGTGGAGCGTATTCAAGCGCGGTTGGCTACCTGAGTACGCGCAGGTTTACGCCAAGTCCTACATGGTTGGATCGACCATCGCGCTGAAGTACCGCGTCTTTGACATCTGGGGAACCCCGCAGGCTAAGCGCGAAGTGAACCTACTCGTGGACAGCGGTTGCAGCCTCTGCAAGTGGGCAAAGTTCATCGACAAGAAGGTGACAGATTCCAGAGGCTATGTTTCATTTAGTATCAAGAACCTAAACACCAAGGCGCAGGTGCTGGCTTACAAGTCAGTAAACCCAGACACCAAGGAGCCGGGCTCCGCATTCTTGCCATTTAGCATGCACACCACCACCAACGAGCTAGAAGAGTCGGTTGACTACTACTGGCCACAGATCGTTCCAGACATGAGCATTCGCCCTAGCGGTATCTCACTTCAGGTTCGCTCTCGCGGTGACATCGCAGCTGACCTCGATGGCAACATCGTGGTGGAGGGCGAAGAGAATCCAGCCCTACCGCTGGACCCAGCGAACATCGCAAAGACCGATCAGGTCGTTGTGAAGCTTGCCGTTAGCTACCTAAGAAACGCTCAGGCAAACGCGCTCTACTCACCAGATATTTCCGTTACTGCCACCAACGGCGGAGTAGCGGTTTTGGTTACCCCAACCAATCGGGTCGACATCATTACCTCAGCAAAACTGGGTAAGAATGTGCTGACCTTTGGCTACAACAGCTCGAATAAGCGCCGAGATGTTGAGGTGGTGCTGATCGGCACCAAGCCTGGTAAAACCACCTGGACCTTCAACATCGGTGGCGTCAAGCGAACCGTCACCCAGACGTTCAAGAAGTAAAAACCTGAAATCGGTTTCGAAGGCCTAAATACAGGAAATTTAGGCCTTCGTAACAGTTGTATAAATATGGTGTGAAATCGGTTTCAGATTTCAAAACATCAAATTAGTCTTTGCTAACAAATTAAATAGCTCCATCATCTCGACGAGTGTGCGACCGCGAGTCCCGGTGAATCGACGTGAGAACTGTGTGCGCAACTTCTTCTCTCGGTCACCTTTCAGCCCCTGCTTGAAAGGAACAACCTGTTATGAAGTTTAAGAATTCAAAGTTGGCATCGATGCTGACTTCCGCAGTGCTGCTAGCGACGTCGCTAGTAACGCTCAGTGCGGCACCAGCCAGTGCAGATGCTCCTGCCCCAGCAATCATTTTCGACTACGAATCCAACACTGTAGGCATGAACGGCTGGAGCAACGTACTCGGCTACACATCTGCCAATGATGGATCAGCGTGGGGTAACTACGTCCCCGCCTCCGATCAGGCCGGTGGATCATCCTATGGAACCAAGATGGTCAAAGGCCAAAAGGGTAACGCCGTCTCCAACACTGCTGTTGGTAGCATCGCCAATGGCTCGAGCTTGATTTCCTCCACCACCCGCACTGCGACGATGAGGTTCTACGCCGCAGAGGCTGGGAAAACCGTCCAGCTGCAGGTAACCAAAGATGACTACTCGGGCGCTCAGAACGCCACTGCATCGGCAGTGACCACCGTCGGCTGGCAGACCCTGACCTTCGTGTTCTCCGCAGGTATTGACTTCACTCAGTCCTACAACCGGGCGAACGTGTCATATGACATCGACTCAACCGTTGGTGGCAACTCCAGCACAAACTTCGTCTATTTCTACGACGATGTCTCCTTCAACGGTGCACCGCTTGCCCCACCAACTCTTTACAACTACGAATCCAACACCGTAGGCATGAACGGCTGGGGTAACGTACTTGGTTACACCTCTGCGAGCGACAACAGCGCCTGGGGTAACTATGTAAACGCTGCTGACCAGGCAGGCGGTTCCGCAACTGGAACCAAGATGGTTAAGGGACAAAAGGGTAACGCTTCCTCTAACACCGCAATCTCGGCAGATGCCCTTGCCAGCGGCGCTAGCTTGATCTCATACCAGAACCGCACGGTGACCATGAACTTCTACGCACCGGCGGCTGGAAAGACTGTTGTGCTTGGCGTTCAGACTGTTGACTACTCAGCAACCTTGACCACCTCCGCCACCGCAACCACAGCTGCTGGCTGGCAGACCCTAACCTTCACATTCCCAACCAGTGCTAACTACGCTGTCGAGTGGAGAAGGGCTTGGGTGGCCTATGAGCCAGAGCGAACCACCGGTGGTGGAAACTCCACCGACAACGTTTACTTCTACGACGACGTGGCCTTCAATGGAGCAACCCCTGCGGCACTAACCGCGCAGAACTCGGGCTTCACTTTGGTCACCACTCTGTCTCAGACCGTTCAGTACAACTTCGAAACCAAACCAGCTAGCTGGGAGGCTTTCGAGGGTGCATCCGGTGACCTAGTTGCAACCCCAGCAGGTGCTAACGCACCAAGCGGAACCAACAGCGGTTACATCACCGAGTCTCCGTCCGCACAGACCTGGGCCGGTTTGACCGTTGATGTTCGTACCTCGACCGAGTTGATCTCTGCAACCAGCAAGATTGTTCAGTTGAGGGTGAAGGCACCTACCGCCACCACCAGCGTGACTCTAAAGCTGGAGGCACCGGGCAACGACCCAGGTGGTTCAACTCCGAACCTATATGTTCAGCAGAGCGCTACCGCTGGCACCACCAGCTGGCAGGTTCTAACCTTCGACTTCACCTCGCCTGCGGCGGGTAACTACACCGAAGGTTCGAACTACACCAAGATCGTGCTGTTCTTCAACTTGGGATTGGCGGATCCAAGCGCGCAGACCCTGTACATCGATGACCTTGCGTTCACCCCTAACGCGGTCACGGTAAGTTCTCCTTCCGCTGCTCCAAGAACCGGTGAGAACAAGGGTCTATACCCACACATTCGTTTGGACAAGGCATTCATGGACACCTTCCTTGATGCAACCTGGTGGGATGGCGTTTGGCAGTACCGTGACGAGGACACCAGAGCGTACCTAAAGTACATTCCGGTTCGCAGCACCTTCAAGCTCACCTACACCGTCACTGACGCCAACAACGAGCCGATGGCCGATGCTCTGGTGACCTTGATTGTGAACGCGAACTACTCGTGTGCCAAGACCTACTTCATGTATGAGAACACCCTGATCGGTCCAGATGACTGTGCCGGTAATGGTGAAACTCAGCTACCTGCTAAGCGCACCGACAGCGAAGGAAAGGTCACCTTCGTGTTGACCAACACCAACGCTGAGGGTGAGAAGATGCCGGCTAACCTCAACGGCGCACCAAACGGTAAGGAGCTTGGCACCAACATCAAGCCTCACCTAGTTGGAGCAAAGCAAGAGGGTATCGACATGCTCTTCGCACACTTTGTGGAGCAGACCGATGCGGCCAAGGTTGTAGCTAAGGCAACTGACACCGCTAAGACCGGTGAGCCATACTCCGCCAACTTCGAGTTCCTAGACGAAGCCGGCAAGCCAATGGCAAACCAGTTGGCAGAGGTATTCATCAACGGCCCAGAGTCTAAGCAGAGCTGGGTGCTAACCGACGAGAAGGGTCGCGTATCGATCCCGGTTCCTAACTCGAACAACGTTGAGGGAACTACTGCGGTTGCGGTATCTGTAAAGCGCACCGGAAGGCTTCCGCTAACCGGAAACACCATGGTTACCTGGGTACCAGGTGCCCTAAAGGTATCCATGGCGCCAAGCAGCAACTCCGTTGAGGTTAAGGTCGTAAACGCAAGCAACCAGAGCGTGAAGATCGTAATCAACGGCAAGTCATACGAGCGGACTCCAACCACCGGTCTTGTGACTTACAAGTTCCCAGCCACCGTTGGAAAGAAGGTCATTCGAGTCACCGTTGGCAAGAAGACCTTCGTAAAGTCGGTAACTGTAAGAAAGTAGTCCCCACTACTTAAACCAAAAAGAGGGTGGTTCCTTGAGCCACCCTCTTTTTGCATTCTTGGAGATTCTCAAATGTGTGCATTAGGTCCAGATAAGAATCCCATTCAACTTTTCAGATGCAAGCACATGAGGTTTTCAATCACGGGTGATTTTGTGAATCCCTGGCTGAGGTAGAACTCCTCTGCACTTTGATTCTTGGCATGGGTAATCAGCGAGACCACACCCGCCACCGCTTGAATCGATATTGCCTTTTCAACGGCGTCTCTGACTAGAACGCGAGCTATGCCCTGGCCTTGATAATCCAAATCAACCGCCAGACGGGCCAGCAGCAACGTTGGCACCGGATGCCTTGACAGGCCTGAACGTTGAGAGCTGGGGAGTTCTCGATACAAAATGGCTGAGGTTGCCAGGGCAGAGTACCCAACTACGCGATCCCCATCACAAACTACAAAAACTTGCGCACTCTTGGAGTCAATTGCAGGACGAGCGTACTTCTGAATCCACTGATCTAAGACCTCTTCACCAGAGCGAAACTCTGAAAACCGGTGATGCTCGGCAAGTGGCAAGGGGCCGGTTAGTTTTCCCATGGTGCTCGGAAAGCCAGAATGTTTTGAATTCGCTCCCTGTTCTTATCAACATCGGATGCGTCCGCGACGAAGCGGTCGTATTCGTCAGCCGAAAGGAAGAAAAAGCGCTGGTCTAAAAGGGTGTTTTGCGCGTGCTCCTTGGCTGGTCCAAGGATGAACTCGGAAATCGAGACGCCCTTCACTTCGGCAGCGCGCTGCAATAGCTGCTTGGTCTCTGCCGAGGTTCTTAGGTTTAGACGCTCTTCTTTACTCATAGTGATAGTCATGTTACTCCTGTACGCACAATGTGCACACTTAATTTATGGAGTCAGAATCTTTCCATGACTTTGAATTTCTTGTGTTTAGTTATCCACAACCGCTAATTGGCCTTGAAGTCAGCTACCTTCTTGCGGATGTCCTGGATCAGAGCTTGAGCAGAGGCTCTAGCGGCCTCTTCACCATCCTGGAACATCTCGACACAGATAGCTGCCATGATCCCTGGGGTAATGCCAGTAGAGCTATCGGCAGCAAGGGTTGAGGCTCTACTTCTATTGCTCACCGCTAGATCAACCACAAAGCCGTTATCCCCGGTGGAGAAGGTGATCAGTTTGTCGAACTCCCATTCCCGGGCGTGATTGGGTCCCGCGAACAAGATTCGTTGGTTGGTAAAGATTGCTGTCCCGATATCAATCACGGTTTGCTCTTCAGGGTTAGGGGTCAGTGAACCTCGGCTACCGCCGAGGGTGACACCAATGTTGTCAGTGGCCCTAACGATTACTCCGGCATTGCCACCTTGATAGGTAGAGCCAGTTCCCTTGTATTCACGAAGCTGAACCTCTGAGCGCTGGTAGATGGCCTTCTCGCCTTTGCGAAGCGCCAAGAAGCCATCGATATCTGCAAAGTCTTTGACGATTACCTCAAGCTCATCTGCAATGCGCTCCATGGCAACCATGTTGTTTTCGATTCTGCTCTTGCGCATCAAGAACCAGACTGCGGCCACAAGGCCAACGCATAAAAACACCACCAGCCAGCCCCAAGGGTTTTGCTCAAGCCAATTGCCTGCCGAGGCAACAAACAAAATGAGAAAGACAAGCCCAACTATGAATGCACACATGGCTAGTCCCCCTCTAACTCAACAGGCAGCTTTACATCCAGCAGCAACTGATACGTATCACCGTAGTTAAGTCTGCGCAGTTTCGCACTGCAACTTACCTTCCCCGAAGTATTGGGAATAGCAGCAAGAATTGGCTCAGAATCTTTAGGGGTCAATAAACCAACATGTGCCTGGCTCAACTCCACTGCAATAAAGGCTGGGGTATTGGCATGCTCCGCAATCAAGATCGCAGTTAGCACCTGCTCGCCCTCATGCATGATGTCTAGGTACTGGGTGAAAGCCTCAAGGGCAAACCGATCTCCGGTTGCAGTGTCAGCCACCAGTCCAAAGGAGCCATCACCAATCAGCTTCGGTAGCGATGCAACGAAGGCTTCATATTCAGCTTGCTCGGTAGCCTTCTCCTGCTGTGCCGCTCTAAAGGCAGTGCGGTATTCGCCCTCCGCTGCCTGCCTCTTCTCTTTATATCCTCGGTATGCAGCAAACCCCAACTGCCCCACAACCGCAGCTATCAAGCTGCCAAAAGATTTCTTTGCCATGATCCCCCGTTCCAATGTGCCAATAGTTGCCTAGCCCTCAGACATCTAAATTGATGTCGTGCGAAAGATTCGCGCATCGTGGATGATGGTCTGCGACTACCCTTTGGTTATGCAATCCACCGTCGGAACTTCAGCACGCAACTCGCTGTGGCTGATGTTCTTTGTGATGGGTGTTGTCTCTATGGCCTGGGTGCCGAGGATTCCTGAGATCAAAGAAGCTAATGGGCTATCTGATTCTCAATTTGGTTTGGTGTTGGTTTCTAGTTCTGCGGGGGCTGTGCTGGGAGCTCAGCTTGCTGGCCGGTTGATACACCGCTTTGGTTCTAGGCCAGCGATGTTTGTTTCTGCGGTTGTGGTGCCGCTGGGTGTTGTGATCATGGCGTTGAGTAACTCGCCTTTTGTATTGGTTATTGGGTTGTTTGTGCTGGGGTTCTCCTATGCCTGGCTAGATGTTGGTGGCAATGCCCAGGGCGTTGCAATTGAGAAGTTGTTGGCCAAGGGCTACATGGCTTCTTTCCACGGCATGTGGAGCTTGGGGACTTTGGTTGCCACTGTCTTTGGTGCGACGGTTGCCTATCTTTTGACTCCGCAGCAGAACCTGTTGATAGTTGCAGGCATTGGCTTTGTGGTGTTTTTGTTTGCAGCTCGAAAGCTATTGCCGCCTTCGATGGATGGTCATGCTGGCAATGGCGAAGAGAAGACCAGTAACTCGGTGCCTTGGTTTGCTTGGGCGACCTTGCCGCTTTGGTTTATGGGTATTGGTTCTGCTGCATCGTTTATCGCAGAAGGTGCTGCTGCCGACTGGGGTGCAATCCTGCTGCAGGACTGGATGCGCATCGAGAAGGGCATCAATGCCTCTGCCTTTGCAACCTTTGGCGTTGCGATGCTGATCTCTAGGTTCTTAGGAGATCGCTGGCTAGATAGGTATGGCCCATACCGGGTGGTTAGATACCTGGGCGTCTTTGGTGGTTTGGTTTGGGGAGCTTCGATACTGCTTGGGGTTTGGCTCAGTAGCTCTAATCCTCTGCTGGCCCTTGTGGTGGTGAACTTCGGTTTCTTTTGGGCTGGCATTGCTATTGGTCCGATGTTCCCGGCATTTATTCTCGGGGCTGCTGCCATAAAGGGCATTGCCCCATCGATTGGGATTGCAAGAGTTGGTGTTATCTCTATTGGTGCTTACTTCATTGGGCCATCACTGGTTGGCTTGCTATCAGATGCAATTACCTTGCCCTGGGCAATGATGTATCCGGCATTGGCTTTGGTTATAGCCGGGTATTTGGCTCGCTTTTTGAAGTCTTAGTTACTCTGCGCAGTAGGTGGTTTTTTCGCCAAATCCAATAAAGAGTGCGTCCAGGGTTTGCAGCATGGCGTCGCCATCGCTGTCTGCGATGTTCTGGGTTAGGTAGCTGGCAAGAGCACTCATGCTGGCAGCCCACTGAGCCTTCTCACCCTCTGATCCCTCGGATGCTGCTGTTAGGTCTTCAGCTGCTTTAGTGAAAACCACCGTTGCAGACTCTGGGGTGGCCTCTGGGTCATCGAAGGTAAACATCATGGAGTCGATTGCTCCACCAATAAGGTCACAGCTCTCGGCATCGGTCATTGATGGACCGGTAGCGCAACCGGTTAGTAGCGCAAGGGACGATAGTGCTGCGATGTATTTGATGTTCATGGCGACCTTAGTTAGATACGGGTAATGCTACTGAAGTGTGGGTTTTGTGACTAGCCACAAACTTTAGGCGCGCCGTTCTCACAAACCCCGCAGGTTCTACAAACTCCTTTGATGTGATTTCCTGGCCAACATCACGAGTAAATAACAAATGCATTTTTGTCTAGTCAAACGTTTGATGGATATGCTGTAGTTAGCCCTAAGTTAAACGTTTGACTAAAACTAGGGGTGATGAACTTGAAGACAGCGAAGCTTGCGGATGTTGCGAAAGCAGCTGGGGTATCGACGTCTTTGGTATCCCTCGTCCTCTCCGGTAAAGGGGCTAATCGTTGCTCTGAAGAGACAGAGGCTCGAATCAAGGCGGCCGCCCTAGAGCTTGGCTACCGTGCTAATCGTTTGGCTAGAAGCTTGAAGGAACAGCAGACCAGAACCATTGGCCTACTGAGTATTGAGGTTGCCACTTCCCCTTACGCAGGCGAAATGCTAATGGCAGCCCAGCGCTCGGCAAGAAGTCACGATTACGATCTGTTCTTTGTCGAGGTGGAGAACAACGCTAAGTCAATTGGTGAAGCCTTAGAGCTAATGGCCGAGCACCAGGTTGTGGGAGTCCTAATTGCAGCCTTCTTCCACCACGAAATTGAACTACCGGAGCGCTTGCCATCAAACCTAGTTTTCGCTAACTGCTTCGGCTCTAGGGGCGACTACCCAACCTATGTGCCAGCCGAGACAGCCTCTTTTATGCAGTCGCTAAAAATGTTGGGCATCTCCGGCCACCAAAATGTGGCAGTCATAATGGAGAAACTTCCTTGGCCAGCCGCGGTTGCCAGGACGGAAACCTTCAAGCTCGCTGCTCGGCAATTTGAGTGGGTTGACTCAGCAAAGCGGATGTATTTCTACGAGGACCTGAATTCAAATCACGGCTACGAGGCTGCGATGAAGATCATGCTAGAGGACCCAAGCGTCACGGCTATTGCTTGCTACAACGACCGAGTTGCCATGGGTGTCTACCAGGCGCTGAATGAACTCAGAATTTCTATCCCAAGCCAGGTATCAGTAGTCGCTTTTGATGACTTGGAATTGATTTCCGGTGGTTTGCGCCCCGGATTAACAACGGTTCGACTACCTCATTACCAAATGGGCAGAGAAGCCGTGGAACGCCTTATTCGGATCTGCGAGGAACGGGATGAGGAAACTCAAAAACTAGTCGAAATTCGAGGTGAGTTGGTGGTCAGGGACTCCGTTTCGGTTCCAAGACCGTCAACCGAATCGCCATTCGAAACTTCGTTTTCGGCTCCACTCCAAGAAAAAGAGGAAAAATGATCAAGCTAACTAGAGCGTTGCTTGCTGCCTCGGCCGCAAGCGCAATCATGCTGTCAGGTTGCGCTGCAACCGACGGCGCGAGCAATTCCGAGGAAGGTGCCGCGACTGGTGAAACCACAACCATTTCGATGTGGTCACACGCCGCTGGTAACGACCAGGAGATCGCGACTGTAAAAGAAGCAATCACCGACTTCAACGCGAGCCAGACTGCATACGAAGTAGTACTTGAGGAGTTCCCGCAAGAGTCTTACAACGACTCGATCGCGGCTGCTGCTGCTTCGAACACCTTGCCTTGTGTTGTCGACGTTGACGGACCAATCATGCCTAACTGGGCATGGGCCGGCTACCTGCAGCCACTAACCATTAACTCAGCACTAGAAGAGTCGCTACTACCTGGTGCTAAGGGTTACTACAACGACCAGCTTTACTCCGCAGGCGCATGGGATGCCGCTTTGGGCATGCTAGCCCGCAAGTCCACCCTTGAGGCTGTTGGTGCAAGAATCCCAACCGTTGCAGAGCCATGGACCCAGGCAGAATTCGATGCATTGCTAGCAGCTATTGACGCTACCGGTGACTACGACTACGCAATTGACTGGGGTAACGGCTGGACCGGCGAGTGGTTCCCATACGCTTACAGCCCAATCATGCAGAGCTTCGGTGGAGACTTAATTGACCGCTCAACCTACGAGACCGCAGATGGCGTAATCAACTCTGACGCTTCTGTGGCTTTCGGTGAGTGGTTCGGTTCTACCTTCGCCAAGGGCTACGCAAACCCAGCTCAGACCGGTGACCGCACCGAGTTCATCGCTGGCACCATCGCACTTCAGTACAACGGTAACTGGGCTGTGAAGGATGCTTACGAGGCACTAGGCGACGACCTGCTGATCTTGCCACCACCTAACTTCGGACAGGGTCCAAAGATCGGTGCAGCTTCATGGCAGTTCGGTATCTCTTCCTCATGTGAGAGCCCAGAGGGTGCAGCCGCATTCATCGAGTTCATCTTGCAGGACAAGTACATCGTTGCCTTTGCTAACCGCATTGGTTTGATCCCTGCAACCGCAACTGCGGCTGAGCAGGTTCCAAACTACGCACCTGGTGGCCCATTCGCCGTGTTCGTTGAGTTCTCGAACAGCTACGGCGTATTGCGTCCTCCAACACCTGCGTACCTCAGCGTCTCGACCATTTACGAGAAGGCTGTAGCCGACATCATCAACGGTGCAAACGCCAAGCAAGCCTTGGATGCAGCAGCCGATGAAATTGATGCCAACCTAGCGGACAACGATTTCTACCGCTAAATCGATGGAATAAAGACCTGTGGTGGCGGTCGCCACCGCCACCACAGGTTTCCTAAAAAGGAAAATGAATGACCACCCTAACTAGAGCGCGAAAGCGGCTATTCAGTAATAGTTTAAGCGCCAAGTCGGCACGTGCTGGCCTGTTGTTTGTTATGCCAGCGGTAGCACTGATGACCATGTTCTTGGTTGCCCCGGTGGTCCTGGCATTCTCGTTAGGTTTCACTAACGCCAAATTTGCAAGCCCAAATGAACCTGAGTTTGTTGGTGTCGAAAACTTCAGCGAACTACTGTCTCTTGGGCAGGTAAGTGTCGATGCGGATCCGAGCGATCCCAACTCGGCTTATGACAACTTGCGCGATCTAACTAAACCTGCTGCAGATACTCCCTACTCAGGAATGCAAATTCTCTCTGAAGAAATCAGCGAGGACGGCACCAAAGCCAATTTCACCCTCGCCGGTGACGCCCTGTTCTGGAAAGCGCTCGGCAATACATTGCTTTTTGCGTTGGTAATTGCTCCACTTCAAGGAGGTTTGGCTTTAGCGCTAGCGCTACTAATTAACTCTCGAATCAAAGGTAAGGTCTTCTTCCGCACTATTTACTTCATGCCGGTCGTGACCTCCATGGTGGTGGTTTCGATTCTGTGGATCTTCTTCTACCAAAAAGACGGTCTGGCGAATGTTGTGCTTTCTCAGATCATCCCGGGTTATGAGCCCGTGGCATTTTTGACCGATCCGAACTTGGCCATGCCCGCGATTATCTTCATGTCAGCCTGGCAGGGTGTTGGCTTCCACATGATTGTGTGGCTCGCTGGATTGCAGACCATCCCCGGTGAGCTGTATGAGGCGGCAACTGTAGATGGGGCAAATAAGTGGCAGCAATTTAGAGCTGTCACATGGCCGGGCCTTCGGAGCACGTTTGTATTTGTCTTGATTGTTATTTCAATCGCAGCCATGGGGCTATTCACGCAGGTGAACGTAATGACTCAGGGCGGTCCGCTGGATTCAACCACGACAATTGTTTTCCATCTGTTCCGTGAGGGTTTTAGAAAGAACGAGATCGGATATTCATCGGCAATTGCAATCGTCTTCTTCATTTTGGTTGTGCTGATTTCCATAATCCAGCGCAGATTGACAAGAGAGCGAGACTGACGTGAGAACCAAACTTTCTGTGGGCCTGGTGCTTCAGTATGCCCTGGCAGTGTTCTTCATGCTGCTGTTTTGCCTGCCGTTGCTGTTTATGATTTCCTCGAGCCTGAAGGATCCGCAGGCAATCTTCGCCGATGTGAAATCTTGGAGGGCTTTCTTCCCGGTAGGGGATGTAAATCTTGATCAGTACGTCGGAGTTTTCGAAAGACTCCCGATGGGCCAGTTCATTTTTAACTCACTCTTTGTATCTGGCGTAGTTGTGATCCTGGGGCTGTTTGTCAATTCATTGGCGGCTTTCGCAATTGCGCGCTTGAAGTTCAAAGGGCAGAACGCTCTGCTTGTGTTTTTAATTGCGACCTTGGTGGTTCCATTTGAGACCATTGCCATGCCACTTTTGGTCCTGGTGAATTCGCTTCCTCGCCTGAATTGGGAGAATGGAACGCTCGAAATCACAACCGGGTGGCTAAATACCTACTTGGTTCAGATCATGCCTTTTATTGCTGGCGGATTCTCGATATTTCTATTCGTGCAGTACTTCAAGACCATTCCAAAAGAGCTTGATGAAGCAGCAATTATTGATGGCGCGAGCTACTTCTCCATCTACTGGAGAGTAATTGTCCCGCTGGCCGGTCCTGCGTTCGCAACCAGCGCCATCTTGAGCTTTTTAGCAATTTGGAATGCCTATCTATGGCCGGTGATGGTGGTTCAAACCGAATCGCTCAGGCCGGTCCAGGTCGGGCTGGATTACTTCTGGGCTTCCACCAGTGAAGAGGGAACCCAGTGGGGCGAGATCATGGCCTATTCAACCCTGATCACTTTGCCAATTTTGATTGTTTTTGTGGTCTTCCAAAGGGCGTTCGTTGCGTCCGTGGCTTCATCCGGAGTGAAAGGTTAGTAGTTGATCAAGTTAGCTGAATCGTGGGTTTGGGATAGCTGGTATGCATTCGATGGCGAAAAGCACCATGCTTTTTACCTTCGTGCATCTAGAGCTTTAGGAGATGTCCAGCGCAGACACCGCTACCCGTATGTCGGACATGCGGTGTCTACCAACCTCAAGGACTGGACTGTTGTTGAAGACGCAATCGCGATCAGCGAATCACCTGCTTGGGACTCCTGGACCACATGGACCGGAAGCGTGATTAAGGGCGATGACGGTTTGTGGTGGATGTTCTACACCGGCACCTCTCGAGAGGATTCCGGTGACGAGCAGCGAGTCGGTGCGGCGACTTCGAAGGATCTAATGACCTGGACCAAAGTAGATAACAACCCTCTCACCGAAGCCGATCCAAAGTGGTACGAGATGTTGGATTATCAGCTGTGGCACGATCAGGCTTGGCGTGACCCTTGGGTCTTCAAGCAAAACGACGAGTGGCACATGATCACCACCGCGCGTGGCATCACCGGGGATAAGTACGGCCGCGGTGTCGCCGGCCACTCTGTCTCGAAGGATCTCAGGACCTGGGAGGTCAGGCCACCTTTGACTTCAACCGAGAGTGGATTTGGTCAAATGGAGGTCATTCAGATCTCGGAAATCAATGGCATTCCAACCATGATCTGGTGCAGCGGTCCTAATGAGTTGACGCCTGAGATGAGGGAGAAGTTCCCATACGGCGGAATGTTCTCAACCGTCGGCCCAACAATGCTCGGACCATTTGATCCCAATCAAGCTCTCTGGTTCCCTCACGAGACGCTGTATGCAGCTCGTGCGGTGCAGCATCAGGGCGAGTGGTTCCTGCTTGGATTCATTCACGGGCCAGACCACGACTTCGGTGGCTACATCTGCGACCCAATTCCGGTAGTCAATAACGGTAAGGGGCTGGTTCCCAAGGGGACCCACTAACTAGATTCCCTGCGGGACGACGACCTCGTAGGGGAGCTCGAATAAGCACTGTTTAAATCCTTTCTAAACAGTGCTTATTCTTTTGTCTTAGAGACCTAGTTGATTAGCCAAAAAGTTCAGGCAGGGTGTTAGCCCAACCCTTGCGAACTTCGTTTAGCTGGAAGGTTGCTAGGTCCTTGATCTCGATCGAGCCTGAGGCCTTGTCGGTGACACCGATTCTTAGTACTGGCACTCCTCTTGCCTCGCAAAGTGCCTGGAACTTCACATCGTCTTCTCTGCCAACGCTCACAATCACTCTCGCCTGTGACTCGGAGAACAGTGCAGCGGTTAGGTCAACGCCATCGCGATCTAGAACTTCATCGAGCCAGATTCTGGCACCTACGTTGAATCTCAAGGCTGCCTCAACCACCGCCACCGCGATGCCACCCTCTGAGATATCGTGAGCGGCTTCGATCATCCCCTGGATAGCAGCTCCGTGGATTAGGTCCGCAAGTTTCTTCTCGGCTGGAAGATCAACTACCGGTGGCTCGCCACCTAGGTGAGAGTGGATGGTCTCGGCCCAGGCCGAACCATCTAGTTCATCCCTGGTGGTTCCAAGTAGGTAGATGTTGTTGCCTTCGTCCTGCCATCCCGATGGGATGCGTCTTGCAACGTTGTCGATGACACCAAGGACTCCAACCACCGGGGTTGGGTAGATTGCAACGTCACCGGTTTGGTTGTAGAAAGATACGTTTCCACCGGTGACTGGGATGCCTAGCTCCATGCAGGCATCCGCAAGACCTGCGGTCGCCTCTTTGAACTGCCACATAACCTCTGGGTTTTCTGGGCTACCGAAGTTGAGGCAGTTGGTTACTGCCTTTGGCTTGGCTCCAGTAACAGCGACGTTTCTATATGCCTCGGCTAGCGCGAGCTTTGCTCCCTGGTAGGGGTCAAGCTGGCAGTACTTGCCGTTGGCATCGGTGGCCAGTGTGATTCCCAATCCGGTTTCTTCGCTGACGCGAATCATGCCGGCATCATCTGGCATCGATAGTGCGGTGTTGCCCATGACGTAGCGGTCGTACTGCGCGGTGATCCAAGACTTGTCAGCCTGGTTAGGGCTGGTGACAATTGCCATGATCTGCTTGGCAAGTTCTGCCGGGGCAGTTGCTCTTGGAAGTGAGCTTGAGCTGTTGGCGTTTAGAGCGTCCTGATACTTTGGGTATTCGACTGGGCGGTTGTATACCGGTCCATCGTGAGCCACGGTTCTTGGTGGCACGTTTACGATCTCTTGCTCGCCCCAGTTGATATAGAGGCGATCCTCGTCGATTACCTCGCCGAGAACGGAGTACTCAACTTCCCACTTCTGCACGATTGCTTCGAAAGCCTTTAGGTCGCTCTGCGGAACGATTGCCATCATGCGCTCTTGGGACTCACTCATCAGAATCTCTTCTGGGGTTAGCGAGTCATCTCTAAGTAGCACGTTCTGCAGCTGCACTCTCATGCCCTTGCCACCGTTGGAGGCAAGCTCTGAGGTGGCGCAGGAGATGCCTGCTCCACCTAGGTCTTGAATACCTGCAACCACCTTGGCGTAGAAGAGTTCTAGGCAGCACTCAATGAGAACCTTCTCGGCAAATGGGTCGCCAACCTGCACCGCTGGGCGCTTGGTTGGGCCGGTTGAGTCAAAGGTCTCTGAGGCTAGAACGCTAACGCCACCAATGCCATCGCCACCGGTTCTAGCACCAAACAGGATTACTAGATCACCTGGGTTGGATGCCTTAGCTAGCTTTAGGTCTTCGTGCTTCATCACGCCAACACCTAGGGCATTGACCAGCGGGTTGCCCTGGTAGACCTTGTCAAAGACGGTCTCGCCACCGATGTTTGGCAGTCCTAGGCAGTTGCCATAGAAAGAGATGCCTGCGGTGACGCCGTGAACCACGCGTGCGGTGTCAGGGTCGCCAGGTGCTCCAAAACGTAGCTGGTCCATAACCGCGATTGGTCTGGCACCCATGGTCAAGATGTCTCGCACAATGCCACCGACACCGGTTGCTGCACCTTGGAATGGTTCGATGTAGCTTGGGTGGTTGTGGCTTTCGACCTTGAAGGTGACGGCTAGGCCTTCACCAATGTCTACTACACCTGCGTTTTCACCCATGCCGACCATGAGGTCTTTTTTCATCTCAGGGGTGACCTTCTCACCAAACTGGCGAAGGTAGATCTTGGAGGACTTGTAGCTGCAGTGCTCAGACCACATCACCGAGTACATAGCTAGCTCAGATGAGGTTGGACGACGACCAAGGATGGTTTTGATCTCTTGGTATTCGTCTTCCTTGAGGCCTAGCTCTTTCCAGGGCTGAGGCTTGTCATTGGCGATGGCGTCAGAGACGGTGTCAACGTTGGTAGGTCTTTTACTCATCAGCTGTTCACCAAAGCCTTCAATACCGACTGGAAGAACTTCAAGCCATCGACACCGCTTCTGGTGGCGATATCGGTGTCAGGTCCAAAGCCAGGTTCAACCGCGTGCTCTGGGTGAGGCATCAGCCCAACCACATTGCCACGCTCATTGGTAAGGCCTGCAATGTCGTTCATGGATCCGTTTGGGTTTACTTCTAGGTAGCGGAAGACCACTCGGTTTTCTGCCTCAAGCATCTTCAGGGTGTCTGCGCTCGCGATGTAGCCACCCTCACCGTTCTTGAGTGGAATGGTGATTTCGTCACCCTCATTGAAGAGGTTGGTCCAAGCGGTGTTGGTGTTCTCCACCTTTAGGCGCTGGTCTCTGCAAATAAAGTGCTGGTGTTCGTTGCGAATCAAGCCACCTGGCAATAGGTGAGCCTCAACCAATACCTGGAAGCCATTGCAGATTCCTAGGACCGGTAGACCTTGAGCGGCTAGCCGCACGACCTCTTGGGTGGCGGGAGCCTGCGCGGCAATTGCGCCGCAACGTAGGTAGTCACCGTAGGAGAAGCCACCTGGTAGCACAACGGCGTCCACCTTCTTGATGTCTGAATCTGCGTGCCAAAGCGGAACTGGGGTTCCTCCGGCTAGTCGAATTGCGCGCTGTGCATCCCGGTCATCCAAGGTGCCGGGGTAGGTGATTACGCCGATCTTCATTAGTCCTCTTTGGTGATCGCAACCACGTCTTCGATGACGTCGTTGGAGAGGAAAGAGTCGGCAATCTTTTTGGCGTTATCTAGATCTGCCTGGGTGATTGCTCGGTCAAAGTGCAATTCGATGCGCTTACCGATTCTCACGTTGACGATATCGCTGTTGCCGGAGCGTCGAAGGGCATTGGCTACGGCCTTGCCTGGTGGGTCAAGTAGATCCTGCTTTGGCATGATCTCGACGATGATCTTTGGCACTTTTCCCCTTCGGTTTGCTGGAAATCCAGTTTCGGGATGGATATTGGGCTCGCGGCACTGCGGAATACCAATAGTTTACTGGGCTATTTAGCGCCAATCCACAGACACCCCAAGAGGTTTGTTATCCACAAATTCCAAGGCAGGTAAATGTTCGATGATGCGACTCGGTAGGTTTTGCCAAAGAAAAAGATTGACCAGATTGGTCATAATTTTTACACTTGAGGCATGGAGAAATTCGTGAGCGTTTTTGAGCTAAAGGCAAAGCTTTCCGAGCAACTCGAACGCGTCGAGGGCGGTGAGCAGTTGGTGGTGACCCGCAATGGCAAACCAGTTGCCAAACTTGTCCCGTTTGAGGGCACGAGGCTCCCGCTGGGCTCATTTGCTAAAGAAATGGCCGGGTGGGATTCGATTGATATTGACGGAGCAAACTGGCTAGAGGACTACCCAGAATGGGATGCCAAGTTCAAATGATGCTGCTCGATACCAATGCCTTGATCTGGGCACTTTCTAACCCAAAGAAGTTCGGCAGGCAGTTTTTGCGGCGGTTTGAAGGCGCGGGCTGGGCCTATTACTCCCCGGTGAGCATTTTTGAATTGCAACTTCTTAGTCGTAAACAACGTGGCCCTCAACTCTCCAAAGACATCTCCAAAATGCTCAACGACACTGGCCTAGTCGAGCTCAGCTACAGTTCTCAGGCGGCTTTAGCTGCGACAAGTTTTGGTCATTTGGCAAACACTGACCCATTTGACTGGATGTTGATTGCCCAAGCCTCAGCCGCCGGAGTTGATTTTTACACCTCTGATGCGAGGCTCTTGAACCTCGGACTCGGATTCGTCAAAGACTCAACGTCCTAGCGCTTTACCGGCTTTGAAAGCCCGCTACCGACTCCAGCACTAATAAAGCAGCAAGGCGAATAGTCCTTTGGTCATCGCTGTCCTTTGATGCATCAATCTCTGTGATATCAAAGCCACGAACTAGCTCATTGCTCGCGAGAATTCTGGTTGCTTGACGCAGCTCAAAAGCAGACAGTCCACCGGGTGCGGCAGCCGGGCAAGCCGGCACAACGCTGCGATCGCAAACATCCACATCTAGGTCAACGTGGATAGGACCCTCAGCGCTGCCTGCGATATTTAGCGCGATGTTGCAAGCTTCTTTGATGCCGATCTCGGCAACCATCTCACGAGAGATGACTGTGATTCCAAGGTCGCTTGCAAGCTGCGCATATTGGGCGGAGTTTGAAAAGTCATTGATGCCAATCTGCACAATCCGCATTGGATCCAGTCCCGCCTCGACAAGTCTTCTCACTGGAGAGCCATTTGAGATGCCATCTCGAAGGTCGTGGTGAGCATCGAGGGTGATTAGTCCCGCGCTAGCTAGGTCATCTCCAAAAACGCCAAGTCCGACCGCATAGGTGATGGAGTTATCGCCACCGAGGGCGATGGTTAGGTCTTTGGCTGCGGACTTGATTGCCTTGGTGGTTTGCTCCTCGTTTTGATCTGGATCCTTGATTGCGCCGAGATCCTGGACGCTCAGGTTTGAGAGATCCTTGCCGGTCGAATAGCTGTAGGTGCTGTATCTGAGGAGCGCTTCGCGAATCGCCTTTGGGGTTTGGTGAGCATTGGTTTGAGAGATGGAGGTCTTTGACGCTGGAACATCGATCAGACCAACTAGAGAGTTAGCGCTCGAAATCAGGGAGTGCGCTCTTGGCCACTTTGCGTCTTCAGCCATTGTGACCAAACTTTCTCGATAGATCGTTTGCGGATGCGATTAGCACCTGCGCTAATTGAGATAACTGTAGCTTTTCTAGTTCTCTGGATTGCAATGTGATTGCCAATCCAGCGATTGGGTGTCCCAGGTGGTCGACAATGGCAACTCCCACCGAGGCATAACCCATGGTCACCTCATCAACCTCAAGAGCAAAGCCCTGTTCTTTCTCCTGCGAAAGCAGTTGCTTTAGCTCCTGCAGCGTCTTTGGCCCAAGGTTGGTTCTGGTGGAGAGCTCGCGTCCTCGGAAAGATGCCGAGAGCTGTTTTTGATCTAGGTGGGCAAGCATTGCTCGTCCTGATGCTGTTAGGTGAGCGGGGAGCCTCACGCCAACATCGGTAACCAACTTGAGTGATTTGGCAGGACGCTGCTCCAAAAGGTAGAGCACATCGGACCCATCGAGCACACCTAGGTGCCCAACCACCGGAGTCTTTTGAGCAAGGTCGGACACCAATTTCGTAATGACTGGCTTCGCCAGTCTTTCAAGTGGTTCATGCCGCTGATATGCACTTCCGAGCTCCCAGGCGGATAGCCCTAAACCCCAGCGCCGATCCTGCTTGAAATGGATCGCGAAACCTTGATTCTTCAACACCTCGAGCAGCTGATAGCAGGAGGAGCGTGGGATTCCGATTCGTTTCGCCAATCTGGCGGCGGTTGCTGGTTGACCAATTTCGGCCATGGCTTTCAGCAGATTGAGCGTGCGCTCGGCTGCTGGGATCTTGCTCACGTTAAAAGTATGTCTGAAATACCAGACACATCTTTGGATAGTCCATTGTTTGTTTGGGCGATTGGTTGTGGACTTTTGTCATGAATGCAATGGCGCGTACTCTCAAGGCAGCAACCGGAAACACTTTGACTGCTCAGGGCTGGCAACAAGAAGCCGCCCTTCGAATGCTGCACAACAATCTCGACCCATCGGTTGCCGAACACCCAGAAGAACTCATTGTTTACGGCGGTAACGGCAAGGCAGCTCGAAACTGGGACAGCTTCGATGCTCTGGTAAAGACCCTCACCCACCTAAAGAACGATGAGACCATGCTGGTGCAGTCCGGTAAGCCGGTCGGCGTATTCCAGACCCACGAGTGGGCACCAAGAGTTTTGCTTGCTAACTCCAACCTGGTTGGGGACTGGGCCACTTGGCCGGAGTTCCGCAGGCTGGAGAAGTTGGGCCTGACGATGTATGGGCAGATGACTGCTGGTTCTTGGATCTACATCGGAACCCAGGGCATCCTGCAGGGCACCTACGAGACCTTCGCCGCTGTTGCCCAAAAGCGCTTTGGTGGCACCTTGGCTGGAACCCTAACTTTGACCGGTGGCTGCGGTGGCATGGGTGGCGCTCAGCCACTTGCAGTCACCATGAGCGAGGGCACCTGCCTGATCGTTGACATCGACGAGAGCCGCTTGCGCAAGCGCATCGAGACTCGTTACCTGGATGAAATTGCTGACAACCTAGACGATGCAATTGAGCGCGTGGTTCGCTACAAGACCCAGCGCAAGGCAGTCTCCGTTGGCGTGGTGGGTAATGCCGCCACCATCTTCCCAGAACTTCTAAAGCGCGATGTCCCTATCGATATCGTCACCGACCAGACCTCTGCGCACGACCCGATGTATTACATCCCAGAGGGTGTGGACATAGCTGACGCTCGTGAATATGCACTTTCTAACCCAAAGGAATTCTCGGACCGCGCCAAGGCTTCGATGGCAAAGCACGTTGAAGCGATGGTTGGTTTTATGGCCAAGGGTGCTGAGGTCTTCGACTACGGCAACTCGATCCGCGATGAGGCCCGCCAGGGTGGATTTCAGGACGCCTTCAAGTTCCCTGGCTTTATCCCGGCATACATTCGTCCGCTGTTCTGCGAAGGCAAGGGCCCATTTAGGTGGGTTGCACTTTCGGGAGATAAGAAGGACATCTATCGCACCGACCAGGCCGTGCTAGAGCTATTCCCAGAGAACGAGCACCTACACCGCTGGATCAAGATGGCCCAGGATCGGGTTGAGTTCCAGGGCTTGCCTGCTCGCATTTGCTGGCTAGGTTATGGCGAGCGCGACAAGGCTGGCGCCGTGTTCAACGACTTGGTAAAGAAGGGCGAGGTTTCCGCTCCGATTGTCATCGGTCGCGATCACCTGGACTGCGGCAGCGTGGCATCTCCGTACCGAGAGTCAGAAGCAATGTTGGATGGCTCGGATGCGATTGCTGACTGGCCGCTACTAAACGCCATGATCAACATTGCATCCGGTGCATCTTGGGTTTCCATCCACCACGGTGGTGGCGTTGGTATGGGTCGCTCGATTCACGCCGGTCAGGTTTCGGTAGCCGATGGCACCGAGCTTGCCGCTCAGAAGTTGCAGCGAGTGCTGACCAATGACCCTGGTATGGGTGTGATTCGTCACGTTGATGCTGGATACCCGGAGGCTCAAGAAGTTGCTCGCCACAAGCACGTTCACGTGCCGATGCTGGACACCGAGTAAATGTCTCTGCTGGTCACAAACATCGGCTCTTTGGTTACTCCAAAGGCTGAGTTTGGCCAGCTTGAAATCCTTGCCGATGCTGCTTTTGTGGTTGAAAACGGCAAGGTCGCCTGGGTTGGTAGTGCAGCGAATGCGCCTTCCTGCGATGAGGTAATCGATGCTCAAGGTCGCTGCGTAATCCCTGGTTTTGTTGATAGTCACGCTCACCTAATGTTTGCCGGCAGTCGCGAGCAGGAGTTTGCTGCTCGCATGGCGGGAGAGTCTTACTCGGCAGGCGGAATCAAGACCACGGTTGCTGCCACTCGCGGTGCTAGTGATGAAGCGCTTCGCGCCAATGCAGAGCGGCTGGTTGGTGAGCTGCACCAATCTGGCGTGACTCACTTCGAGATCAAGAGCGGCTATGGGTTGGATGTTGAAACCGAAGTTCGCTCGCTCAAGATCGCTCGCGAATTCACTCAGGAGACCACGTTCCTCGGAGCTCACGTTGTTCCTGCCGGAAGCGATGCAGGTGAATATGTTGAGCTGGTTGCAACCCAGATGCTTGATGCCGTTCTTCCCCATGCCAAATGGATCGATGTGTTCTGCGACAAAGGGGCATTCGATCTTGCACAGACCAGAAGGATTCTTGAAGCTGGCATCGCCAAGGGGCTAAAGCCAAGACTGCACGCCAACCAAATTCAGAACCTTGGTGCGATTTCACTTGCCGTGGAACTTGATTGTGCATCGGTGGATCACTGCACTCACCTAAGCGATGCCGACATCGAGATGCTGGCAAACAGCAACACCGTTGCCACCCTGCTGCCAGGAGCTGAGTTCTCAACTCGTAGCCCATATCCAGATGCTCGTAGGTTGATCGAAGCGGGCGTCACGGTTGCGATTGCGACCGACTGCAACCCAGGTTCGAGCTTTACCACCTCGATGCCATTCTGCATCTCGGTTGCAGTTAGAGACATGGGATTCACTGTTGACCAGGCCGTTTGGGCTGCAACCCTTGGTGGAGCAAAAGCGCTGCGCGCCGAGGGCATTGGGACTTTGGAGGTTGGCAGCTTCGCTGACTTTGCAATCTTGGATGCACCGAGTCATTTGTATTTGGCCTATCGGCCAGGAGTTCAGTTGGTTGCCGAAACTTATGTTCACGGCAAGAAGGTTTACGGAAGGTAAGTCATGGAAAAGGTAGTTATCTCAACTTCTGGGTTGACCCCAAGCGATGTGGTGGCAGTTGCCAGACACAACGCCAAGATCGAGATCAGTCCTGCGGCTCTAAGTGCGATGGCGGAAACCCGTGAGCACATCGAACGCCTTGCGGTCTCTGATGAGCCGGTCTATGGCATCTCAACCGGCTTTGGAGCTTTGGCTCAGCGTCACATTCCGATGGCGGATCGCGTGCAATTGCAGAAATCTTTGATTCGCTCTCACGCTGCCGGAATGGGTGATCCGGTTGAGCGCGAGGTGGTTCGCGCACTAATGCTGCTTCGCCTCAAGACCATGTGCTCGGGTCAAACCGGCGTGCGACCAATTGTGGCAACTACCTATGCCGAGATTCTCAATGCCGGCATCACCCCAAGGGTTTTGGAATTTGGTTCACTGGGTTGCTCTGGCGACCTAGCTCCGTTGGCACACTGCGCAATGGTGCTGATGGGTGAGGGTAGAGCGTATGGGCCCGATGGCCTAGAGCGTCCGGTTGCAGAACTTCTAGCTGCGGCTGGGATTACTCCGGTTGAGCTGCGAGAAAAAGAGGGCCTGGCACTTATCAATGGCACCGATGGCATGCTCGGCATGCTGCTGCTTGCAATTCACGATCTAGACATTCTTTTGGATCAGGGCGATGTGATCGCAGCCATGAGCGTTGAGGGCCAGCTGGGTACCGACCAGGTATTCCGCTCAGCCCTGCACGAAGACCTACGGCCTCACCCTGGTCAAGCCCAGAGCGCTGTCAACATGTTCAATGCTCTCTCGGGTAGTGAGATTGTTGCCTCTCACCGCCATGGCGATGGCGTGGTGCAGGATGCTTATTCACTGCGCTGTGCGCCACAGGTTGCCGGTGCGGTTCGCGACACCGTGACTCACGCCAGGTTGGTTGCTCACCGCGAGCTGGCTTCGATTATCGATAACCCAGTTGTTTTGAAAAACGGCGAGGTCACCTCGAACGGTAACTTCCATGGCGCTCCAGTTGCCTATGTCTTGGACTTCTTGGCAATCGCGGTGGCGGATCTAAGTTCGATCTCAGAGCGTCGCACCGATCGCTTCTTAGATGTAGCCAGAAACCGAAAGCTACCTGCGTTTTTGGCATTTGACCCAGGGGTCGATTCCGGCCTGATGATTGCCCAGTACACCCAGGCAGCACTTGTTAGTGACAACAAACGACTTGCCGTTCCAGCCAGCGTTGATTCGATTCCGTCCTCTGCGATGCAGGAGGATCACGTATCAATGGGTTGGCATGCAGCTAGGAAGCTTCGCAAGGCGATCGACAACCTAAGAATGGTCTTTGCAATTGAGTTGGTTGCAGCAGCAAGGGGAGTCGAACTTCGAGCACCTTTGAAGCCAGCCCCAATCACGGGCGAGCTGATTGCAATCCTGCGCGAGCGAGTGCCTGGCTTTGGACCTGATCGTGATCTGAGCATTGAGCTTGAGGCAGCCAATCAGCTATTGATGCCAAACTAACATCCTCAAAAAGGAGCCAGTTATGCACAGATTTGTTCTTTGCAAAGTGGTATCAAGTTGATACCATTACGTTATGGCTATGACTATTAGATTGACTGAAGCACAAGACGAGGTGCTGACCAACATCGCTGACCAGCTGGGTTGCTCCAAGCAGCAGGCTGTCATCGCCGCCATTGAAGCTTTCGATGCAAAAGCGCACAGGCGCAAGCAGCTCAAAGAAATCATGGACATTGTCCTGGTGCGCGACAAAGAACTGCTTGACCGCTTGGCTGATGCGTGACGCACTATCTTGAACTAGAAGACGCACTGCAGCAGATTTCAGTAGCTGGTTTTTACGTCAAGGATCTCGGCCTGCTTGACTCAGCGCTCGCCCGGCCGAGGACAACCTTGTTTGGCGAGGATGCTTATCCAACTCTTGAGCTAAAAGCTGCCGCAATGGTTCACTCGATCATCAAGAACCATGCGATGGTTGACGGGAACAAGCGAACCTCGTGGTTCATGCTCTCTTCGTTCTTGTATATCAACGGCTACTTCATAGAAATGACTGCTGATGAGGGTATGGAGTTCACCCTCGGAATTGCGACCGACAAGCTAACGCTCGACCAAGCGGCAAGCATGATCCGAGACCACATGGTGGAAGTTGGCTAGTTTTTAGCGAAGCTCTCAATTGGTGGGCAGGTGCAGGTCAGGTTCCTGTCGCCAAATGCACCATCAATACGCCTAACAGGTGGCCAGTACTTGCTCTTCCGCTGCGAGTCTGTTGGGAAAACAGCTAGCTCACGCGAGTAAGGGTGGTTCCACTCCGAGACCAAGTGGTTAGCGGTGTGTGGGGCATTGACCAGTGGGTTGTCATCCTGTGGCCAGACACCATCTTGAACCTGCTGCGCCTCTGCGCGGATTGCAAGCATCGCCTCAATGAAGCGATCTAGTTCTTCCATTGGCTCGGACTCAGTTGGCTCGATCATGAGGGTTCCGGCAACCGGGAAACTCATGGTAGGGGCGTGGAAGCCGTAGTCAACCAATCGCTTTGCGATGTCATCGTTTCCGATGCCCGCTTCCTTCTGCAGTGGACGAATGTCAATGATTGCTTCGTGGGCCACTAGACCGTGCTTTCCGGTGTAGAGCAGCGGGAATGCCTTGGAGAGTTTCTTGGCAACGTAGTTTGCGCTCAATACCGCTACAGCGGTGGCGGAGCGAAGACCGTCGTTACCCATCATCTGAATGTATGCCCATGAGATTGGCAGGATGCTTGGTGAACCAAATGGCGCTGCCGATACTGGACCGTATCCAGTCAACTCAGTCTGAGCCATGGAGTGACCAGGCAGGAAAGCACTTAGGTGCGAGCGAGCAACAACAGGACCAACACCAGGACCACCGCCACCGTGAGGGATGCAGAAGGTCTTGTGTAGGTTCAGATGCGAAACATCGCCACCAAACTCACCAAACTTTGCAAAGCCCACTACCGCATTGGTGTTAGCACCATCGATGTAGACCTGACCACCGGCTGCGTGAACTAGGTCGCAGATCTCAACGACCGCTTCCTCGTAAACACCGTGGGTGGATGGGTAGGTAATCATCAAGGCAGAGAGCTTGTCGCCGGTGGCCTGTATCTTCGCTTTTAGGTCGTCAACGTCAACGTTGCCGTTTTCGTCACATTCAACTACCACCACTTCCATGCCCGCTAGCACGGCGCTCGCGGCATTGGTGCCGTGAGCAGAAGATGGGATTAGGCAGACGTTGCGCTGGAAGTCCGAGCGAGAGCGGTGGTAACCGCGGATCGCTAGAAGTCCCGCAAGCTCTCCCTGGCTGCCGGCATTTGGCTGCAGTGAAACTGCTTCGTAGCCGGTGATGTCACTCAGCCAGCTGGTTAGCTCGCCGATTAGCTCGAGGTAACCCTGGGTGTCTTCGGCTGGAGCGAATGGGTGCAGGTTGGCAAACTCTGGCCAGGTGACAGCTTCCATCTCGGTGACCGAGTTCAGCTTCATGGTGCAGGAACCCAGCGGGATCATGCCGCGGTCAAGTGCGTAGTCAAAATCAGCAAGCTTCTTTAGGTAGCGAAGCATCGCAGTCTCAGAGTGGTAGGAGTTGAATACCGGGTGCTGCAGGTACTCGCTGGTGCGGTGATTACGAAGGCGGTCACTGGCATCAGAAGGCTTTGGTGCTCGTGCTCCGAAGGCAGCCGCTAGATCAGCAAGGTGCTTCCAGCTGGTGCTCTCGTCAACCGAGATTCCAAGGGTGGAGTCATCGACCTTCAGTAGTGTCAGGTCTTTGGCCCGAGCAGCCTGGAAGATC
>CAZLKR010000002.1:0-93202 GCA_964560155.1 uncultured Aquiluna sp.
TGCGCTCCCGCCTCCGGAGGGCGGTGCTCTATCCCCTGAGCTATAGGGGCGGGGACGTAAGTAGCCTAGCAGTGCCGAAGTTGAGACCGGCGGGGCAAAACCCTGCATGATCAGGAGAGAACGTGTCCGAATACACCTTTCTAAAGGGGCCCAAAGACTGGTGGCGTCAGGCCGTTGTCTACCAGATTTATCCGCGCAGTTTTGCCGATGCAAACGGCGATGGTATTGGTGACCTCAGGGGAATCATCGGCAAGATTGATTACCTGGCGAGCTTGAGCATCGACGCGGTTTGGTTATCTCCCTTCTATCCCTCTGAGCTTGCAGACGGTGGTTACGACGTCGCGGATTATCGTGATGTCGACCCTCGCATCGGCACCCTGGTCGAGTTTGATGAAATGGTCCAAAAGCTTCACGCCAAGGGCATCCGAGTGTTTGTGGACATCGTCCCGAACCACTCTTCGGACCAACACGTTTGGTTCCAAGAAGCGCTTTCTTCACCCAAGGGGTCCAAGGAGCGGGCTCGCTACATCTTCCGCGACGGCAGAGGGGAAAACGGTGAACTTCCACCGTCGGATCTTTCTAGCCACTTCGGCCCTGAAGGTTGGACTAGAACCGAAGATGGCCAGTGGTACATGCACCTTTTCACTAAGGAGCAGCCAGATTTTGACTGGAGTAATCGCGAGGTTCACGATGAGTTTCTAAAGACCCTCAAGTTCTGGTCTGACCGAGGTGTCGATGGCTTCCGTATCGATGTTGCCCACGCCATGGTCAAGAACCTAGATCCGCTTCCGAGCCGCTCTTCTTATTCGCTTGAGGTAATGAAGGACGATGGCACTGATCCGCTGTTTGATCGCGATGGGGTTCACGAGATTTATCGCGAGTGGCGTCAGCTTTTCAATCAGTATGACCCACCTAGGGTTGCGGTCGCAGAAGCTTGGGTTCACCCACATCGCAGACCTGCGTATGCAACCACCGACGGTCTTGGACAGGCATTCAACTTTGACCTTCTGACTTCGGCTTGGGACGCAAAGGCATTCCAGAGCGTTATCGACAGCAATCTGGCGTTTGCGGATCAGACCGGATCTTCAACCACCTGGGTGATGTCAAACCACGATGTGATTCGTCATGCGACCAGGTTGGTTATCCCAGCTGGTGAGTCGGGCGTCACCTTCGACGCCGAAAACCAGTGGTATGTGAATCACCGACTCGATGGCGATTTGGACCTAGATAAAGGCCTGCAGCGAGCCAAGGCTGCGACCTTGCTGATGTTGGCTCTACCCGGCTCGAGCTACCTGTATCAGGGCGAGGAACTTGGCCTACCCGACGTCACAGACATCCCATCGGATCAGATGCAGGACCCACAGTGGTTTAGAGGTGAGGGCAAGTTCAAATCCCGTGACGGTTGCCGCGTGCCACTGCCTTGGAGCGTTACTGGATCATCCTTTGGCTTTGGAAGCGGTGGCTCACATCTGCCACAGCCAGCCTGGTATGGAAAGTTTGCTGTGGAGGCGCAGGATTCGGTTTCCGGCTCAACGCTCGAGCTTTACCGCTCCGCACTGAAGCTAAGAAAAGAGCTGATGGCAGGGGAGAAGCTCACCTGGGCTGATTCTGAACCGGGAACTCTCTGCTTTGAGCGCGAGGATGGTTGGATCAGCTTCACCAACTTCATCGGCGAAGAAGTTGACTCTCCAGAAGGGGATGTGCTACTCGCATCGACCGCAATTTCAAGGGGTAAGGTTCCAGCCAATTCCACCGTTTGGCTAAAGCGCTCTTAGTTTCCCAGAGCTCAAAAGGGTATGATTTAGGTTCACCGCCGATAACAACTCGTCGGTTGTCATACCCGAAGGAATCAAGGTCCAAAGTGACTCCAAACCAGCTGTCGGAAGCCATTGTTGCTGCATTGCGCGCTTTGGTTGCAGCTGGCTCTTTGCAGCTGGATGTTCCAGACGAGGTAGTTGTCGAAAGACCAAAAAACCGTGACCACGGCGACTGGGCTACCAACGTTGCGATGCAGCTGGGTGCCAAGTCAGGTTTGAAGCCTCGTGACTTTGCTGAGCTATTGGCCGCAGAACTTCAAAAGAGTGCTGGCATTGAGAAGGTCGAAATTGCCGGCCCTGGATTCATCAACCTCTTTGTCTCCGACTCTGCCGCGGGTGAATTAGCGCGTGAAATCGTTCTAGCTGGACCAAACTTTGGTCGTGGCACCGAGTACCAGGGCGTAAAGCTCAATCTTGAATTTGTATCCGCAAATCCAACCGGTCCAATCCACCTAGGTGGAACTCGTTGGGCTGCGGTTGGTGACTCACTTGCCAGACTCTTTGAGTTTGTTGGTGCAGATGTAACTCGCGAGTATTACTTCAACGACCACGGTGCTCAGATTGACCGCTTCGCACGATCGCTTTTGGCAGCTGCCAAGAACGAACCTGCGCCGGAAGATGGCTATGCCGGTGAATACATTCAGGAGATTGCAGCTCGTGTTCTAGCTGAGACCGCCGAGGACATTTTGGCTTTGCCGGATGTCGATGCACAGGAGAAATTTAGGGCTGCCGGCGTCGAGCTGATGTTCCAGCAGATCAGGGAATCGCTGCACGAATTCGGGGTCGATTTCGATGTCTACTTCCACGAGAACTCGCTCTACGAGTCCAAGGCAGTTGAGCGTTCGATCGAGCGCTTGCGCGAGATGGGTCACATCTTTGAAGAAGATGGTGCGATTTGGCTTCGTTCAACCGCATTTGGTGACGACCGTGATCGCGTAATCATCAAGAGCGATGGCGATGCTGCATACATCGCCGGTGACATTGCTTACTACCAGGACAAGCGTTCCAGGGGATTCGACCGCTGCATCTACATGCTCGGTGCCGACCACCACGGCTATGTGCCGCGAATGATGGCGCTTTGCTCCGCCTTTGGAGACAAGCCAGGCGAGAACATGGAAATTTTGATCGGACAGATGGTGAATCTGGTTCGTGGCGGTGAGCCGGTGAGAATGTCCAAGCGAGCCGGAACCGTGGTCACCATGGAGGATTTGGTCGATGTCGTCGGCGTCGATGCCGCTCGCTATGCGTTGGCTCGCTCATCAATCAACTCCTCATTGGATGTGGATCTTGAGCAGTTGACCAAAAAGACCAACGACAATCCAGTTTTCTACGTGCAGTATGCGCACGCCAGGACCAAGCAGGTAGCGAAGAATGCCGCCTCGCTTTCGGTTGACGATTCTGAATTTGACCCATCGCTACTAAGCCATGACTCCGAGGCGGAACTGCTTGCGAACCTCAGCGAGTTCCCACGTGTGGTGGCCCAAGCTGCTCAATTCAGAGAACCACACCGCATCGCCAGGTACATCGAAGTGGTAGCCGGTAGCTATCACCGCTGGTATGACAACTGCCGCGTTACTCCACTAGGTGGTGGCGAAGTCGAGTCTGTTCACCGCACCAGATTGTGGCTCAACAATGCCGCGAGCGTTGTGCTGGCAAATGGACTATCGCTACTTGGTGTCTCCGCTCCGGAGAGGATGTAGCCGTGAAGAATCCGCTAGCACCAGAGTGGCTAACTGTCCCAGCCGATCTAAACGCCATCGATGCCAGAATCTGGCCTCGTACCGCGAAGCGCAATGCCTACGGTGAGCTAACCATTGGCGATGTTTCGGTCTCAGCTTTGATGCGCCAGTTTGGATCACCGCTATACGTGGTTGATCAGGAAGACTTTGAAACCAGGCTGCTCTCAATCAAGCGAGCCTTTAGCGATGCCGCCAACAAGATCGGCACCACCGCAAAGCTTTACTACGCATCTAAATCACTCTTGACCTCAGAAGTTGTGCGCTGGGTTGTGGATGCAGGCTTGTCGGTTGATGTATCAACGGGGGGAGAGCTGGCGGTTGCACTAGCAGCCGGTGCCAAGGGTGAGCGCTTGGGGCTGCACGGAAACAACAAATCTTTGGTGGAGATCGGTAAAGCAATTGCATCCGATGTCGGTGCGATTGTTATTGACTCTGAGCTGGAAATTGAGCGCATTGCTGCTGTCGCCGCAGCGCAGGGCAAGACCCAGTCGGTTCGCCTTCGCGTGAACTCTGGCGTTCACGCCCACACCCACGAGCACCTGGCAACCGCAAGGGAAGACCAGAAGTTTGGTGTCGCCTTGACCGATGTGCCAGAAATGGTGGCAAAGATTCGCTCGCACTCGCACCTTAGGTTCCTAGGACTGCACTCTCACATCGGATCTCAGATTTTCGTGGTCGATGGCTTCGTGGCTGCCGCAGAGCGACTGCTGGATGTGCACGCGCAGCTTCTCAAGACCGGAGATGTTCCAGAGCTGAACCTAGGTGGCGGATTTGGTATTGCCTACACCGAGGCAGATAAGCCTTTGGGCATTGAAGACATGGCTGCCCGAATCATGCAGGCGGTTGCCGCAAAGTGCAGCGCCTTGGGAATCTCGGTTCCAAAGCTTGCCTTTGAACCTGGTCGAATCATTTCGGGGCCGGCGGGCATCACGCTTTACTCAGTTGGCACCATCAAGGATGTCACCGTCTCCGAGCAGGGCATGGGAGCTACTCGCAAGTATGTGAGTGTTGATGGCGGCATGAGCGACAACGCTCGACCAGCGCTCTACCAAGCCGAGTACTCGGCAATGATTGCCTCCAGAGTGACATCAGCATCACCGGCATTAGCCAGAGTCGTGGGCAAGCACTGCGAGTCTGGTGACATCGTTGTGCGTCACGATTACCTACCTTCCGACATCGCGGTAAACGATGTATTGGCGGTGGCGGCCACCGGTGCCTACTGCTTCTCGCTTTCTTCCAATTACAACTTCCTAACCCGTCCAGCGATGGTGGCCGTCAAGGCCGGCAAGAGCTCGCTGTTGATTCGGGCGGAGACAGAGAATGACCTGCTAAGCCGCGATGCCGGCATTGGTAATGGAAAGGCATAGCCATGGAAATCGCTTATCGCCCAATACGTATCGCCCTGCTTGGTGCCGGCTCAGTCGGCTCGCAGGTGGCGCGGCTACTCATTGAGAACCGCGAAGAGCTAGCCCAGCGCGTCGGTGCGGACCTTGAGTTGGTTGGCATTGCGGTTAGAAACCTGGAGTCTGCGAGAAATGGCAACCTGCCTAAGCAGCTGCTAACCCTTGATGCCGAAGCGCTAATCAAGGCGGCTGACATCGTTATCGAGCTGATTGGTGGCATTGAGCCTGCCAAGAGCTACATCACTCTGGCGCTGAACTCCGGTGCAGACGTGATTACCGCAAACAAGGCTTTGATTGCAGCGCACGGAACTGAGCTGTTTGACCTAGCAGAGCAGCTTGGCGCTCAGCTCTACTTTGAGGCAGCCGTGGGTGGCGCGATTCCAATCATTCGCCCGCTCAGAGAATCTCTAGCCGGTGACAAGGTCAACAAGGTGATGGGCATCGTAAACGGCACCACCAACTTCATCTTGGATCGCATGGATTCCACCGGAGCAACTTTCGAAGACGCTCTGGCTGAGGCTCAGGTGCTTGGCTACGCCGAGGCAGACCCAACCGCGGATGTCGAAGGCTTCGATGCGGCCAGCAAGGCAGCCATTTTGGCATCCTTGGCTTTCCACACTGAGATGCCAGTGGAGGCTGTGTACCGTGAGGGCATCACTCAGGTAACCGCATTGCAAATTGAGACCGCTCGCGAGGCTGGTTACGCGGTCAAACTATTGGCAATCTGTGAGCGAGTTCCTGCAGCCGATGGAAACCCGGAAGGCATTGTTGCTAGAGTCCACCCGACCTTGATTCCAGTGGATCACCCGCTGGCTGCAGTTCGTGGTGCCTATAACGCTGTGTTTATTGAGGCCGAGAGTGCCGGCAGGCTGATGTTCTACGGCGCAGGTGCCGGTGGACCGGAAACTGCATCGGCAGTGTTGGGCGATTTGGTAGGTGCTGCAAAGCGCCACCTCGCCGGAGGTCCGGGAATCGCAGACTCCGTGCACGCAAACCTAGACATCCTGCCGGTTCAGTCGGTCACCACCAGGTTCCAGATCACCCTGCAGGTAAATGACCTACCCGGTGTATTGGCGTCTGTTGCCACCGTCTTTGCTCAGCATGGCGTTAGCGTTGAGACTGTTGACCAAAATGCCGCAGGGCAGAATACCGGTGCACTGTTGACCATCATGACCCACGCCGCTGGCGAAGGTGAATTGGAGTCAGTAGTAGAGGATCTGCGTCGCAACGCTGCAGTACAGAAAGTGAACTCGGTTATCCGAGTGGAGGGAATCTAATGGCTCACCAGTGGCGCGGCGTCATCCGCGAATATTTTGATCGTCTTCCATTTACCCAAGAAGACCCAATTGTGACCCTGGGCGAGGGTGGCACTCCACTTATCGAGGCGCCGGCGCTCGCAAAACTATTGGATGTCGGCTCGGTTCACCTAAAGTTCGAGGGCATGAACCCAACCGGTTCTTTCAAGGACCGCGGCATGACAACTGCGGTTTCCAAGGCCAAGGGCAAGGGAGCTAAGGCAGTTATCGCCGCCTCCACCGGAAACACCTCGGCATCGGCTGCCGCCTACGCGGTTGCCGGTGGAATGCAGTCGGTGGTTCTAGTTCCAGCCGGCAAGATTTCTTGGGGCAAGCTCTCTCAGGCGGTAGCGCACAAGGCTCAGATTTTGCAGGTTCGCGGCAACTTTGATGACTGCTTGCGACTTGCTCGAGAGCTGAGCGAAAGCTACCCGGTGTTCTTGGTGAACTCGGTAAACCCTGACCGTTTGCAGGGCCAGAAGACCGCAGCCTTTGAAGTGTTTGATGCACTTGGTTTTGCACCGGACCTGCACGCCATGCCACTTGGAAATGCCGGAAACATCTCGGCTTACCACCTGGGATATCGCGAAGATCGCGATGCGGGTCGCATTTCAAAACTTCCAATGCTCTACGGCATCCAAGCTGCCGGTTCGGCACCGTTCGTATTGGGCAAGCCAGTTGCCAAGCCGGAGACCATTGCCACCGCTATTCGGATTGGAAACCCTGCCTCATGGGATCTTGCTCAAGCCGCCAAGGCTGACACCAATGGTGCTTTTGGTGCGGTGAGTGACAAGGACATCTTGTGGATGCACCGCTTCCTGTCCCAGGAAGCTGGCGTCTTCGTAGAGCCATCCAGCGCTACCGGAGCAGCGGGGCTATTGCAGGCTAAGCGCAAAGGTGAACTACCAAAGGTGAACTCAATTGTGGTAACTGTTACCGGCCACGGCCTAAAGGATCCGGACTGGGCCCTAAAGGATGAGCGTGGTCGCCAAATCAAGCCTAAGAAGGTGGCAGCGACCGCTGATTCGGTTGCCGGAGTATTGGGCTTGGAGAAGAACAAGTGACCAAGGTCTCTGTAAAGATTCCGGCCACCAGCGCAAACCTGGGCCCTGGTTTTGACACGCTTGGAATGGCTCTTAGTTTCTATGACAACTATTCGGCTGAGGTAATCGCAAGCGGTCTTGAGATTGTCGTGGTCGGCGAGGGCGAGAGTGACATCGCTCGAGACTCCAGCAACTTGATCTACTCAACCATTGCTTTTGTCTTTGCCAAGTTCAATAAGACCGTTCCGCCACTTCGCATCACCTGCCACAACAGCATCCCTCACGGCCGCGGTATGGGCTCCTCGGGAGCTGCTGTTTCTGGCGGAGTAATGCTGGCGGCAGGTTTACTACAGCCTGAGATCGTACTCACCGAGCAGCAGCTATTGGATTTTGCGACTGAGCTTGAAGGTCACCCGGACAATGTTGCCCCAGCGCTATTCGGCGGGCTCACCATTGCCTGGAAGGACGAGAGCGGTCCGCACCACAAGAAGCTCACCGTGCACCGCGGAGTGTCTCCTTTGGTGCTGGTTCCACCTAACCAAATGTCAACCAAGCTTGCTAGAAGTCTGCAGCCAGAGTCCGTGCCTCACACCGATGCGGTATTCAATGTCTCAAGGTCTGCCCTTTTGGTGGCGGCCCTTACTCAAAGCCCAGAGCTGATGTTTGCCGCAACTGAGGATCGCCTGCACCAGAACTATCGTGCTAGCGCAATGCCAGAGACCAGCAAGCTAATCGAGCAGCTACGTGCTCAGGGCCACCCAGCGGTGGTCTCTGGAGCAGGTCCATCGGTCTTGGTTTTGGAAGATGACCCTGCCAAGCGAGTTGCGGCGGTTGCATTTGTGGAACGCGAGTTTCCAACTTGGAAACCACTTTCACTTGCGGTTGACTTCAAAGGTGCTAGTCTTGACGTGCAGTCTGGATCAGGCGTCTAAAAGCCCGCCACTGCATTCTCAAGAAATTCTTTACTAATTCGGCCTCATTGCCGCTAAGAAACGAGTAATAACCACATGGATGAAATCCAGCAGGACAAGCCTGTAAAAAGAACCCGCCGCGCAACCAGCGCAACAGTTTCCATCGACGGCACCGAAGCTCCAAAGGCAGCCAAGGCTCCAAAGGCCGCAGAGCCAGAGGCAAAGACCTCATCTGATGCTGAGCCAAAGACCGAAAACCGTCGCCGCTCACGTCCAGCCCGCTCTGAGTCAAGACCTGAGGGTGGCGAAAGCAACTCTTCTGAGGGCTCGCAGGAGCGCAGCGAGGCTCGCGAAGACCGCGAGACCAGGAGCTCAGACCGCGACAACAACCGTGACCGTGACGACGACCGTCGTGGCGGAAACCGCAACCGACGTGGTCGCTACCGCGACCGTGACCGTCGTCGCGGCCCTGGTGGTCAGGATGACCAAGAGCCAGAGATCACCGAGGATGACGTACTAGTTCCAGTTGCTGGAATCTTGGACGTTTTGGAGAACTACGCGTTCTTGCGCACCTCCGGTTACCTACCTGGTCCAAACGATGTTTACGTGTCCCTAGGACAGGTTAAAAAGTACTCACTTCGCAAGGGTGACGCCGTTGTTGGTGCAATCCGCCAGCCACGTGAGGATGTCAACAACCAGCGTCAGAAGTTCAACGCGCTAGTTCGCGTTGACTCCGTCAATGGTCAGACCTTGGAAGAGGCAGCAAACCGCGTTGACTTTGGCAAGCTAACTCCGCTCTACCCAGACACTCGTCTGCGCCTAGAGACCGACAGCAAGAAGCTTTCTACCCGAATCATCGACCTAGTTGCCCCAATTGGTAAGGGTCAGCGCGGTCTGATTGTTTCTCCACCAAAGGCCGGTAAGACCTTGGTGCTGCAGGCAATCGCAAACGCTATTGCGACCAACAACCCCGAGGTTCACCTAATGGTGGTCTTGGTTGACGAGCGTCCAGAAGAAGTTACCGACATGCAGCGCACCGTAAAGGGTGAGGTTATTGCCTCTACCTTCGACCGCCCTGCAGATGACCACACCACCGTTGCCGAGCTAGCCATCGAGCGCGCTAAGCGTTTGGTCGAGCTGGGTCACGACGTGGTTGTGCTGCTGGACTCGATCACCCGTCTGGGCCGCGCTTACAACCTAAGCGCTCCAGCATCTGGACGTATTTTGTCCGGTGGTGTTGATTCCTCAGCTCTTTACCCACCAAAGCGCTTCTTCGGTGCTGCTCGCAACATCGAGAACGGTGGCTCACTAACCATCCTGGCAACCGCCTTGGTTGAGACCGGTTCCAAGATGGACGAGGTGATCTTCGAGGAGTTCAAGGGAACTGGAAACATGGAGCTTCGTCTGTCTCGCCAGTTGGCTGACAAGCGCATCTTCCCAGCCGTTGACATCAACGCTTCCGGTACTCGCCGCGAAGAGATGCTGATGAGCCCTCAGGAGACCAAGATCATCTGGAAGCTACGTCGCGCTCTTGCAGGTCTTGAGCAGCAGCAGGCTTTGGAGCTTGTGCTATCTCGTCTGAAGGACACCGCTTCTAACGTTGAATTCCTGTTGAAGCTGGAGAAGTCAATGCCAGTTCCACAGGAAAGTGACTCGGAGTAGTTTTGCTAGATTCGCTTGCAGGTCTTAGGGCCGAGCACGCGAGTTTGCAGGAGCAGCTCAGCGACTCGGCAATTCACACCAACCCAGCGTTGGCGAAGAAGCTCAATCGTCGCTACGCCGAACTTTCCGCAATCATGGGTGCAGAAGCGAACCTGATTCAGCTCACCAATGACATGGCTGCAACCAAGGAATTGGCTAAAGAGGATGAGGCATTTGCCGAGGAGCTTCCTGGTCTAGAGCAGCAGCTCAAGGATGCCAGCGAGAAGCTTCGCAGACTACTAATCCCAAGAGACCCTGACGATGGCCGCGATGTCATCATGGAGATCAAGGCTGGCGAAGGTGGAGCTGAGTCTGCACTATTTGCCGGTGACCTACTGCGCATGTATATCCAGTATGCAAACTCCAAGGGCTGGAAGACCGAAATTCTTGACCGCACCGAGTCTGACCTGGGCGGAATCAAGGACGTTCAGGTGGCAATCAAGTCAAATGCCACCGATCCAGCCGATGGGGTTTGGGCACACATGAAGTACGAAGGTGGCGTTCACCGCGTCCAGCGTGTTCCTGTGACCGAGACCCAGGGGCGCATTCACACCTCAGCAGCCGGTGTTTTGGTATTCCCGGAGGTTGATGAGCCGGAAGAAGTAGAGATCAGTCAGAACGAAATTCGCATTGACGTATTCCGCTCCTCTGGTCCCGGTGGTCAGTCGGTTAACACCACAGACTCAGCGGTGCGAATCACTCACATTCCAACTGGAATTGTGGTTTCGATGCAAAACGAGAAGTCTCAGCTGCAGAACCGTGAAGCGGCCATGCGCGTGCTTCGTGCCAGGTTGCTCGCAGCCCAGCAGGAGGCTATCGAGGCTGAGCAGTCCGCTGCTCGTCGCTCGCAGGTGAAGTCGGTTGACCGCTCTGAGCGCATCCGCACTTACAACTTCCCAGAGAACCGCATCGCTGATCACCGCACCGGATACAAGTCATACAACCTCGATCAGGTGATGGACGGTGCCCTAGAGCCAATCGTGCAGTCCGCAATTAAGATGGACGAAGAAGCCAGACTCGCAGCCCTACAGGCTGAGTAATGAAGCTGGTCGAGTCTCTCGCCTTTGCAACCGACCAACTAACGCTGGCCGGAGTTCCTTCACCCCAAGCCGATGCAACCTGGTTGCTGTGCTTTGCGCTTGAAACCGATCGCTCAGACCTACTCACCAAAATCACCTTTGACCACGAGATGACTGAGCAGCAAGCCGGGATATTTCAAGCAGCCTTAGAGCGCCGAATCAAGCGCGAACCGCTGCAGCACATAACCAAAGTCGCTGCCTTTAGGTCCTTTGAGCTTGAGGTCGGGCCAGGAGTCTTTGTTCCAAGACCCGAAACCGAGCAGGTGGTGCAATACGCCATTGATTACCTGCGCCAACTGCCAACACCTGGCAGGGCTATTGACCTCGGAACTGGTTCCGGTGCTATTGCAATCGCGATGGCGACTGAGGTTTTGGGCACCAAGGTCTATGCGGTGGAACTCTCTGAGGAGGCTCACGCCTACGCGTCCAGAAACATCGCCAAGAATTCCGCTTCGGTTGAACTCAGACTTGGTGCCATGCAGGAAGTTGTTGCAGACCTGGTTGGACAGCTGGATGTGGTTATTTCAAACCCGCCATACATTCCCAACTCCGCCATTCCAATTGACCCTGAGGTTCGAGATTACGACCCAGAACTTGCGCTTTACGGGGGAGAAGACGGTCTGGATGTGATTCGAGACATCTCGGGCATTGCGGCTGCACTACTTAGACCCGGAGGGCTTCTGGTCCTTGAGCACGCAGACGGGCAGTCTGATGCCATCCTTGAATTACTATTGAGAGACGGTTGGTCAAGTGTGTCTGCATTTCAAGATGCAACCATGCGATACCGAACCATTACGGCGATTAGATAGCGAGGCAAAATGCGGGTTTATGACTGCTCAGTTGATACCGATTTGCTCACCGGATTTCGCCAGGCAAAGGTAGGACTTGGCCGCGGCGAGGTAGTAGTCATCCCAACCGACACCGTTTATGGAGTTGCCGCCGATGCCTTCAATGCCAAGGCAGTTGAAGCCCTATTGAACCTCAAAGGGCGCGAGCGCACTTCGCCACCGCCTGTTCTAATCCCAAAGGTCGAAACTATGTCGGCTTTGGCTCATGATCTTCCCCTGGTTGCCAATCAGCTAGCCGCCGCATTTTGGCCAGGAGCGCTAACCATGGTGCTGCAGGCTCAAAGCACTTTGGAGTGGGACTTGGGAGAAACTCGAGGCACCGTTGCCCTGAGAGTCCCGGATCACAAAATCACTTTGGCACTGTTGGAGGACGCAGGTCCGCTGGCAGTATCGAGCGCAAACCTATCCGGCCAACCAGCTGCGGTGAATGCTCAGCAGGCGGTGGACTACTTCGGCGACAAGGTTTCCACTTATCTTGATGCTGGCGGTAGCCCAAAGGGTGAGGCTTCCACCATCTTGGATCTTTCGCAGGTGAGAGCGGGCGAGCCAATTCGCGTGCTGCGCCTGGGTTCTTTGTCTTTGGAGCGTATCCGCAGTGTTATCGGGGATGTCGAGCTCAAGGTCGACTAAATGAGGGCCTATTTCCTAGTTGCGCTGCTCACCGCCCTGGTCACCTATTTGGCGACCTGGGGAGTGCGTTGGACTGCTAAGAAATTCAATATCCACCCTGCAATTCGCGACCGCGATGTCCACAAGTCACCAACCCCACGCATCGGTGGAGTTGCCATGTTTCTTGGCCTCGGTGCCGGCATTGTGGCGGCTGCCAGCTTCGGCTGGTTTGACTCCATATTCCTAAACCCTGGACCTATCTGGGCGGTACTTGGGGCATCTGCGGTGATTATTGTGGTCGGGCTGTTGGATGACCTAGTAGAACTGGACTGGACCGCAAAAATGGGTGGACAGATGGGGGCTGCCTGGATTTTGGCTGCCTCTGGCATTCAAATTGTTTCTTTGCCCATTGGTGGTCTAACGGTCGGTAGCTTTGCAGTTTCCTTCGCGGTCACAGTTTTTGTGATTGTGCTGATCATGAACGCCGTGAACTTCATCGATGGACTGGATGGCCTAGCGGCTGGCGTGGTTGGAATTGGAACGCTGGCGTTCTTTGTCTACACGTATCTGCTGGCCCAGCAGACCTCGCCGACCAATTACTTCTCGATTGCTGGACTCGTGGCAGCTTTGGTGCTTGGAATGGTGGCGGGCTTTTTGCCACACAACTGGCGACCAGCGAAGATCTTCATGGGTGATTCGGGAGCCATGCTCCTTGGTCTATTGATGGCGGTTGGAGCAATCACTGTCACCGGTTCTATCGACCCGGCAACCGTTACCCGCAATGACTTACTGCCGGCCCTTATTCCGCTGGCCCTGCCGGTACTAATCCTGATCATTCCGCTGTTGGATCTGATGCTCGCGGTGTTCAGAAGGCTGCGTCGCGGCCAGTCACCGTTTGCGGCAGACCGCGAGCACCTGCACCACCAGCTGCAGGATATTGGACACTCTCACCAGGGTGCCGTGATGGTTTTCTACCACTGGACCTCACTGGTCTCCATCTCACTTTTGCTTTTCTTCTGGCTGGACTGGCCACAGGTCATGGTGATCTTTGGTTTTTGGCTGATTTTGGCTCTGATTCACACCTATTGGCCGGTTTTCAAAAGACGACACAAATTCAGAAAGGCACTCCGTGGTAACTAGCTCAACCCAAGCTTTCACAAAGGCTCTAAAGCTCAGCGCTCTATTGGTCGTTTCAGTCGCAGCAATCTGCTCACTGGTTGGTTACTTGCTAGTTGGATTTGATGGGGTGCTAACTGCTCTATTGGGTGCCGCTATCGCCTTGGTGTTTACCTCGATGACAATTCTGAGCGTGCTCTTCGGAGCCAAGCTTCCACTGGGCGGCTTTTATGGCCTAGTGCTTGGCGGTTGGCTACTCAAGGTAGTGCTTTTTGCGGTCTTGCTGGCAGCCCTGCAGCGCATGGACTTTATCCACGGACCAACCCTTTTCTTCGCCATCGTGCTCAGTGTTCTGGGCAGTCTCGGCATCGATTCTTGGGTAGTTTTGCGCTCAAGAATCCCAACTGTGGAATCACGGGATTAGTTTTTTGAATTTCCGTGTTTAGAACGTGGAATCCTCCTATAAACTTTTGGGGAATTCCTTAGACCAACCGCGGGGTTTCTCACGCCGCCCGAGCCAGGAGTATGAAGCTGTTTAGTTCACTGACTCTGTTTGCGGCCGAGGAGGGCGGATTCCACCCACCTTCGATCATGGAGTTTTACCCTGAGATCGTGGCCTTTGAGGGCACCCCTTTTGCTATCAACCGAATCATGATGATTCGTTTGATCGTGCTTGCGGTTCTGTTGGTTTTGTTCTACTTCTGGACTCGCTCCTTCAAGAAGGCAGTTCGCAGTGGCAATGTAGTGCCGGGTCGCTTCCAGATACTTGGTGAGATGGCTTTGAACTTTGTTCGCAAGTCAATCGCGCACGAGCAGCTTGGCGAAAAGGATGGCGAACGCTTCCTACCGCTGCTAACCACAATCTTCTTCATGGTTTTGGGTATGAACATCACCGGAATCATCCCGTTCGCAAACATCTCTGGTAGCTCAGTAATTGGTCTACCACTGGTTTTGGCTGCTGTGGCCTACGTGACCTTCATCTACGCCGGTATGCGCAAGCACGGCGTGAAGTTCTTCTCCAACGCGCTGTTCCCAGCTGGTGTGCCGAAGCCTTTCTATGTGATGGTGACTCCAATCGAGTTCCTATCAACCTTTATTCTTCGTCCAGTGACCTTGGCTCTTCGTCTTTTGATGAACATGGTCGCCGGTCACTTGCTGCTGGTGCTTTGCTTCTCGGCAACTCACTTCTTCTTCTTCCAGGCAGACGGTTTCTTCAAGCTCTTCGGAGCGGGAACGCTGCTGTTTGGATTTGCATTCACCGTATTCGAGATCTTGGTTTCGGTATTGCAGGCATATGTATTTACACTTCTGACCACTGTCTACATTCAGTTGGCATTGGCAGACGAACACTAAATAAACCCCACGGAAGGAAATCAAGTGGACGCAGTTAACATCGCCGAACTATCCGGCAACATCGCAGTGGTTGGTTACGGCCTAGCCGCAATCGGCCCAGGAATCGGTGTAGGTCTTGTTGTATCAAAGACCATCGAGTCCATCGCACGTCAGCCAGAGCTAGCAGGCAAGCTACAGGTCACCATGTGGCTAGGTATCGCCTTCACCGAGGCGCTTGCGCTTATCGGTCTAGCTACCCCATTCATCTTCGTCTAAGCAAAAGGTAAACGATGATTTCAAGGATTCTTGCCGCCGCAGTGGAGGAGGGTGCAGAAGCGCCTAACCCACTGATTCCGGCTGTGTATGACATCGTCTGGTCATCGGTTGTCTTTGTTGTTCTGCTGACCTTCTTCTGGTTCAAGGTTCTGCCTGGATTTAAGAAGATGCTCGATGAGCGCGCCAAAGCAATCGAAGGACGCTTGGCTGAGGCCGAAGCGGCCCAGCGAGCTGCCGAAGAGCGCACCGCATTCATCGAGTCTGAGCAGGCTAAGTTGCGCAGTGAGTCATCCTCTATTCGTGAGGAGGCACGCTCCGAAGGAGCTGCCATCCTGGCGGAAATGAAGGCTCAGGCGTCAGCCGAAGCAGAACGTCTACAGCAGGCAGTCAAGAGTTCACTCGAGGCAGAGCGTGAGGTCGCCCAGCGCGTCCTTCGTGCCGAGATCGGTGAGCTTGCGATTGAACTTGCTTCTCGCATCGTCGGTCAGAAGCTCCAGGAAGATGCCGTCGCCAACAAGGTTGTCGACGACTTCATCGCGGAGCTCGAGGGTAAGAGGGCGTAACAACAAGTGGCATCCAGTACCAGAGCAGCCAAACTAGCGGCCGAGCAAGCGCTCGGTTCGCTATCCGGCCTAACCCTTCAGACCGCAGCAGAGTTGTTTGCGGTTGCCAATGCCCTGCAGGAGAGCGCGCAGTTGCGTTCCCTACTGACGGATCCTTCCGCCGCAGTAGCGGGCAAGGAAAAGGTAATTAGGTCGGTCTTTGGCGCCAAGCTATCGGATGCTTCCATCAACCTGACCATCACATTGGCCAAGCAGCGCTGGTCTGCCACTCGCGATATCGCGAAGGTGGCGGAGCAGCTCGCGGTCCGAATCGTTGCCTCAGTTAGCTCTGACATCGATGGACTGCAGGAGGAACTCTTCTCCTTGCAGCAGGTCATTGCCGGGGACAACGAGTTGGAGCTAGCACTTAGCTCGAACCGCGCATCTGCAGAGCAGAAGCAAGCACTTATCAAGTCGCTAGTTTCTGGGAAGCTTTCGGCTCAAGCCGAGCTTCTAGTGCTGCAGGCTGTTTTGAGCCACAGTGTCAAGAGATACGCAGCAGTGCTGGAGAACTACGGCAGCTGGCTAGCTCAGGTAGCGGGGGAGTCAGTTGCACTGATCACCGTTGCCAAGCCACTTAGTGATGACCAGATTGCCAGGTTGACTAACGCTCTAACCGCAAGTTTCGGCCGCAAACTTCAGCTAAATGTTGAGGTTTCGGAAGATGTAATTGGCGGCGTTCACGTCGCCGTGAATGGTGAAGTCATTGACGCCACCCTTCTCACCAAAATTAACCACGCAAGATTGCAACTGAACTAACCAAAAGAAGCAGAGGAACCAATGTCAGAGCTCAAGATCAACCCGAATGAAATTCGGGATGCCCTGAAGGACTTCGTTTCGTCCTTTGAGCCGCAGGGAACCGACAAGCAAGAGGTCGGCTACGTCATCGACGCTGGCGACGGTATTGCTCACATCGAGGGCCTGCCAAGTGCGATGGCGAACGAGCTATTGCGTTTCTCGGACGGCACCCTGGGTCTTGCCCTGAACCTCGACGAGCGCGAGATCGGTGTTGTAGTCCTCGGTGAGTTCACCGGCATCGAAGCTGGTATGGAGGTCTACCGCACTGGTGAGGTGCTATCTGTACCTATCGGTGACGCCTACCTTGGTCGCGTGGTAAACCCACTTGGTGCTCCAATCGATGGTCTTGGTGAAATCAAGAGCGAAGGTCTTCGTGCCCTAGAGCTTCAGGCTCCTGGTGTTATGGACCGTAAGAGCGTTCACGAGCCACTGCAGACCGGTATCAAGGCTATTGACGCCATGATTCCTGTTGGTCGTGGCCAGCGTCAGCTAATCATTGGTGACCGCCAGACCGGTAAGACTGCGATTGCAGTTGATGCAATTATCAACCAGCGCGATAACTGGCTATCAGGCGATGTAAACAAGCAGGTTCGCTGCATCTACGTTGCTATCGGTCAGAAGGGTTCCACCATCGCCGGCGTAAAGGCCGCTTTGGAAGAGGCTGGCGCTATGGAGTACACCACCATCGTGGCTTCTCCTGCATCAGACCCAGCTGGATTCAAGTACCTAGCTCCTTACACCGGTAGCGCTATTGGTCAGCACTGGATGTACGGCGGCAAGCACGTACTTATCATTTTCGATGACCTCTCCAAGCAGGCAGAGGCCTACCGTGCCGTTTCCTTGCTACTTCGCCGCCCACCAGGCCGCGAAGCTTACCCAGGTGACGTCTTCTACTTGCACTCCCGCCTTCTAGAGCGTTGTGCAAAGCTTTCTGACGCCATGGGTGCCGGTTCGATGACTGGACTTCCAATCATCGAGACCAAGGCAAACGACGTTTCTGCATACATCCCGACCAACGTGATCTCGATCACCGACGGTCAGATCTTCTTGCAGTCCGACCTCTTCAACGCTAACCAGCGCCCAGCTATCGACGTGGGTATCTCGGTTTCTCGTGTTGGTGGAGCAGCTCAGCTAAAGGGCATCAAGAAGGTTTCTGGAACTCTGAAGCTAGAGCTAGCCCAGTACCGTTCCTTGGAAGCCTTCGCGATGTTCGCATCTGACCTAGATGCAGCAAGCCGCAAGCAGCTAGAGCGTGGTGCACGTTTGACTGAGCTTCTAAAGCAGCCTCAGTTCTCGCCATACCCAGTTGAGGATCAGACCGTTTCGATCTGGGCCGGTACCAGTGGCAAGCTCGACGTCGTTCCAGTTCAGGACGTCCTTCGCTTTGAGCGCGAGTTCTTGGACTACCTAAAGCGCAACACCTCGGTGTTGACCGTGATTCGTGAGACCGAGAAGCTTGAGGACGACACCGTCAACGAGCTTGAGAAGGCAATCGAGCACTTCAAGAAGATGTTCCAGCTTCACACCGGCGAGCCTCTAGTAAAGGCTGGCAAGGAAGACGTGAAGGCACTGGCTGACGAGCAAGTCGGCCAGGAAAAGATCGTTGTTCAGAAGCGATAAGGACAGGTAAGGGTTAGGTTATGGGTGCGCAACTTCGGGTCTACCGGCAGAAGATTAAGTCTGCCAAGACGACCAAGAAGATTACCCGTGCGATGGAGCTGATCTCGGCATCGAGAATCCAAAAAGCTCAGCAGCGCGTGGCAGCCTCGACTCCGTATACCCGCGCCGTTACTCGCGCTGTTTCTGCAGTTGCCTCGCACGCCAACGTTGACCACCCGCTAACTCGAGTAAATGACAAGCCAACCCGCGCTGCGGTGTTGATTTTCACCTCGGACCGTGGTCTTGCAGGTGCATTTTCCTCAGGTGTTCTCAAAGAAGCCGAAGCGCTGACCGTGAGACTTCGCGAGCAGGGTCAGGAAGTTGTTTACTACCTGATTGGTCGCAAGTCCGTTGCCAACTTCAACTTCCGTCGTCGTGCATACATTCGTGAGTGGACCGGTGGCACCGACCTGCCTCAGTTCGAGACTGCAACCGAGATTGCAAACGCTGTTTTGGAGCTGTTCCTCGCCCCGAACGAAGATGGAGGCGTTGACGAGATCTACCTAGTTGGCAACGAGTTCGTCTCCATGATGATTCAGGACCCAATCACCACTCGCTTGCTACCTCTTGAGGTTGTTGAGCAAGAGGCGGTATCGGGCGCAGAGGTGTTCCCGCTTTACGAGTTCGAGCCTGAGGCTGACAAGGTGCTGGATGCACTATTGCCGGTCTACATCGAGAACCGCATCTACAACGTGATGCTGCAGTCCGCTGCCGCAGAGCACGCTGCTCGCCAGAAGGCAATGAAGAGCGCGACCGACAACGCAGACAAGTTGATCTTGAACTACACCCGCTTGGCAAACGCAGCCCGCCAGGCAGAAATTACCCAGCAGATTTCGGAAATCGTTGGTGGAGCAGACGCTCTGCAGACGGTTGACGAGGACTAAGAGAAAGAAAGCACAATGGCCGAGAGCACTAAGACAGCAACGGGTCGTATCGCACGCGTTACCGGACCGGTGGTTGACATCGAGTTTCCGCACGATGCCATCCCTGGAATCTACAACGCCCTGACCACCGAGGTCGCTTTCGGCGACCAGAAGTACACGCTTACCCTTGAGGTTGCGCAGCACCTTGGTGACGACCTAGTTCGTGCCATCGCGCTAAAGCCAACCGATGGTTTGGTTCGCGGTGCAATCGTGCAGGACACCGGTGCTCCGATCTCCGTGCCAGTTGGTGATGTCACCAAGGGCAAGGTTTTCAACGTAATCGGCGAGGTTCTAAACGGTGAGCCAGGCGAGAAGATTGAGGTCACCGAGCGCTGGCCAATCCACCGCACCCCTCCTGCTTTCGACCAGCTTGAGTCCAAGACTCAGATGTTCGAGACCGGTATCAAGGTCATCGACCTACTGACCCCTTACGTACAGGGTGGAAAGATCGGTCTATTCGGTGGTGCCGGTGTTGGTAAGACCGTTTTGATCCAGGAAATGATTTACCGCGTGGCAGAAAACCACGATGGTGTGTCGGTATTCGCCGGTGTTGGTGAGCGTACTCGTGAGGGTAACGACCTAATCGAGGAAATGAAGGAAGCCGGCGTTATCGAGAAGACCGCACTGGTCTTCGGTCAGATGGATGAGCCACCTGGGACCCGCTTGCGTGTTGCGCTTTCTGCACTAACCATGGCGGAGTACTTCCGTGACGTGCAGGGCCAGGACGTTTTGTTGTTCATTGACAACATCTTCCGTTTCACTCAGGCAGGTTCTGAGGTTTCCACGCTGCTTGGCCGCATGCCTTCCGCCGTGGGTTACCAGCCGAACCTAGCTGACGAAATGGGTCTACTGCAGGAGCGTATTACCTCGACCCGTGGTCACTCGATCACCTCGCTACAGGCAATCTACGTTCCAGCTGACGACTACACCGACCCAGCCCCAGCAACCACCTTCGCTCACTTGGATGCAACCACTGAGCTAAGCCGTGAGATCGCTGCTAAGGGTCTGTACCCAGCTGTGGACCCACTAACTTCGACCTCTCGAATCCTGAACCCTGCCTACATCTCGGCAGATCACTACGCGACCGCAATTCGCGTCAAGGCGATCTTGCAGAAGAACAAGGAACTTCAGGAAATCATCGCCATCTTGGGTGTTGAGGAGCTTTCCGAAGAGGACAAGATCACCGTGTCTCGCGCACGTCGTATCCAGCAGTTCCTATCGCAGAACACCTACATGGCAACCAAGTTCACCTCGGTTCCAGGTTCGACCGTTCCGCTAAAGGACACCATCGAGGGCTTCTCCAAGATTGCCAACGGTGACCTGGATCATGTTCCAGAGCAGGCGTTCTTCAACTGTGGTGGCCTTGACGATGTTATGAAGGCATACGACCGCATCCAGAAGGATCTGAAGTAGTGGCAAGAGAACTCAACGTAGACCTAGTCGCAGCAGATCGTAAGATCTGGTCCGGCACTGCAACCATGGTGGTCGCCAAGACCGCCGAGGGTGAAATTGGTCTACTCGCAGGTCACGAGCCAATGCTTGCCATCATGGCCGCAGGTCAGATTCGCATCACCCTTGCCGAAGGCAAGCCGGTGATTGCCGAGACCACCCAGGGTGGCTTCTTGTCTATCGAGTCCGACACTGTCACCTTGGTGGTCAGGGACGCAACCCTGATTAGCTAATGCTTATTCTGCTGCCGCCGTCGGAAACTAAACGTTCCGGCGGCGTTGGCATTTCTATCGACAAAGCGGCCATCATTTGGGCTGCGCTAGACCCAGCCAGAGACGTGCTCCTCAAGAAGCTTGCAACGCTTGCAAAATCTAAATCCAAGGCCACCAAAGCCCTAAAGCTCGGCAAGAGTGCCGATGCCGAGATTGCCAGCCTCAGAGAGCTTCAGACCGCGCCAACCATGCCTGCTATCGAGCGCTACGCCGGCACGCTCTACGATGCACTGGGCTATCAAACGCTGACCCCTGCGGCCAAAGAGCGTGTCAAGGAGAAGCTGTTTATTCAGTCGGCTCTGTTTGGACTCTTGCCGGCAACCGAGCACATTCCCTACTACCGCTTCTCAGCATCGAGCATCCTGCCCGGCGTTGATCTAAAGAAGCACTGGACCAAGGCTCACGTGGCAGTCTGGCCAAGAATGGTTGGGCCAATTCTGGACCTGCGCTCCAAGAGCTATGCAGCCCTAAATCCGATTCCAGACCGTGAGCACTACACGGTTGAGGTTTTGGATGAGACTTCAGGTAAAGCGCTGAACCACTTCAATAAGAAAGCCAAGGGCGCTTTTGCGAGAGCGGCACTCGAGCATGGCCTTGAGAGTATCGACCAGGTCCCGCAAATAGCAAAACTGGCAGGCCTTTCGGCCCGCCAGTCTGGCAATGTGGTTGAACTTATCGTTCCAAGCGGTTTCTAGCCGTCTTTGGTGGTTACGCCAGGCTCGATCGCTGGAGCAACCTCTTCATACTTTGGAAGTTCGATTACGCCTTCCTCGAGGCTAACAATCGAGTCAAACCAGCCCTGGTCGTTATAGAGCAGGTGACCTGGCACCAGCCAGAAGCCTCCGGCGGCATCCCAAACTCCCAACATGGCAGCGGTTGACTTGTTGATCCTCAGGTCAACAACCTTTGGAGCTGGGTTCTCCTCAGGAGCCCCGGATTCCGCAGGTGCTGGTTCGACAGCAGTGTCACTGCCAACCACTGGATCAACTGCTACGCGAGAAGAGATAGCGGTGTTGTTGTAGAAGCTCGATGGTGCTGATCCATACCAGCGACCCTCTTTGATGCGCGAAACTGCATCATTGGCAGAAACGGTCTTGAACTCGCCACGGTCAACCAGCTTGAAAGAGTGCCCAGAAGCATTGGCTAGGTTTCCCCAAGCATCCCAACCTACCGAGACGCTCACTGGAAGTGCTTGCCCATTGAGCGTCAGATCTGCATAAGCCGACCCACCCCACTCGCTGCGGTCAACCCTGAAATCCGAAGCCTTGATGTCGGTACCAAGTCTGGAGAACAGTTTGGCCGCGTAGTCGGCCATCTCCTTCTCGCTTGGCACTAATTCAGGCTGAGGCTTTGGTTGCTCACAAACCTGAGCATCCTTCTGCTCGCCAGTTCCTTCGCTAGGCACTGTGGTACAGGCCCAAAGGGTTGGATCCCAGCTTGAGAAGTACCAGGCACCGGTTCCGGCCCAGTAAACATTTAGGTATGACTCGACACCTGATTCGGACTTGGTCTGGACAGTGTAGCTTGGAGCAGCCTCAGTGGACCATTCATCCTTTTTAATTTCGCCCTCGACCTTGAATTCCTTCATTAGTTTCGCAATGAGATCTTCAGCTGTTCCCACCAGTTCGGCCTGGTAGACATGGCCCCTACCGGTGTCATTGCTTAGCCCGTCCGCAATGTAGTTGTACTGGACGTATCCAGGCCAGATCATGCCAACCTTGGCGTCTGCGGTAGTGGAAGACTCCATTGAGGACATGGCTGCACCGCCCTGAGCAGCCATGCCCATGGTGAATAGCGGCTGCGGTGCGAAAGCGCTTGGAAGTACGAACGCTCCAACAAGGGCTAAGGAGCCAAATGCCAAAGATCCAAGACCTAGGCGCAGTTGGTTGAAACCAAAGACTCGCTTCGGCTTGGCCTTAGCGGCCTGCGCGACCAGGTAGTCGGGAAGCTCAATGGTCTCGGGGGAGACCGAGGCGGAGATGCGGTTTCTAAGTTCTTCGTTTTCGTTCATGTTCATGATGTGTAGTAAACCTCTAGTTATTTTCAGAATTGAGAAGAGTGGTCAGTTTTGACTTTGCTCGAGAAAGTGCGATGGCGCAGGCGTTTTCGCTTTTCTCCAGGGCGATCGCTAGCTGCTTGGGTTCTAGACCCTCAAATGCCCAAAGTGACAAGATTTCCTGCTCCTTGGCATTCAATGCTTTCCAGGCCTCGGCCAGCTCTAGGTCAGCAAGTGCTATCGACTCCGCACTCGGTGCCGACTGTGGTTCTTGCAATCCAGCCAGGATGGTTGCCCGTCCCTGCTGCTTGCGATTGTGGTTAGAGATCAGGTAGCGAGCAGATTTGTATAGCCAGGGAAGTTCTAGGCCCTCAGGGATGCTGGCACGCTTGTCCCAGGCCAGAGCGAATAGATCTGCCGCTAGATCCTCAACATCCTCAGCCTTGGTTCGGCGAGCTATGAACCTTGAGGCTTCCGCCAGGTGTGCCCTAAAGATGTCGTTGAATTCTTGCTCAGTCATTTCTCTCCTAAATAGCCAATGTAATGGCGAAGTGGAAATTTTCAGGTTCTTCGAAAACAACCTGGAGCGTGGTCTTGCACTAAACCCGAGGATTGCATCAGCGCATACATGGTGGTTGGTCCCACAAAGCTAAACCCCAGCTTGCGAAGAGTCTTGCTTAGTTCAATTGATTCTGGGCTGGTGGCAAGCCACTGAAAGTCTTTCGCAGGACTTTGGCGCACCTTTGGAGCGTGCGACCAGATCAGCTCGGTCAGGTCAAGATCCTTATCCAGCACGATGTTGGCATTGTTTATCGAAGAAATGATTTTCGCTCGATTTCGAATGATTTCGGGGTTGAGCATCAAGTCTTCGATTTTGTTGGCATCGAAGCGAGCAACCTTTTCAATCTCAAAATTCTCAAACGCTTTGCGAAAACCTTCGCGACGCTTGAGGATTGTGATCCAGCTCAACCCGGCCTGAAAGCCCTCTAGGCAAATGGCTTCAAAAAGCTCTCGTTGTCCTCGGCCCTCAGAGCCCCACTCCTGATCGTGGTAGCGGATGTAGATATCGTCATCGGTCACCCATGAACATCGGGTCACACCATCTGAATGCTGACGGGTATGACTCACTCGGCAAACTCGATCTTCTCAAGCCCGAGTAGCTTGCGCTTGGTTGGAATGCCATCGCCACCTGAGTAGCCAGTGATCTTGCCACCGGTGCCCATAACCCTGTGGCAGGGCACAATTAGCGGAATCGGGTTGGCCCCAACCGCTGCTCCAACTGCCCTAGAAGCTTTGGGTTTTCCAATTCGACCGGCAATTTCGCCATAGGTCAGGGTTTCGCCAAATTTGATCTTCGAAATTTCTTTCCAGACGGCTCTCTGAAACTCAGTACCGCTGAGGTCTAGCTTTCCTGCGTAGTCGGCCTTAGCTCCCAGAAAGTAATCCTTCAGCCAGGCAGCAGCCTTATCCACTTGGGCTTCAGCTAACTTGCTGCTGGTGAAATCAATGCGCTTGGTGTTGCCTTCAAGAAATGACAGTTCCACCAACGCCTCATCGCTTGCGGAAAGTGCCAGTCGTCCAACTGGGGTGTCAATTACCTTGGTGCAACCTACTTCGATATCCATGCCACAAGTATGCCGAAAACCTTCGGGGCCAAATCGCCGTGACAAGAAATGTGGAAAAGACTTATCCACAGAATTTTGCTTGCCGATTACCAGCGAGTCCAGATGGTGCAGATTGGCGGCATGAAGAAAATCAATACCTCTTGGCTCACCTCACTGCTGGGAAGTGCTTCAAGACAATTGGCAGTCGATTCCCCTGCGGAAGTTCGGCCAGTAAGAGGCTTGGGCAACTCCTTGGGGTTTGATCGCAACGGCAATGAAGTTGAGAATCCGCTTATCCCGCTGCGCTGGCATTGTCTGGTGCTGGGAGCAACGGGTACCGGCAAAACCACTTTGATCCGAGAGCTTGTGCGCAACATCAGTTGTCAGTTGATTTGGGCCGAATCGGAAAGCGCAGACCTAGCACCTTTGCAGCGCCTGATTAGCAATCAAGAGCGGTTCGAGTTTCCCGCACTGTTGGTGGTTGACGATGTTCATCTTTTTGCCGAGCACTTAGAACTAATCGAGCTGGTTGCCAGGGATGGCCTCAAGGCAAATGTGTTCTTAGTTGTCACGGCACAGCAGCTTTCGGATCTGCCGCAGGCAGTCTGGCGTAACTGCCAGGTCAAGTTTGCACTCGGACAGGATGCCTCGGAAGAACTGAACCTACGAGTGGATAACTTGAGATGCTTCGAGGCCGTCTTTAGCTGGCCCCAAAGAACGGGTGCGCTGGAACCTCTCAAATCCAGACAGGTGATTGAGTTGAACTACACGCCTGCAGGCAATCCGCTTATACGAAGCGCTTCCACGCCTCAGTCAGCACCTTACGAAGAATCTGCTCAAGCTCGTCAAACTCCTTTGGACCAATGGTCAAAGGAGGGGCCAGCTGAACCACAGGGTCTCCACGATCGTCAGCTCGGCAGTACAAACCAGCCTCGTAGAACGCGCTATTCAAGAACCCTCTAAGCAGCTTCTCTGACTCTTCTTTAGTGAAGGTCTCGCGAGTTGACTGGTTCTTCACAAGCTCAATTGCAAAGAAGTAACCGTCTCCACGAACATCGCCAACGATTGGCAGGTCGTATAGCTTCTCTAGGGTCTTGCGGAAGATTGGTGAATTGGTTCTAACGTTGTCCACCAACCTCTCGCGGTCGTAGATGTCTAGGTTCGCAAGCGCTACCGCACAAGCAACCGGGTGAGCGGCAAAGGTGTAGCCATGCGGGAAGATGGTGGTTCCCTCGGTGAACGGCTCGAAGTACTTTTCCTTTAGGAATAGAGCACCCAGTGGCTGAGTTCCCGAGGTAATTGCCTTTGCGGTGATCATCATGTCTGGCTCGATGCCGTAGCGCTCGCAAGCGAACATTTCACCCGAGCGGCCGTAGCCAGTAATGGTCTCATCGGCAACGAAAATCACATCGTACTTATCGCAGATCTCACGAACGCGCTTGAAGTAGCTTGGGTGCGCGGTGAAGCAACCGCCCGAGTTCTGAATCGGCTCAACATAGAAGGCTGCAATTGTGTCTGGGCCTTCCATCAAGATTGCCTCTTCGATGCGGTTAGCTGCCCAGATGCCAAATTCTTCCTCGGATGCGAAGCGATCCTTGGCGCGATACCAGTTGGTGTTTGGAACGCGAATGGTCGAAGGCACTAGCGGTTCGAACATGGCCTTCATGGCAGCGATACCGGTTATCGAAAGTGCTCCGTGGCTGGTGCCGTGGTAGGCGGTCATGCGAGAGATGACCTTGGTCTTAGTTGGCTTGCCCTTTAGCTTGTAGTACTGCTTGGCAATCTTCCAGGCGGTCTCAACCGCTTCACCACCACCGGTGGTGAAGAAGATACGGTTTAGGTCTTTTGGTGCATAGCTGAGCAAGCGCTCGGCAAGTTCAATGGCACGAGGGTGGGCGTATGCCCACAGCGGCATGAAGTCCAGCTCCATCATCTGCTTGGAAGCTGCATCGGCCAATTCTTGGTGGCCGTGACCGGCGTTGACGGCAAACAAACCACTCAGACCGTCAATTACCTTGTTGCCCTTGGAGTCCCAGAGGTAGTGACCCTCACCCCTGGTGATGATGGTCATGTCCTTGGTCTGGTAGGGGGAGTGGCGTGTGAAGTGCATCCACAGGTGATCCTTGGCACTGCGCTGCAGTTCTTTATCGCCGTAGCTCTCACCTGCCTGCATTGCCTCAAAGAGCTTGAGGTCCTTGCGCGCGCTTGAGTCTGACTTCTTAGATTTCTTCTTGCCGATTAGGCCAAGTAGGCCTTTTGACTTCTTCGGTGCCATTGCTATCACTCTTAACTTCGTCGTTAGTTGGCTGTAAAGATGTTATCTGGTTCCCCAGCTGTAGAACTGCTTGTGGAGCTTTAGGTAGACAAATGTCTCCGATGAAATCACACCTGGAAGAGCCCGAATCTTGTCATTCAGTAACTGGATCAAGTCCTCGTCGTCTTCACAAACTACCTCGGCAAGTACATCAAAGCTGCCGGCGGTGAGCACCACATAATCCACAGAGTCAAACTCGGTGAGCTGTTTGGCAACCTCAGAAGCATTTCCCATGCACTTGATGCCGATCATCGCCTGGCGACTAAAGCCAAGTTTCATCGGGTCGGTAACTGCCACCACCTGCATCACACCCGATTCGGTCAGCTTTTGAACTCGCTGGCGCACTGCTGCTTCCGAGAGTCCAACCACCTTGCCAATTTCCGAGTATGACTTGCGGCCATCCTGCTGGAGCTGCTCAATGATTTTCTTGGAGACCTCATCAAGTTGTGAGCGTCCGGTTCTTTCCATTCTTGCCATCCCAGAAGTATTGCTTAGTGAGGGTTAAAAGCGATGGAATTCGCAAGTAAATGCTCAAATAGTTACGATTTCAGTCGAGTTTCATAATTTGGCTATCGAAATGCCCCCTACGGGTTTAGAGTCGAGACATAACTAGCTCAATGAGGAGTTTTGCGTGTCAGTAAAGCAATTGAAGAACTTTGTCGGTGGCAAGCAGGTTGCCGCTTCTAGTGGCGAAGTAAGCGATGTAATCAATCCATCCACCGGGCAGGTTTACGCCCACGCACCCGTGTCAAACGAACAGGATGTTGCCGCTGCCTATGAGGTAGCTCAGAAAGCTTTTGAAGAGTGGGGTCAGACCACCCCATCCGAGCGCCAGCTAGCGCTGTTCCGCATCGCAGATGCACTAGAGGCCCGTGCTCACGAAGCCGCCGAGATCGAGTCCGAGAACACCGGTAAGCCACTGTCCACATTGGTCGACTACGAAATCATGCCTTCTGTTGACCAGATTCGTTTCTTCGCCGGAGCTGCTAGAAACCTTGAGGGTCGATCCGCAGGGGAGTACCTGCGCGACCACACCTCGATGATTCGTCGCGAACCAATCGGTGTTATTGGCCAGGTAACTCCGTGGAACTACCCACTGAATATGGCGACTTGGAAGTTTGCGCCTGCGATTGCAGCCGGAAACACCATCGTGCTCAAGCCTTCCGACACCACCCCGGCATCCACCCTGCTGCTAGCTGAAATTGCAGCCGAGTTCTTGCCTGCAGGTGTATTCAACGTTGTCACCGGTAACCGCGACACCGGGCGCGCACTTATCGAGAACAAGATTCCTCAGATGGTTTCCATCACCGGTAGCGTTCGCGCCGGTATGGAGGTTGCCAAGAGCGCATCTTCTGATCTAAAGCGAGTGCACCTAGAACTAGGTGGCAAGGCACCTGTAATCGTGTTTGCCGATGCCGACTTCGCTAAGACCGCGGCAGGCATCGTGGCAGCCGGTTTCTTCAACGCCGGTCAGGACTGCACCGCAGCCACCAGATTGCTAGTTCAGGAGTCCGCCTACGACGAGTTCATGCCATACCTACTCGCAGAGGTGAAGGCGAGCGCCAAGGTTGGTAAGCCATCCGAGGAAGACATTTTGTTTGGCCCGGTGAACAACGCCAACCAGCTCGCTCGCGTCAAGGGCTTCATCGACCGCTTGCCAGACCACGCCAGAATCGAAGCCGGTGGAAACCAGATCGGTTCCGAGGGTTACTTCTTCGAGCCAACCGTGCTTTCCGGCTTCAAGCAGACCGATGAGCACATCCAGGATGAGATTTTTGGACCGGTTATCACCGTCCAGAAGTTCTCCGACGATGCTCAGGCTTTGAAGTGGGCCAATGACGTTCAGTACGGTCTGGCAGCATCAGTTTGGACCACCAACCACGCTCGCGCGATGCGCTTTGCAAAGCACCTGGACTTCGGTGCGGTTTGGATCAACACCCACATTCCACTGGTTGCAGAAATGCCTCACGGTGGCTTCAAGCACTCGGGTTACGGCAAGGATTTGTCGCACTACGGCTTCGAGGATTACACCCGAATCAAGCACGTGATGAGCTACATCGGAGACTGAGGGTAAAAATTCTCTTTCGGGGTCCTAAAAGTTAACTTTTTGTGACAAACTTGGCTTGCTTCGGAATCCCGGTAGCACTGTTCATGTTGGTCGATACACGCCACTGGATTCAAACCGGTGGATTTAGGAGATTGCAATGAAGGAAGGCCTTCCTCAGGACCCAATGATGCGTCAGCTCGTGCAAATGGCACGTGGCAAGATGCTTTCTCGTCGCGCTACCCTTTTAGGACTTGGCGGAACTGCTGCAGTTTTGTCTTTGGCATCATGCTCAAATGCGTCTGAAAGCGCACTTACTCCAGCCGAAGACCTATCCGACTCCGAGAAAGTTTTGGTTTGGCACAACTGGCCGCTATACATGGACGGTGAAGACGACGCTTCTTACCCGACCCTGAACCGCTTCATGCAGCAGACCGGTATCACCGTCGAGTACATGATGGAAATCGACGACAACGACACCTGGTACGCCAAGGTAAAGGACCAGCTTGCACTGGGCACCGACCCAGGATTCGACGTGGCTTGCCCGACCAACTGGTTGGTAAACCGCATGATCGGACTTGGCTACCTTCAGACGCTGGACAACGCCAACATGCCAAACAAGGTTGCAAACCTTGCTCCGGCTTACCTGGGAGACGCAAATGACCCAGAGCGAACCCTTTCGGTTCCTTACCAGGGCATCATCGGCGGAATTGTCTACAACAAGAAGATGTACAAGGAAGCAACCGGTAAGGACGCTCCAACCACGCTGGCAGATGTTTGGGCTCCAGAGCTAAAGGGCCGCGTAGGTCTAATCTCCGAGATGCGTGACTCTGTTGGTCTGACTTTGCTCAGCCAGGGAATCGACATCACCAGCGAAGAGTCGCTAACCGAGGATGCATTCAACGCAGCCGTTGAGTTCATTGCAGCTCAGGTTTCCTCAGGCCAGATCTTCAACATCAAGGGCAACTCATACGGTGAGGACCTAACCAACGGCAACATCATCGTTGCGCTTGCTTGGTCGGGAGACACCACCATCCTCAACGCTGAGGTTGGCGAAGAGCGCTTTGGATTCGTTGTCCCAGACACCGGTTCCACCATCTCCTCTGACTCCTTCGTTGTTCCTATGGGTTCTGCCCACAAGAAGAACGCAGAAGCGCTAATCAACTACTACTACGACCCAGTGAACGCTGCTGAATTGGCTGCTTACGTGAACTACGTAACTCCAGTAGTTGGCGCCAAGGAAGAGATGCTAAAGACCGACCCAGCGTTGGCCGAGAACCCATTGATCTTCCCATCAGAGGAATTCCTTGCCAATGTTCACGCATTCCGTGCCCTAACCGGACAGGAAGAGCAGCGCTTCGCGACTGCGTGGCAGAACGTTCTGCTAGGCGCATAGGTGGCAACAGAGTTCGTAGCTAGGGGACAAGACCTAGAGCTAGTCGGAATCCACAAGGAATTCCCTGGCTTTACTGCAATTGAGAACCTTGACCTAAAGATTCCAGCGGGTGAATTCTTCGCCCTGCTGGGCCCTTCTGGTTGCGGCAAGACCACGACGTTGAGAATTGTCGCTGGCCTAGAAGAGGCCACTCGCGGCAAGGTTCTAATTGGCGGTAAGGATGTTACTGGGTCTAAGCCGCACGAGCGTCCGGTAAACACCGTTTTCCAAAGCTATGCACTCTTCCCGCACATGACCATCCTGGAGAATGTGGCCTTCGGTCTGCGCCAGCGCAAGGTTCAGGATCCGCTAGCCAAGGCCACGGAGGCATTACAGCTGGTGGAGCTAGAGCACCTAGCACTTCGCAAGCCACAGCAGCTATCCGGTGGTCAGCAGCAGCGCGTAGCGCTTGCTAGAGCGCTTGTGAACCGTCCAGCACTATTGCTATTGGATGAGCCACTTGGTGCATTGGACCTAAAGCTTCGTCGTCAGATGCAGGTCGAGCTCAAGGCAATCCAAATGGAGGTTGGCCTCACCTTCTTGCACGTTACCCATGACCAGGAAGAAGCCATGGACATGGCTGACACCGTGGCGGTAATGAACAAGGGTGAGATCGAGCAGATGGGTGCCCCAGAAGCGCTTTACGATCGTCCAAAGACTGCTTTCGTGGCTCGCTTTTTGGGACAGTCCAACATCTTCGTTGGCGATGTGGTTGAAGAGAATGCCAACAGCATCTCAATCAGCTGCAACGGCCAGAAAATTGCCGCTCCCAAGTCCCGCTCCGAGAAGCACTCCGGCAAGGTGGCACTGGGTGTTCGCCCAGAGAAGGCAACTTTCCACGAGGACAAGCCTGACCTAGATTCCAACCACAACTTGGTGGGTCCCGGCGAGATCATCGACATCCGCTTCACCGGTGTTTCAAACCAGTACCTAATCGACGTTCCAGGCTTTGGTGACATCACCGTTTTCGCCCAGAATGTTGGCAAGAGCCCAGTTGTTGAGCTTGGCGCTCAGGTCTGGGTGAGCTGGAAGGTTGAGCACGCTTTTGGTCTAAGTGATCTGCCACTCAAGGCAGATAACGACGAGGCGTAAATCTCGTGGCATTCGTAGCGCTCGGGCAAGGTTCTTCGGGTAAATCTGCCGCCCCAACTAAGGCTTCCAAGGTTGCCTTTATTTTGTTGGCACCGGGCATGATCTACCTGGGGTTGTTCTTCCTTACCCCTTTAGTATCACTCGTCATTACCTCGCTAAAGACCGCCTCCTTTACGGGCGAAATAGGCATGTATGACTACGCTTTCCAGGTTTCCAACTATGGCTACGCACTTGAGACATACCTGCCGCAAATTGGCAGAAGCTTCTTCTACGCGATAATCGCCACCCTAGCGGCGCTGCTCATTAGCTACCCGATCGCCTACTTCATCGGTGTGAAGGCTAGGAACAAGCCGATGTTGCAGGCGTTTTTACTGACCTTGGTGATTGCTCCTTTCTTCATTAGCTTCTTGCTTCGAACCTTTGCCTGGAAGCAAATCTTCTCCAATGAATCGCCGGTAACTCAGTTCCTGCAGGCAATCGGCGTCTTGGCTCCAGACCAGTACGTAATTGGTAGCAGCTTCGCTGTGATAGCAGGTCTTACCTACAACTTCATCCCGTTCATGACGCTGCCGATCTACACATCGCTGGAGCGCTTGGACACCCGTCTGGTTGAGGCTGGTTCTGACCTTTACGCAACCCCGGCACAGACCTTCTGGAAGGTAACCTTCCCGCTATCCCTGCCTGGAGTCATCTCGGGGACCCTGCTGACTTTTATCCCAATTTCCGGTGACTATGTTTCTGCATCCCGTGACTTCCTGGGTGGCTCTGACACCGCGATGATTGGAAACGTGGTTGAGGCTAACTTCTTCCGCATTCAGGACTACCCAACCGCCTCTGCACTCTCCGTGATGCTGATGGCTGCGATCGTGGTCTTGGTTTCGGTCTACGTTCGCAAGAGTGGAACGGAGGAGCTGCTGTGAGATTCTCGCTCGGTAAGTGGCTACTTCCAACCTACGTTGGCCTGGCTTTCATCTTCATGATGATTCCAATTGGATATACCTTCGTCTTCTCCTTCAACAAGGTTGAAAAGTCCAACATCGCTTGGAAAGAGTTCACCTTCGACAACTGGCTAAACATGTGTGAGCAGCCGGTGGTTTGCGAGGCTTTTGGTAACTCCCTTTCCATTGCAGTCATCTCCACTCTGATCTCCACTGCTCTTGGCACCGCGATTGCAATTGCACTTGGGCGCTACAAGTTCAAGGGTCGTTCAATGACCAACCTGCTCTTGTTCTTGCCGATGGCAACCCCTGAGGTTGTTATGGGTGCTGGCCTTGCTGCTCAGTTCCTAAACGTTGGAATCTCAAAGGGCTTCTGGACCATCGTGGTAGCCCACGTCATGTTCACGTTGAGCTTTGTGGTTGTGACAGTAAAGGCTCGCGTTGCCACCCTGGATCCAAGACTTGAGGAAGCCGGTCGTGACCTTTACGCCAACGCTTCTTCGGTGTTCTGGAGAATTACTTTCCCATTGCTTTTGCCTGGAATCATGGCGGCAGCCATGCTTTCCTTCGCATTGAGCTTCGATGACTTCATCATCACCCAGTTCAACTCCGGGCCTGAGACTACTTTCCCGAAGTTTGTCTACACCGCAGCAGCTCGAGGCATCCCGCCAGAGGCAAACGTAATCGGATCGCTGGTATTCATCGTGGCAATTGCCATCGTGATGGTGGTTCAGGTGCGAGCTTCTAGAAAAGCTAAGAAGCTTCGTTCCTAACGGTAAAGCGACTCAACAGCCTCACGGAAGTGAGCGTGGTGGTGAGCAACATCTGCTTCGGTAGCCGCCGGCGACATCAAAACCATGTTGTGGAATGGCGTCATCAAAATACCGCGGTTGATCGCGTGCAACTGTAGGTATTGCTGAAGCTCAAAGTCATCCGCTTCAGCGGCCTGTCGGCCATTTAGCGGGGCTTCAGACCTAAAGCTGTATTCGCCTCGGCCGCCGATGCGAGAGACCTGCCAAGGCAGTTCAAACTCGTCAATAACCGACTGCACGTTATCCACCCACAGCTTGGCCAATCGCTCCATGTGTGCGAATGCCTGTGGGGTTAGCACCTCGCCCAATGTGGCACGAACTGCCGCCATGGACAGTGCGTTTCCTGCAAGGGTGCCACCTACGCCACCTACGTCGATGGACTCTAGGTTGGTTGAGGTAGCAATACGGGTTGCCAACTTGTCGGTGAGGCCGAATGCGCCTACCGGCACACCACCACCGATGGTCTTACCCAGTACGACTGCATCTGGATGCAGGTCATATTGCCTGGTCATTCCGCCAGGGCCTGCCGAGATGGTGTGGGTCTCATCCAAAATCCAGATCACGTCATACTTGCGGCACAGCTCCTGCATGCCCTCAAGGTAGCCAGGCTCAGGTAGCACGATTCCGATGTTGGTTAGCGCTGGTTCCATCAGCATCGCTGCAACCTCACCGGTGGCGAATGCTCGTTCAGCCGCGTCAAGGTCGTTGAAGGGGATTACAACTGTGGTTTCGCTGAGTTCAATCGGCTTTCCGATGTTGTCGTGACGCGCAACGGTGTTCCCGTTGTCGTCCATAACCGCGAAGGTCTCGTCAACGGTGCCGTGGTAGCAGTAGTCGTGGACCGCGATCTTCTGCCTGCCGGTCACATGACGCGAGTAGCGCAGGATGTGACGGTTGGCATCGGTCGCGGTAAGCGTGAACTGCCACTTTGGTAATCCAAAGCGCTCAGCCAATAGGTTTGCCGATGCAATAGCATCCTCGGTTGGGAGCATGTAGGTAGAGCCCTTGGCAATCTGCTGCTGCACTGCCTTCACGGTTGCATCAGGAGCGTGCCCACACATTGCTCCGGTGTCACCTAGGCAAAAGTCGGTGTAGTCGATGCCGTCGACATCGGTGAAGTGTGAGCCCTTGGCGTGGTCAACATAGATTGGAAATGGGCCTGGCCACTTGGACATCCAGATCATCGGGACACCCTTCACCATGGGGCCCAGAGCCTTCTGGTGGTTCTTACCCGACTGAGGGTGAGTGTCGATGTAGCGAGTGGTTTCTGCCTCAAAGAGGTTGTCTAGGCGCGCTCTGTCGCCGTAGGCATGCACGATGAATCACCTTCGATTCTTACTTATTTACGCATCGTTGAGCCCGAAGAGCTCTAAAGCCACCCTAAGGGGTGATTTACAACTTTGCCAAACCAGCCGCTAGCACGTCCATGGCGTCGTGCAGTAGCTCATCGGTGATGGCTAGCGGTGGCAAGAAGCGAATCACGTTGTTGTAGGTACCGGCATTGAGAATCAGCACACCATTGGAGTGGCAGTGCTTCACAAGGGCATCTACAGCGGCCGAGTTTGGAGTCTTAGTGCCTGGCTCGACCAGCTCGATTGCGATCATCGCACCCTTACCGCGAAGATCTCCAATGACTGGGTACTGAGCCTTCAGCTCCTGAAGTCTCGCCAGTAGAACACCTTCAATCTCAAGTGCTCGCTCTAGCCAGCCACCCTCTTCAATCTGCTCCAAAACGGCAACACCAGCAGCTGTAGCAGTAGGGGAGCCACCAAAGGTTCCACCCAGACCACCGGCGTGTGAAGCATCCATGATCTCGGCGCGGCCAACAACACCAGAGAGCGGCATGCCGCCGGCGATGCCCTTGGCAACGGTGATTAGGTCAGGCTCAAAGCCCTCTTCCCACTCGGATGCAAACCACTTACCGGTTCTTGCGATACCGGACTGAACCTCGTCGGCCACCATAACGATGCCATTCGCACGGCACCAAGCGGCAAGAGTTCTTAGGAATCCTGGGGCAGGAACGATAAAGCCACCCTCACCCTGAATTGGCTCGATAAAGACTGCAGCCAGCTGGCTAGCACCAACTCGCTTCTCCAAGTAGGTGATAGCACGAGTGGCAGCTTCTTCACCGGTCATGCCTTCGGCATCGCGGAATGGGTAGCTCATTGGAGCGTGGTGCACGCTACCGGCAAGTGGGCCAAAGCCGGTGCCATAAGGGTGCATCTTGAAGTTCATGCTCATGGTCAAATTCGTGCGACCGTGGTAGGCGTGGTCAAAGACCGCAATCTCGGTGCGACCGGTGGCCTTGCGGGCAATCTTCACGGCGTTCTCTACAGCCTCAGCACCTGAGTTGAAAAACGCTGCTTTCTTGGCAAAGTTTCCTGGCGCGTGCTTGGTGATTAGTTCACCAACGCGAACGTAAGGCTCGTATGGAGCGACAGTGAAAAGGGTGTGGGTTAGCTTGGCGACCTGGTTCTGCACCGCTTCAACAACGCGCTGGTTGGTGTGACCGATGGTCACCACACCGATACCGCTACCCATGTCGATCAGCTGATTGCCATCGACGTCCTTCATGATCGCACCGTGGGCGTGATCAATGAAAACTGGAAGCGCAGTGCCAACGCCGGCAGCAATTACCTGCTTGCGACGCTCCTGCATCTGGGTTGAAATTGGACCTGGAATTGCGGTTGCGAGGATTCTCTTTTGCTCAAGGCTCATGTTCCTAGTCTAATTTCTACTGGGGTTTATTGGCTGGCATTTCATAGATTTGAAAGCGAGTTCTAAGCTTTTGGTTATGCGCAGAGTAATAGTCCTCGGTTCCACCGGTTCGATTGGCACCCAGGCCCTTGAGGTTATTGCTGCAAACCCGGATCGCCTGCAGCTAGTTGGACTCTCTGCCTTCGCTAATCGCGAGCTTGTCGCACAGCAGGCCAAGCAGTTTGGGCTCAGCGATTCCTCTATAGCCATTGGTGCTGACGCCGCCGCGAGTTTGGTAGAGCAATTGGATGCTGATGTTGTGGTGAATGGCATCACTGGCTCGGTTGGCTTGACGGCAACCCTGGCTACCTTGCGTTCTGGAAAGACATTGGCGCTTGCCAATAAAGAGTCTTTGATTGTCGGTGGACCGCTGGTCAAGAACCTGGCATCGCCGGGGCAGATTGTGCCGGTTGACTCGGAGCACTCTGCCCTCGCACAGTGCCTGCGTTCGGGATCGGAATCAGAGGTTGCAAAACTGATTCTTACAGCTTCTGGAGGACCGTTCCGCGGCTTTAGCAAAGAGCAATTGCGGGAGGTAACACCGGCCCAAGCGCTTAAGCACCCAACCTGGAACATGGGCAAGGTTGTTACAACTAACTCCGCCAGCCTGGTGAACAAGGGTCTTGAGCTGATTGAGGCGCATCTTTTGTTTGACATTCCTTTTGACCGCATCGAGGTGACCGTTCACCCGCAGTCTGTTGTGCACTCGATGGTTGAGTTTGTCGATGGTTCGGTAATCGCCCAGTGCTCACCGCCAGATATGAAGCTTCCAATTGCACTTGGAATGGCTTGGCCAGATCGACTCGGACATGTTAGTCAGGCCGTGGACTGGACCAAGTCTCACAACTGGGTCTTTGAGCCACTGGATGAAGAGGTCTTCGGCTCGGTGGCGCTTGCTCGCCACGTTGGAATCGCAGGCCTTACCTACCCAGCCGTCTACAACGCAGCCAATGAGCAGGCGGTTGAGGCTTTCCACGACGGCAAGATTCGATTCACCGGCATCTTTGACGTCATCGAGGCTGTGGTTCAGCAGCACACTGCCGAAAGCGAACTTAGTCTCGAGTCGGTTCTAGCGGCCGAAGTCTGGGCTCGCGAGACTGCAGATTCGCTGATAGCAAAGCACTGAGACGGGCAATAGCGGGTAGCGTTAGAAGCAAATGGACATCCTTCTTTACATCCTGGGCATAGTTGCGGTCATTCTCGGTATCGCACTGTCGATTGGGCTTCATGAGCTTGGGCACTACCTGCCGGCTAAGAAGTTTGGCGTCCGGGTAAAGCAGTTCATGGTTGGTTTTGGACCCACCGTAAAGTCTTGGAATCGCGGTGAAACCGAGTTTGGCATCAAGGCCATCCCACTTGGTGGCTACATCCTGATGACTGGAATGTTTCCGCCGGAGCGCAAGCCCTACAAGGGACTGTTCTCAAAGTGGATCAACGAGGCCAGAGCTGCTGAGCGCGAAGATGTGCAGGCGTCTGATGCAGACAGGCAGTTTTACGCCCTAGCCCCATACAAGAAATTGATCATCATGCTCGGTGGTCCTTTTATGAACTTCCTGCTTGGAATGCTGATGATTGCGATTGCACTCAGCGGCATCGGCACCATGCAGCAGGGTCTAACCATTGACAAGGTTTACCAGTGCGTTGACGTGGCAGCGGATGGCACCTGCCCCACCGACTCACCTAAGTCCCCAGCGGCGCTCGCAGGCATTGAGCCTGGCGACACTGTCACTGAGGTCAATGGCGAGCCGGTTGCCAGTTGGGCCGAGGTGGTTGCAGCTTTCAATGAGAATCTGGGCCAGCCATCAATGATTTTGGTTTCGAGAGCCGGGCAACCAACCGAGCTCTCGGTTACACCTGTGTTTGTCGAGCGCCCGCTCTATGCCAACGATGGCACCCCGCTTGTGAACGAGGACGGATCTCCCAAGACCGAATTCAAGCCGCTGCTGGGTGTGATGGTTGAACCTGTAAATGTGCCGCAGTCGCTTGGGGATTCCCTTAGCTATGGCCTCAATGCCACCGCTGCCACCTTTGGTTTCATCCTTACGCTTCCGCAGCAAGTCTGGGCCGTTACTGCCTCCACTTTCGGTTTGGAGGAACGCGATCCAAACGGCGCGGTCTCGATTCTTGGTGTTGGTCAATTGGCGGGTGAGCTTAGCCAGTCCGAGCTTCCGCTCAGTGCCAAGATCACCTCACTGCTGATGCTGCTTGGTGCGCTAAACCTTGCGCTATTCGCCTTCAACCTGATTCCACTATTGCCGTTAGACGGCGGCCACGTGGTGGGTGCGGTTTACGAATCACTAAAGCGCCGATTTGGCCGTGTGGTGCTCAAGAAAGACCCGGGACCCATTGACACTGCTCGAACTTTGCCAATTGCCTATGCGGTTTGGTTGGTCTTGATTTTTGTCGGTGTGCTTTTGATTTTGGCTGACATTGTGAACCCAATCACGCTCGGCTAGGAACAAAGTAGCCCGCCGAATGTTTATGCTTTGTTGGGATAAGAAGGGATTCAATTGCCTGCTGTAAATCTAGGTCTGCCTAAGTCACCACCTCCAACTCTCGCTCCTAGGAGAAAGACCCGCCAGATCATGGTCGGCAAGGTGCCGGTTGGAAGCGAATCCCCAATCTCGGTGCAGTCGATGTGCACCACCCCAACCACTGACATCAACGCGACCCTGCAGCAGATCGCTGAGCTAACCGCATCCGGTTGTGACATCGTGCGCGTTGCGGTCCCGAGCCAGGATGACGCAGATGTGCTTCGCATCATCGCTAAGCGCAGCCAGATTCCGGTGATCGCGGATATCCACTTCCAGCCAAAGTATGTCTTTCAGGCCATCGACGCGGGCTGCGGTGCGGTTCGAGTAAACCCGGGCAACATTCGTAAATTTGATGACCAGGTTGGAGCCATCGCAAAGGCTGCAAAAGATGCTGGAATTTCACTACGTATCGGCGTAAACGCTGGCTCATTGGACCCACGTCTTCTGGAGAAGTACGGCAAGGCCACCCCTGAGGCTCTGGTTGAATCCGCAGTGTGGGAAGCCAGCTTGTTTGAAGAGCACGACTTCCACGATTTCAAGATCTCGGTAAAGCACAACGACCCTGTGGTTATGGTCAAGGCCTACGAGATGTTGGCAGAGCGCGGCGACTGGCCACTGCACCTAGGTGTTACCGAGGCCGGCCCTGCCTTCCAAGGAACTATCAAGTCCTCAGTGGCATTTGGTGCACTTTTGGCTAAGGGCATTGGCGACACCATTCGCGTATCACTCTCTGCCCCTCCGGTTGAGGAGATCAAGGTTGGGTCTCAGATTCTTGAGTCGCTAAACCTTCGCCCTCGCAAGCTCGAAATCGTTTCCTGTCCTTCCTGTGGCCGTGCCCAGGTGGATGTCTACACCCTTGCTAATGACGTAACCGCTGGACTGCAGCACCTAACCGTGCCAATCCGCGTTGCCGTGATGGGCTGTGTTGTAAACGGTCCTGGCGAGGCTCGCGAGGCTGACCTTGGTGTGGCTTCCGGTAACGGTAAGGGTCAGATTTTCGTCAAGGGCGAGGTAGTCAAAACCGTGCCTGAGTCGGAGATTGTTGCGACCTTGATTGAAGAGGCAAACCGCATCGCAGCCGAAATGGACCCAGCACTTGTTGGCACGGCTCAAGTAATGGTGGCCGACAAGTAGCTAACATTGAGCCCATGCCTATTCGCTTGAGCTCACTTTTCCTGCGCACCCTGCGCGAGGATCCCTCCGATGCCGAAGTTGACAGCCACCGCCTGTTGGTCCGTGCTGGTTACATTCGCCGAAATGCACCCGGTGTCTTCACCTGGTTGCCGCTTGGCCTAAAGGTCAAGGCTCGCATTGAGCAGATCGTGCGCGAAGAGATGGAAAACGCTGGCGCTCAGGAAGTCTTCTTTCCAGCACTACTTCCAAAAGAACCATTTGAGGCAACCGGTCGTTGGGAAGAGTATGGCGACAACCTATTCAGGCTTCAGGATCGTAAAAAGGCCGACTACCTACTCGCCCCAACCCACGAAGAGGTATTCACGCTGTTGGTGAAGGACCTTTACTCCTCATACAAGGATCTGCCACTTTCGATCTACCAGATTCAGAACAAGTACCGCGACGAGGCAAGGCCAAGGGCAGGGCTATTGCGCGGCCGCGAGTTTGTGATGAAGGACGCGTACTCGTTCGACGTCACCGACGAGGGCCTAGGCATCAGTTACCAGGCCCAGCGCGATGCCTACGAGCGCATCTTCCAGCGCCTTGGCGTGGAGTATGTGGTCGTCAAGGCAGACGCTGGCGCAATGGGTGGATCCAAGTCAGAGGAATTCCTAAACCCATCGGCTATCGGTGAGGACACCTTTGTTCGCTCCAAGGGTGGCTTTGCCGCCAACGTTGAGGCGGTCAAGTTTGCACTTGCCGAGGATGTTGATGGTTCAAAGAACCCGGCAGCTGTGGTGCACGACTCACCAAACACTCCAACCATTGCGACCTTGGTGGACTACTCCAACGCATCCTTCCCTAAGGGCGACGGGGCTTGGACTGCGGCTGACACCCTAAAGAATGTGGTGTTGGCGTTGATTTCCCCCGAGGGCAAGCGCGAGCTTGTAATCGTTGGTGTTCCTGGTGATCGCGATGTTGATCAGAAGCGTGCAGAGGCATTCTTTGGCCCTAACGAGGTCGAGGCCGCCAACGAGGAAGACTTTGCTAAGCACCCACTTTTGGTCAAGGGATACATCGGTCCAGTAAAGGATGGCGTCCAGCAGCTGGGCAAGGATGCGGCAACCGGAATCAGGTTTTTGCTTGACCCAAGAGTTGCCAAGGGCAGCCAGTGGATCACCGGTGCAAACGTAGATCAGAAGCACGTTTACCACCTGACCTATGGTCGTGATTTCACCGCGGATGGTGTGGCGGACATTGCAGAAATTCGCGAAGGCGATCCAGCTCCGGATGGATCAGGTCCTTTGGAACTAGCCCGCGGTATTGAGATCGGGCACGTTTTCCAACTCGGTCGCAAGTATGCCGAGGCACTTGGACTTCAGGTCTTGGACGAAAACGGCAAGCTCGTGACCGTCACCATGGGTTCCTACGGAATTGGTGTGACTCGCCTGGTGGCAGTTATTGCCGAGGCATCTCACGATGAGAATGGCTTGATTTGGCCTGAGAGCGTTGCTCCCGCAGATCTTCACATCATTGCCGCCGGTAAGGATGAACTGCCATTTGAGGCAGCCGAGAAGCTTGCCAAAGAGGCCGAGAAGCACAACCTTTCGGTGATTCTGGATGACCGCGCCAAGGTAAGCCCAGGTGTGAAGTTCGCTGATGCCGAGCTGATTGGCGTGCCATGGATCATCATTTGTGGTCGTGGAGTTGCGGACGGCGAAGTTGAGTTGTGGAACCGTCGTAGCGGCGAGCGGGTTCAGGTCAGGCTAGAATCAGCTATAGCTGAGCTTTTGGCTAAGCGCGCATAAGAAAATACGTTAGGAGCGGCCTCATGGATATCGATATTTCGGTGCTGCGACTTTTGGAGCGCGAAAAAGAAATTCCGTTTGACGATCTAGTCAACATCATTGAGTCCGCGATACTCGCCGCCTTTTCCAAAACCGGCCACGAGGCAAAGAGTCCTCGCGCAGAATTAGACCGTAAGACCGGTCACGTTGCCATTTACGCCCCTGAGTTCAACGAAGAGGGCGAGCAGGTTGGCGAGAAGGACGTAACTCCAGAGGGCTTTGGTCGAGTTGCTGCCTACGCGGCAAAGCAGGTCATTGCTCAGCGCATGCGTGAAATCTCAGACGAAGGCTTGCTGGGGGAGTTCAAGGGTAAAGAAGGCGACATCGTTGCCGGAATGATTCAGCAGGGCTCTAGATCCAACATGGTCTATGTGAACCTGGGTTCAATCGAAGCGCTTATGCCACCGGAGGAGCAGGTTCCGGGCGAGGACTACTCACACGGCAGCCGCATTCGCGTTTACGTAACCAGCGTGCAGCGTGGCCCAAGAGGCCCGCAGATCACCGTGTCCCGCACCCACCCGAACCTGGTACGCAAGCTATTTGCCCTTGAGGTTCCAGAGGTTGCCTCCGGTCAGGTTGAAATTGCATCGGTAGCCCGCGAAGCTGGTCACCGCACCAAGATTGCAGTAATCGCGAAGGAGCCGGGCATCAACGCCAAGGGTGCTTGCATTGGTGAACTTGGTCAGCGAGTTCGTGCGGTTTCCGCAGAACTCAACGAAGAGAAGATTGACGTTGTGGACTACAGCGAAGATCTTCCAAAGTTTGTGGCCCAAGCGCTTTCTCCGGCTCGAGTATCAGACGCATTCGTTATTGATGCTGCGACCAAGGCGGTCAGAGTGTTGGTGCCAGATTTTCAGCTCTCGTTGGCAATCGGTAAAGAGGGTCAGAACGCTCGTTTGGCAGCCAAGCTGACCGGTGCAAAGATCGACATTCAGCCCGACAGCATTCTCGAAGGCTAGCCCAATTGGGGCTAAGGGCCTAGAATGAACCCGGTAAGAACCTGCGTTGGCTGTCGCCAGCGCGATTCGAAAGAAAATTTGGTTCGAGCAATTGCAGAAAACGGTGTCGTGAGAGTTGATCTCGCAAACCGCCTACCAGGCCGAGGGGTCTGGTTTCACAGTGATTGTTCACAACTGGTTTTGGATCGAAAAGGGTTCAGAAAAGCCTTGGGCGAAGCAAGTACCGCTGAGTTTGAGGCCTGGCATAGACAGGCAAGAGAAGATGCTGGAAACAAAATGAGTTCCTCGAAATGAGATCCGCTCACAACTAAAGCCTGCCCTGTTCGGGTAGGCCCGAACAGGAGAAACTAAGTGGCGCTTCCACGCGTATATGACCTAGCCAAAGAACTTGGCATTGACACAAAGGTCGCACTATCCAAGCTTGAAGAGCTTGGCGAGTATGTCAAGGGTGGTTCATCCACCATCACTCCACCAGTAGCTGCAAAGCTCCGTGCCGCGTTCCCCAACGCTGGGAAGGCTGCACCAAAGAAGACTGAGCCAAAGGCAGCACCTGCTGCTGAGGCAGCCCCAGCACCTGCTGCAACTCCAGCGCCTGCCGCTCCTGAAGCCAAGGCACCTGTGAGCGCAGAGCCAGCTCCGGCAGCACCTGCGGCACCGTCCGCGCCAGCTGCTCCGAGCTCAGCCAGCTCAATCATTGGAATTCCTCGTCCGGGCAACAACCCATTCAGCTCCAACCAGGGCATGGGCATCCCACGCCCAATGGCTCGTCCGGGTAATAACCCGTTCAGTTCTAACCAGGGCATGGGCCGCGGTCCTCGTCCAGGTGGCGCACCTCGTCCAGGCGGCGCTGCTGGCGCTCGTCCAGGTCAGGGTGGTGCACCTCGTCCAGGTGGTGCTCCTCGTCCAGGTGGAGCTCCTCGTCCAGCTGGTGCTGGTTTTGGTAGCCCTCGTCCAGGTGGTGCCCCAGGTTTCGGTGCTCCAGGTGCTGGTGCTCCAGGTGGTCGCCCAGGCCCAGGTGGTCGCGGTGGTCGCGGTGCTGGTACCGCTGGTGCATTTGGAAAGGGTGGCTCAAAGAACAAGGGTCGTAAGTCCAAGCGCACCAAAAGAGAAGAATTTGAGCAGAGAGAGGCTCCGAGCCTTGGCGGTGCAATGGTGCCACGCGGCGACGGTTCAACCGTTGTTCGTATCCGCCGCGGATCCTCGATTCAGGACTTCGCAGACAAGATTGGCGCAAACGCTGGTCAGCTGATCACCGTGCTGTTCCACCTGGGACAGATGGCCACCGCTACCGCATCGCTAGATGAAGACACCTTCCAAATTTTGGGTGTGGAGCTTGGCTACAAGGTTGAGGTTGTTTCCCCAGAGGACGAAGAGCGCGAGCTATTCGAAGGCTTTGGTCTAGACATCTCTACCGGCATTGAGGATGAGGATGACGAAGACCTACAGGCTCGTCCACCTATCGTCACTGTCATGGGTCACGTTGACCACGGTAAGACCAAGCTTTTGGACTCCATCCGAAGTGCAAACGTGGTTGCTGGCGAAGCTGGTGGAATTACTCAGCACATCGGTGCTTACCAGGTTCACACCACTCACGAGGGCATCGAACGCGCCATTACCTTTATTGACACCCCGGGTCACGAGGCGTTCACCGCCATGCGTGCTCGTGGTACTCAGGTAACTGATATTGCAATCCTTGTGGTTGCAGCTGACGACGGCGTTATGCCTCAGACCATCGAAGCGCTAAACCACGCTCAGGCCGCCAAGGTCCCAATCGTGGTAGCTGTGAACAAGGTCGACAAGGAGGGTGCTAACCCTGCCAAGATCCGTCAGCAGCTAACCGAGTTCGGCCTGGTTGCCGAGGAGTACGGTGGCGACGTGATGTTCGTTGACGTTTCGGCGTTGAAGAACCAGGGCATTGACAACCTGCTAGATGCAGTACTGCTAACCGCAGACGCTGCACTTGACCTACGTGCCAACCCTGACCGCGATGCTCGCGGTGTGGCAATTGAAGCCAACCTAGACCGCGGTCGTGGTTCGGTGGCAACCGTGCTGATTCAGTCTGGAACCCTTGAGGTTGGAGACGCAATCGTTGCCGGTAGCTCACACGGTCGTGTTCGTGCGATGTTTGACGAGAACGGCGTTGCCGTCGAGAAGGCGTACCCATCTCGTCCGGTTCAGGTTCTAGGTCTGCAGTCAGTTCCTCGCGCTGGTGACACCTTCGTAGTTGCTGAAGATGAGCGTCAGGCTCGTCAAATTGCTGAGAAGCGTGAAGCTGCCGACAGAAACGCACTGCTTGCTAAGACTCGCAAGAAGCTATCGCTTGAGGACTTCACCAAGGCGCTCGAAGAGGGCAAGGTCGAGTCTCTCAACCTCATCATCAAGGGTGACGTATCCGGTGCTGTTGAAGCCTTGGAAGACAGCTTGCTCAAGATCGAGGTCGACGACTCAGTTCAGCTACGAATCATCCACCGCGGTGTTGGTGCAATTACCGAGTCTGACGTCAACCTGGCAACCGTTGACTCTGCGGTCATCATTGGATTCAACGTGCGACCTGATAACAAGGCCAGAGAGCGTGCCGACCGCGAAGGCGTCGACGTACGTTTCTACTCGGTTATCTACAACGCGCTGGACGACAGCGAGAGCTCGCTCAAGGGGTGGCTCAAGCCAGAGTACGTAGAGAAGCAGATGGGTACCGCGGAAGTGCGCGAGATCTTCCGTTCCTCCAAGTTCGGCACCATCGCAGGTTCTTACGTTCGCTCGGGTCTAATCCGACGCAACGCAATGGCTCGCGTGCTGCGCGATGGCGTGATGATCAAGGAAGGTCTAAAGGTTGAATCCCTGAAGCGATTCAAGGACGATGCAACCGAAGTAAAGACCGACTACGAGTGTGGTATCGGTCTTGGCGACTTCAACGACATCTTGGTCGATGACGTCATCGAGACCTACGAGATGGTTGAGAAGCCGAGGGTCTAGTGGTTGATCACGCACGTGCCCGCCGCTTGGGTGAGCGAATAAAGGTATTGGTCGCGGAGGCTTTAGAGAAGGTTGTAAAAGACCCAGATCTAGGCTTTGTGACCATTACCGATGTTCGCGTAAGTCCCGATCTTTCGCAGGCCAAGCTTTACTACACGGTGTTTGGTAGTCCAGAAGATCTAGAGCTGACCAAGGAAATCTTGGAGGCGCACAAGGGCAAGCTACGTAGCGAGATCGGTCGCCACCTAGGTATCCGAATTACTCCGTCAATCGAGTTCATCAATGATGAGGTTCCAGCTACCGCTGGAGCCATGGCTGACCTTCTAGCAGAGGCAAAGCGTCGAGACGCAGAGCTTGAGAAGATTGCGAAGAACGCTGCACCTGCTGGCGATGCCGACCCATACGTCAAGCCAAAGACCTCGGAAGAGTAATGCCAGCCTCACTGGTGCTAATTGACAAGCAGCCGGGGTGGACAAGCCACGACGTGGTTGCCAAACTACGAGGCATTTTGGGGACTAGGAAAATCGGCCATGCCGGAACCCTTGACCCAATGGCAACTGGTCTATTAGTGCTCGGTGTTGATGGCGGCACGAAGCTTCTGCAATTCATTTCCGGAAGCGATAAGCAATACCTTGCAACCATCCGGCTTGGTGCAGCAACCCACACCGATGATGCCGAAGGCGATGCGGTATTCACCGCATCCGCGCAAGCCATCACCGCTTCACAGATTGATGCCGAGATTGCAAAGCTGACCGGTGAAATCACCCAGATTCCTTCTTCGGTCAGCGCGATCAAGGTCGATGGCAAGCGTGCGTATGACTTGGTTCGAGATGGCAAAGAGGTAGAACTGAAGGGTAGAATCGTCACGGTTTCAAACTTCCAAAGAACCTCAGAACCGCAGATCACTGGTGACTTTCTGGACTGCGACGCGGTTGTCGACTGTTCCTCAGGAACCTACATCCGCGCCTTAGCGCGAGATATCGGTGCAGCCCTCGGTGTCGGCGGACACCTAACCATGTTGCGCAGGACCAAGATCGGTAACTTCGATTTAGCAAACGCAACCCACATCGACCAGCCGCCGATCTTGATTCCGCTGCTGCAGGCTGCGGAAACACTTTTTGAATCCATTGACCTATCGGTCGAGCAGGCCAGGGACATCGTGCACGGTAAGCGCATCGACTTGGCGGCACAGGGTTTGGTCGCAGCCACCTGGAACGACGAATTGCTGGCCGTCTTGGAGCCGGCAGGAAGGCAACTTAAATCGGTCGTTGTTTTCCCGGAGGTGTTCAATGCTTGAGTGGTGGTATCAGGCACAGCTTTGGTATGGCGTGGCGGCAGGTTTACTGCTGGTTTTGATGGGTTTGATTGGCAGGAAGCCCTCTGGTTTCTCGCTGGCACTGGTGGCAGGTAGCGAATTTGGCCTGCTGATGCAATTGATTGCCTCCATCACCCTGGTGATTTTGGGGGAGCGGGCAGCCTTGGACACCTGGGAGTTTTTTGGCTACCTGATTGTCGCAATCATGGTTCCCGTCGGAGCAGCTATCTGGGCACTTGTGGAGCGCAGTCGCTGGTCCACCGTGATTATAGGCGCCGGAGTTCTAACCGTTGTGGTGATGTTGGTGAGGATGCATCAAATCTGGACCGGAAACGTCGTCTCATTCGCCTAACTCTCGCTCTCAGTTAACCATCCGTTAACCTTGCGTTAGTCACAATTCAACCCGCAGACTCCACGCTAGAGGGCATGTCGAACGATGTTGAGCCGAAGCGCTTAAAGCTGCGTAGCAAGCCATCTCGCACCGCCGACAAAGTCTTCTTCGCGATTGCCAAAGCAGCCGGATACTCATCCTTCGTTTTAGTTGCCGCAATCTTGTTCTTCCTGATGCTTCGCGCCTGGCCAGCTTTTGAATCCCAAGGTGTTGTGAACTTCATCTTTGGCGCTGGCTGGAACTCGACTTCTGACCCGCAGATCTTCCACATGGGTCCAATGCTTTATGGATCGCTATTGATCGCCGCGATCGGTGTTGCACTAGCGGTTCCCATGGCAATCTCAATCTCATACTTCATTGCATTCTTGGCACCGCAGCGCTTGGCAAAGGTTGCCACCGTAATCGTTGACCTCTTGGCAGCAATCCCATCTGTGGTTATTGGTCTTTGGGGTCTCGGTGTCTTCTCTCCAGTGGCAGCCGAGTGGGGAAGAATGCTCAGCGAATCGCTGGGCTTTATCCCAATCTTCAGTAATGCCGTTGACATCTTCCTACGTTCGCCATTTATCGCATCACTAGTTATTGCAGTAATGATCGTTCCGATCATCTCCTCGATCACTCGCGAAATCTTCTCTCAGATGGACCAGGAAATCATCAAGGGTGCGATGGCACTTGGTGGCACCAGGGAAACCATATTCCGCAAGGTGATTTTGCCTACCGCATCCGGCGGAATCGTGGGTGGCGTACTGCTGGCACTTGGTAGAGCAATGGGTGAAACCGTTGCCATCTTCTTCGTGCTGAACCTGACCTTTGACGACTTCAACTGGTTCAAAATCCTTGAGCCTTCGGGTGGAGCGGTGGCCTCACTTGTTCTGGCGCGTTTCAACGAAGCGCTCGAGACAGAGCTCTCCGCGCTATTGGCAGCAGGTGTTGTGCTATTCGTAGTGACCTTGATTGTGAACTCAATTGCCTCCTACATCGTCGCTAAGGCTCAGCCATGGAGGAAGATGTGACCGAGACACTTTCTAGGCCAAGACCAAAGAATGCAGCTCCCTGGGTAAAGCTGGGTAGCCGAGTCCGACTTGCATCCTGGATCACATCCTTGGTTCCGGCGGCGATTTTCGTGGCAGCCTGGCTTGGGCTTCAGCTCGATTTCATGGCGGCTCTGCTGACCATCTTCTTGCCTATCCAGTTGGTATTCGGCGCTTGGGCGGGCTTCTATTCCTATGGCCGGAAGGGCATCAACGATGGCCTACTAATGGTCGTCACCTTCTTCTTCTCAACCTTCGTTCTGGTGCTTTTGGCATCGGTTATTTGGAGCGTTATCTCGGAGGGTGCGGCTGCGCTGTCACCGCACTTTATCTATCAGAACAACCGCTACATCACGGGAACCACAGGCCTGGAGATTGGTGGCGTAGGTCACGCGATCTTGGGATCTGTGATCATCACCGGTATCACCACAATCATCACCGTGCCACTTGGTGTCGCTACAGCTGTCTACTTGACCGAGACCCGCGATGGCGCCAGGGGAGTCGTTCGCACCTTGCTGCAGGCGCTAGCCGGATTGCCTTCGGTTGTTGCAGGTTTGTTTATCTACTCAATGCTTATTGTTAGCGGCTGGTCCAACCAGGTTGGTTTGATGGCCTCGTTGGCACTGATTCCGCTGATGCTGCCAACAATTTCGCGTGTGGCGGAGGAGGCATTGCGCTTAGTTCCAACCGAACTTAGAAATGGTGCTCTAGCCCTTGGAGCCCCAAGCTACAAAGCATTCTTCATGGTTACCTTGCCGGCGGCTAAATCCGGAATTGTGACTGCTGTTCTTCTTGGAGTGGCTCGCATTATCGGTGAGACAGCACCGTTGATCCTGACCGCAATCATTGCGAATGAGACAAACCTCAACCCAACCTCGGGCGGTATGGCAACCCTACCTACCTACATCTACAACTTCCTATACCTGGGAGACGCCACCAGCTTGCAGCGTGCCTGGGGTGCGGCTTTGGTGCTGCTGATCTTTGTTGGAATCCTGTTCGTCGGAGCACGTATGGCCTCGGCCAGTCGAGTTGGCTCTAAGCCCAAGAGGAGAAAGTAATCATGACCAGTCCTATTCACCTAGAAACCAAAGACATCAATGTCTGGTTTGGTGAGCGCCACGTATTGCGCGATGTCTCCTTGCAGTTTCAGAACAACCACGTAACCGCACTGATAGGACCATCCGGTTGCGGTAAGTCGACCTTTATCAGAACCCTAAACCGCATGCACGAGCTCATTCCGGGCGCTGGACTTGCCGGACAGGTCTTGCTAAATGGCGAAGACATTTATGCCCAGGCGGTTGACCCAGTGAACGTCCGAATCGACATCGGCATGGTGTTTCAAAAGCCAAACCCATTCCCAACCATGACCATCAAGGAGAACATTCTCTCCGGCCTAAAGCTCTCCGGGCGCAAGATTACCGATGGCGATGCATTGGTTGAGCAGTCACTGATGCGTGCGTCAATGTGGAACGAGGTCAAGGACCGTCTTTCCGAGCCGGCCCTATCGCTTTCCGGTGGCCAGCAGCAGCGTCTTTGCATCGCCAGGTCACTAGCGATGAACCCTGACGTGCTTTTGATGGATGAGCCATGCTCGGCACTTGACCCGGGATCTACTCGTCGCATCGAGGAGACTATTTTGGAGCTCAAGGAGACCATGACAATCGTCATCGTTACCCACAACATGCAGCAGGCGCAGCGTGTAGCGGACTACACCGCATTCTTCCTTGCAGAAAACGGTAACCCTGGCGAAGTTGTTGAGTTTGACACGACGGAGAACGTGTTCATTCGCCCCAAGGACGAGCGAACTAACGAGTATGTGAACGGACGATTTGGTTGATGTTCACCATTGGTTCACCTGCTAAACAGTGTGGGTTAATCCGGTAACTCAAGAATCAAAGACGTCAACAGACTCTAAACAAGGAGAATCCATGCGTTTCAACAAGATCGCCAGCATCTCAGCTGGTGCAGCGCTTGTCGCAGCAACCGTCCTAACCGGCCCCGCGGCCATGGCAGGCGAGACCATCACCGGTACCGGTGCTAGCTACACCCTTTCCCTTCAGACCGAGTGTGCAGCTTCATACACCGAGCACAAGGTGACCTACGTTTCCAAGGGTTCGACCACTGGTCGCTCTGACTACTCCAAGGGCGTGAGCGACTTCGGTGGTTCCGACATCGTCTACAAGGCCTCTGAGACCAAGCCCAAGAACTTCACCTACGTACCGCTACTAGGTGGTCCAATCGCGATCTCCTTCAACATCGCAGGTGTTAACCGCCTAAACCTAACCGCTGCAGTAATCAGCGACATCTACCTAGGCAAGATCACCAAGTGGAACGACAAGGCGATCGTTGCTCTAAACAAGGGTGTAAAGCTACCTGACGCCACCATCACTCCGGTTTACCGTTCGGACGGCTCTGGTACCACCGCTAACTTCACCAACTACCTGAAGCAGGTTGCTGGAAGCGCATGGACCATGGGTGACGCATTCAAGTCCGCGGCTACCGGTATTGTGGGCGTTGGTGCCAGCGGTAACTCAGCAGTGGCAACCACCATCAAGTCGACCGCTAACTCGTTCGGTTACATCGACCTAGCAGATGCCAACAAGAACGCCCTAGCGATCGCTCACCTTCAGAACGGTTCAGGCCAGTTCCTAAAGCCAACCATCGCTAACTCAAAGGCATTCATCGAGGCAACCTCGATGAAGGCAACTGGCGAGGTTATCTTCGACTACAACAAGAAGCTAAGGGGCGCATACAACCTCTCCATAGTTTCTTACGGTATTGCTCCAACCAAGGCGGGTACCGCCAAGGCTGATGCAGTTCGTGAATACTTGACCTACTTCATCAAGGACTGTGCACCAGCTAAGGCTGCTGCGGTCGGTTACGTTGCTCTATCGGGCAAGTTCCAGACCACCGCGCTGAAGCTAGTTGCCAAGGTCAACTAAGTAACATAATGATTCAAAGCATCTGGGGCACGACTTAGTCGTGCCCCAGATGTTCCATTTGGAGGAGAACAAAATGCGCCGGGTTATTTCAGCAATTGCACTATCGGGAGCCATCTTGGCAACGCTGACAGCCTGCGATCCTCCAATGCCTGACTCCCTGCTAGTAGAGCTAGCAGAGCGCACCGTGGTGTGCCCGGAGACCACCATCGATTTGGTTGCCACTGAGTCAGTACAAGATGTATCAAGCTTCTGGAACGACACAATGACCAACGCCTGCGGTCTGGGATTCAACATCGTTGAAGAAACCACTTCGGGCATCGAGATCACTGACCACGAAGCCTTCAAGTGCGAGGCGTTTCTGACTGTTCCGGTGGCTATGGATGCTGCCGTGGTGACCTTCGTTTTGGGCGAAAACTATGAGCTGACTTTTGATGCTCCAACCCTGGCTGGCATTTTCTCCAAGGAAATTACCAACTGGTCTGACCCAGCGATTGTTGCCCTCAATGAGTTTGCGATTTTAGAAGACCAGGAAATCATCATCTCTCCAACCGCTCTTGCTCCTGCCAGAAATGCGCTGGAGAACTGGTTAGAGATCGAAACCGGTAAAGACCTAGACCTCAGCTACATCGCTGACGACCTGGCCTTGGAATCCGAGGGTATTTACGCACTTGGCGAGGGCGAACTGCGAATCACGGCGTTCTCGAGCACTTTGACCACCGGATACCCATTGGCCAACATTCTTGAGATTCCGGGTGACTTAGGCAGCGTGATAGTGCCAGATGCTCGACTAATTCAGACCGCTGGCACTCAGGTGGATTTGATCAAGGACGTCGATGCCCAGTTGGTTGACTTTAGGTACAACAAGGAGAACGAAGTCAAGCCACTCTTGGGTGCCGTTGATGCCTTGGCACCTTACGGCCCGGTTTATGGAATCAAGATGGGCCTTTGCGGTGAAGACACCGTGGACCTAAGAAACACTGCTCGCTACCTACTTCGCCTGGATGCACAGGGAGTGATTGCAACCGGTGTGTCTTCGCCACTGCCTGAGCACATTCGAATTGCGGCAGCTGCACTTATCGATTCCGGTAACCCAAGCCTTGACCTCGAGGCAGATGTAACCCAGTAGCTCTCAATTAGACTTACCCGATGGCAACAACAAACCTGGGTGTCGGAAGACTGCTAATAGCGATCTATGCAATTTTTGCAATTTCTGCTACCGCGAGGGCCAGCTACCAGCTAATCCGCGAGTTTGATCAAGCTCCGATTGCCTATTCACTCTCTGCCATCTCCGCGGTGGTTTACCTGGTTGCCACGTACTCACTTACAAACCAATCTGCAAAATGGCAGAAAGTGGCAAAGGTCACTATCTGGTTTGAGTTGATTGGCGTTGTTGTTGTGGGCTCGCTGAGCATTTGGTTGCCGCAATTCTTTGCCCACCCTTCGGTTTGGTCTGGCTTTGGCGCAGGCTATGCGTTTATTCCACTTGCGCTACCGATTCTTGGTTTGCGCTGGCTGAGGAAGCACAATGCTGGAAATAACTAGTAGCTCGCAGCTGCCGCAGGACTTTTCCAGCACAGCAGTTGCCATTGGAAAGTTCGACGGACTTCACTTAGGTCACCAGCAGCTCTTGCACGAGCTTGTCGATTATTCGCAGGAGTCGGGACTTGTGCCAACTGTTGTGACTTTTGATCGCCACCCCAAGGCATTGCTAGATCCGGAGAATTGCCCTCGACCAATCATCGGACCTGGCCAAAAATCAAAGCTGATTTCTGATGCTGGGGTGGAGGTTTTACTCACACTTCCTTTCACGACCGACCTGGCTGGTCTTAGCCCTCGAGACTTTATTGAGAACGTGATTGCTCCACTTGGGGCACAAATGATCTTTGTTGGCGCTGGATTCCGCTTTGGCACAAACGGCAGCGGCACGGTAGCCGACCTAAGAGAATTTGGCCCGCAGTTTGGCTTTAGGGTTCGAGAGGTTGCCAACGTCGAAATTGGTGGTCGCAAGATCTCGTCAACTGATCTCAGGGGAATTCTCGATTCCGGCAAGGTGGAGGTCGCCAGCTTGCTACTCGGGCGCAATCACCAGGTCACTGGAATTGTCGAACACGGTAGGAAACTCGGTCGAACCCTTGGATTCCCAACCGCCAACATCGCCCGCGATGCCGAGGGCTATCTGCCTGGCGACGGTGTTTATGCGGGCTATCTATACGCAGATGGCGTGCGTTATCCGGCAGCCCACTCGGTTGGAACCAATGACACGGTTGGGGAAGTGCCGAAGATCTTGGAATCGCATGTCATCGGTCGAACTGACTTAGACCTGTATGACCTAGAGGTGACCTGCGAGTTTGTGGCGCAAGTTCGAGGCTGGGCAAAGTTTGCCTCTCTCGAAGAATTGATTGCTCAAATAGCTGTGGATGTGCAAAAGGCTTCGGAAATCTTAGGAGAGTAGGCTTCAGTCATGAACTTCGTAGACGCCATCGCAGCAGGATTCAAAAACTATGCCAACTTCAAGGGCAAGGCTTCCCGTTCGGAGTTTTGGTACTGGGTGCTCTTCACCATTTTGCTGAGCCTGGTGCTAGGCACCATTGAGACCGTCATCTGGCCAGCTGCACCGATTGATAGCGAAGACCTAGAAGCGGTTTTGAATGCAACCCTAAGTGCACCTACTCCGCTGACGTCAATAGCCAACCTGGTGCTATTCATTCCAGGTCTATCCGTAACCGCCAGAAGGTTTCACGATGCCGGATTCAGCGCAAAGTGGCTACTTTTGATTCTGGTTCCGGTTGCTTACTCAATCTTTGCGATTGTCGGTGTTGTGACTCTGGGCGTTAACTACTTTGGCTCCGGAGTGCCTTCGGTGAATGAGATTCCGGTCGAGGTCATGATGTCCATGATCTTCTTGATCGCTCCGATTTTTGCGCTGGGCTTTGCGGTCTTTGTAATCCACGTGATTTTTGCCCTAAAGCCAACACGATCTTTCTACGATGGCAACAAATATGTCGAGCCGACTCCGCTAAGTTCTGCCGATGAGGGCACCACCGCCTAGACGAAATCGCTTTTTATCCCTAGACTTCTCAGGTTGCCGTGTAACGGCCGCGGATAAAGAGAGCCTCAGACACAAAGTTTGAAGCGCCGCGCAGCGAGGGAAAGGAAAAAGCAATGGCATTAGATGCTGCTGTAAAGACACAAATCATCGAGGAATACGCCACGAAGCCAGGCGACACAGGTTCTCCTGAGGTTCAGATTGCCGTGCTAAGCCGCCGCATTGCTGACCTTACCGAGCACCTAAAGGACCACAAGCACGATCACCACTCCCGTCGCGGACTGTTGCTTCTTGTTGGTCAGCGTCGCCGTCTACTCGGTTACCTACAGAACGTTGACATCGCACGCTACCGTTCACTAATCGAGCGCCTAGGCCTTCGTCGATAATTTCGTTTTTTACGCCAAGACCCCCGGACACATGTGTTCGGGGGTCTTGCATTTCCTAGGCATTTTGGCCTTTGCTTGTTAGGCTTTTCCTAGGAGTTCGCGAAGGCGGGTCCTCGGTGGAAATTTTTGGGTCGATTGCCCCAGATGTTTTTACTGACGACCAGCACTTCATAAGGCCAATCGGCCTTCTCCAGCACGCAGCAAAGACTTGCATTTGCAGGTTGGGTTTTCGCGTGCGCTGAGGATATAGGAGGAGCCATGGAAGGCTCAGAGATCAAAGCAACAGAAGCAATCATTGACAACGGCAAGCACGGCAAGCGCGTAATTCGCTTCGAGACTGGCCGTCTAGCACAGCAGGCAGCCGGTAGCGCTGCGGTTTACATTGACGAAGAGACCATGCTCTTTTCGGCAACCACCGCATCAAAGCAGCCAAAGGACCAGTTCGACTTCTTCCCGCTAACCATCGACGTTGAAGAGCGTATGTATGCAGCTGGAAAGATTCCAGGTTCATTCTTCCGTCGTGAGGGTCGCCCATCGACCGCAGCTATCTTGGCTGCACGTCTAATCGACCGCCCACTTCGCCCATCATTCGTTGATGGTCTTCGCAACGAGATCCAGGTTGTAGTTACCGTTATGTCGATCGAGCCAGACGAGCTTTACGACGTAGTGGCAATCAACGCAGCTTCGATGTCTACCCAGCTTGCTGGTCTGCCGTTCTCTGGCCCAGTTGCTGGCGTTCGCGTAGCCCTTATCGATGGCCAGTGGGTTGCGTTCCCTAAGCACTCACAGCTCGAGAAGGCTGTATTCGACATGGTGGTTGCAGGTCGCGTTGTCATCGAAGATGGCAAGGAAGACGTTGCAATCATGATGGTTGAGGCTGAGGCTACCGAAGGTTCGATGGACCTAATCGCAGCTGGCGCAATCGCTCCTACCGAGGAGATCGTTGCTCAGGGCCTAGAGGCTGCAAAGCCTTTCATCAAGGAATTGGTTCGCGCTCAGGTTGAGCTTGCAAAGATTGCCGCTAAGCCAACCGCAGAGTTCCCAGTGTTCCTGCCTTACTCTGACGAGGTTTACGCAGCTGTGGCTAAGGCTGCTGAGGCCGAGCTTTCTCGCGTTTACCAGATTGCTGACAAGCAGCAGCGCCAGGAGCAGGACGATGCTCTAAAGGCAAAGGTCAAGGAAGAGTTGGTTTCGGTTCTTTCTGAAGAGCAGATGCCTCAGTTCTCCGCTGCCTACAAGTCGGTAACCAAGAAGGTTATGCGTACTCGTGTTTTGAAGGAGGGCATCCGTATCGATGGCCGTGGCCTTCGCGACATCCGTGCCCTGGATGCAGAGGTTGCAGTAATCCCTCGCACTCACGGTTCAGCAATCTTCCAGCGCGGTGAGACCCAGATCCTTGGTGTCACCACCTTGAACATGCTGAAGATGGAGCAGCAGCTGGACGCTCTGACCCCAGAGACCTCTAAGCACTACATGCACCACTACAACTTCCCTCCTTACTCCACCGGCGAGACTGGTCGCGTTGGTTCTCCAAAGCGCCGCGAGATCGGTCACGGAGCATTGGCAGAGCGTGCACTTGTGCCAGTTCTTCCAAAGCGTGAGGACTTCCCATACGCCATCCGTCAGGTTTCCGAGGCGTTGAGCTCTAACGGTTCAACCTCGATGGGATCGGTTTGTGCATCTACCCTTTCGCTACTAAACGCCGGTGTGCCTCTTCGTGCACCAGTTGCTGGTATCGCGATGGGTCTGATCTCCGACACCGTTGACGGCAAGGTTCAGTACGCAGCATTGACCGACATCCTGGGTGCAGAAGACGCACTGGGAGACATGGACTTCAAGGTTGCCGGTACTCGCGAGTTCGTAACCGCTATTCAGCTAGACACCAAGTTGGACGGAATTCCAGCTTCGGTTTTGGCTGGCGCGCTAACTCAGGCCAAGGAAGCTAGAAACTACATCCTTGACGTGATGCTAGAGGCGATCGACGCTCCAGATGAGCTATCTCCATACGCACCTCGCGTTATCGCGGTGAAGATCCCTATCGACAAGATCGGTGAGGTCATCGGACCAAAGGGCAAGATGATCAACCAGATCCAGGAAGACACCGGAGCTGACATCTCGATTGAGGATGACGGAACCGTTTACATTGGTGCAACCAATGGTGAGAGTGCTGAGGCTGCAAAGGCTGCAATTAACGCCATTGCAAACCCACACGTTCCTGAGATCGGTGAGCGCTTCCTAGGTACCGTTGTGAAGCTAGCCACCTTCGGTGCCTTCATCTCGCTAATGCCTGGCAAGGACGGCCTACTGCACGTCTCCGAGCTAAAGAAGATCTCTGGCGGCAAGCGCGTCGAGAACGTTGAAGATGTTCTAGAGGTTGGCCAGAAGCTTCAGGTTGAGATCACCAAGGTGGATGACCGCGGCAAGCTATCGCTTGCTCCTGTTGTTGAGGGTGAAGAAAGCGCTGCGGAAGCAGAGTAAGCATTGCTCTTCGAACTAAATAAGTCCCAGTCGTTCACCGCTGAGGCAGCCCGAGTTTCTCGCTCGGTGCTGCCCAGCGGTGTTCGCATTCTCACGGAAGAAGTTCCAGGAGCGCCTTCGGTGGCCATCTCAGCTTCGGTTGCGGTTGGTTCTAGAGACGAGACCGGTGGGCACTTTGGCTCAACTCACTTCCTAGAGCACCTGTTGTTCAAGGGCACGAAGCGTCGCGGGCAAAAAGACATCTCGGTGGCCTTTGACTCGGTTGGTGGCTCCTCTAACGCCGCTACCGCAAAGGAATACACCAGCTACTACGCCAGGGTGCAAAACTCGGCTCTGCCGCTAGCCATGGACCTGCTGGTGGACATGTTCACCTCGGCGAGGATCGACGATTCAGATTTCAAGGTAGAGCGCACTGTAATCCTTGAAGAGCTAGCCATGAACGAGGACGATCCTGAAGATGTGGCTCACGAGGCACTTGCCGAAGCACTGCTTCCTAACCACGAACTTGGTAGACCAATTGGCGGCACCGAGGACACCATCAACGCTGTTGATCGCGACTCGGTATTCGAGCACTACCTCAAGCACTACCGCCCAGAGAACCTAGTTGTCACCGTTGCCGGTGGCGCTAGCCACGAGCAGGTTGTCGAGTTGGTGCAAAAGGAGCTCGCGAGGGTCGATTGGTCAGCTAACGCTGTCCCAAATCCACGTCGTGCCCAGTTTGATGCCGAGTTGGAGCAGGCTGAAAAGTTTAGATTTATCGCCAAGGATGTGGCTCAGGCCAATGTGCTTTTGGGCTTCCAGAGCATTCGCGGCAACGATGATGCTAGGTACGCGCTTGGAATCATGAACACGATCTTGGGTGGCGGAATGTCATCCAGGCTCTACCAGGCAATTCGCGAAGAACGCGGATTGGCATACTCGACCTACTCCTACCAGCAGGGCTATGCCGATGCTGGCTACTACGGCATATACGCCGGCACCAACCCGGAGAATGCAGTTGTAGTGACCAGGTTGATGTGGGAGATCTTCCGAGAGCTTGCGGACAATGGCGTAACCCAGGCGGAGTATGACCTAGCGCTTGGAAACATCACCGGAGGGCTCGCGCTGCGCTACGAGAGCTCTATCGCACGCATGAACCGACTGCTCTCAGCCGAAATTGGCACGGGGGAGTATCTCTCGGTCTCCGAGGTAATGGAGCGTTTCCGCGCGGTCAGCCTTGCGGATGTAAAAGATATCGCTCAGCGAATCATCTCCTCGCCATCATCTTTGATTGCGGTTGGCGAAGGTCTTGAGCACCTTGAGGAATTGGCTTGATAGGTTTATCAGCATGATCTCAGTAGCAGTGGTGGGCGCCAGCGGGCGTATGGGTAGTTTGGCGATCGATCTAATTGATGCCGATGCCAACCTAAAGCTGCATGCCGCACTAGGCTCGAAGTCCGAACTATCGCAAATGCTCGGTGCTGATGTGGTGCTGGATTTCACATTGCCGACTGTCAGCCCGAAGGTAGTTGAATTTGCAATTCAGCACGATTTGAAGATTGTGGTTGGCACCTCTGGCTGGAGCGAGATTCACCTTCAGGGCTTGAAGAAACTGCTGGCTTTGCACCCAAAGGCTGCCGCGGTTGTCATCCCAAACTTCTCGATTGGTTCAATGCTCGCTCAGCAGTTCGCGGTTCAGGCAGCTCGATTCTTTGACTCGATCGAAATCGTGGAAGCCCACCACGCTGGAAAAGTAGATTCACCTTCTGGCACCGCGGTTAGAACTGCAGAGCAGATTGCGGCAGCTCGCAAGGACATGGTTGCGCCATTGATTCCAGGCGTGGACCAACCAGCCCGCGGTCAGGTGGTTTCAGGAGTTCCAATTCACTCACTTCGCCTGCAGGGTGTATCTGCCAAACAGGACGTCATCTTTGGTGCCGGTCATGAACTACTTACCGTTTCTCACGAGGTTTCATCTCACCACGCCTATGCCGAGGGCATTCGCCGCTGCATCTTGTTTGCGCAGCAGTCCACCGGATTGACCGTAGGCCTTGACCAAGTCGTGACGGGCTAGTGTCAGCAAAAATCTGGGCCTTGGTAATGACAGCTTTGGCTGTCATCTATGTGCTGCTGCTGGGTCAAAAAGCGATACTGCTCTTGCTGGAAGATAATTGGGTTGCCAAGGCAATGGGTGCGGCATTGATATTCCTGCCACTGGTTGCCGCCTGGGCAATCCTCACCGAGGTGAAGTTCGGCATCGATGCCGAGAGGTTAGCTAGGTCAAACACCCAACCGCAACTTTCATTTGAACTTCGCCCCAGCGGCAGGCCAACCAAGGAAAGTGCTCAGGCTGAATTTGAGCGCATCAAATCTTTGGTCTCCCAAGATCTTGAGAATTGGGAACTGTGGTTTCGCCTCGGGGAGTGCTATGACGCCTCGGGTGACCGCAAGCTGGCTCGCAAGTCGATCCGCAAGGCAATCAAATTAGCTAATAACGCCAAATCGCTTTAGGCCCAAATACATCTGGCAGCCCAGGCAGAAGTTGAAAAATGCGTTCAAAAATGCCGCGAAGAAGATAAAGCCCGCGCTTACCGCCACCAACACCGGTGCGAACCAGAAACCAACCAGGCCTAGAAGAGCAAAGCCCAATCCAACCTTCTGCGCAAACTGAGGTGGACGAGCATCTTCAAGCTCAGTAGGTGCTGCTAGGCGAGGGCGCACCAAGTTCTTGAAAATCAAACCGTAAGGGTGAGTCTTTGGGCTAAACACGCTCCAGCTAAAGAGCACCGCTAGCAAAACGATGACCGGGTAGGCGTTCTGGTAACCATTAGCACCGGATAGCGCGATGCCAAAAGCGGTGAGGGAGAGAGCGCTGGTGATTGCTGCTCCGAATCTTGGTCCACGTGGGTCGATTAGTTCTGCGCTCATTTGATTCCTAACTTTGCTAGTTCTTGTTGAATTAGTCCGGCTTTTGGCACACCGCTCACACGGAATGTTACCTCGCCTTTGCCGTTGAGGATAAAGACGGTTGGAGTCTGCGAAACCTTGAATTTTGCTGCCAGATCCAGTCGGTCGGTGAGATCAACCTCGGCGTGCAGCACCCCTCCAGTTCGATACTCGATCTGCGAGAGCGAGCGCCTGACAGCAGGGCATTGCCCGCAGTATTCGGTTGAGAACTGCAGCAAAGTCGCACTCTTGCCAAACTCCTGGACGGGGAAGCCGTTCTTTACGGCTCCAATTGCTACCAAGTCGATGGCCTGGCTGCGCTGCACTCTTCTGCCGCTACCGGAGGAGACCTTGTAGAAGATGCCGGCCATTAGCGTTAGGCCAAACAGGCCGAGCGCTAGATAGATGCCAGAGAATTCCACCTGCCAAGGGTAAGTGATTGAGCAGGCCAGTTGCGGAGTGTTGCGCTTTTTTACTTTTTGCCTCGTCTAGGCTTGTGGCTTGTGAGTGAAATTCAATTTAGATCCGACGTAACAGTTGAACTGGTGCGTGCCTCTGCCAATGACGCCGATGTGCTTTTTGCCGCCAGAGTCTCAACTCAGGGCGAGCAAACCCTCGAGAGTGCGAAGAGTTCGGATGCGGACACGGACAAGCGCGACAAGGGTCTAATCAACTACCTGATGCGCGATCGTCACGGATCTCCTTTTGAGCACAACTCTCTGACCTTCTACGTGCAGGCTCCGATTTTCGTGTTCCGCGAGTTCATGCGTCACCGCATCGCAAGCTACAACGAGGAATCGGGTCGCTACCGCGAGCTACGTCCGGTGTTCTACGTTCCAGGTCCAGAGCGCAAGTTGATTCAGGTTGGAAAGCCTGGTCACTATGAGTTCCAAGACGGCACCGCCGAGCAGACCGCATTGGTCGAGCAGGAGACCATGGCCGTTACTCGCGCTGCCTATGAGTCTTACAAGCGCATGCTGGAGGCCGGTGTTGCCCGCGAGGTTGCCCGCATCGTGCTGCCGCTGAACATCTACTCGAGCATGTATGTCACCATGAACTCTCGCTCCCTGATGAACTTCCTATCGCTTCGCACCGCTCGCGAGGGAACTCACTTCCCATCCTTCCCACAGCGCGAAATTGAGATGGTTGCCGAGAAAATGGAAGACTACTGGGCCGCTCTTATGCCTTTGACCTACGAGTCCTTCAACGCCAACGGACGCGTCGCCCCGTAAGTTTCTCTCACCGCCTTGAGAAAGCATTGCTTGGAGGTCGCTTTACCCAGCGGGTAGGCTAGTCAGATGGTTCAAAAACAACGAGACCTCTTCGGGCAGGTGCTAGTCGCGCTGGTGACCCCTATGACCGCCGAGGGTGAGGTCGACTGGGATGCAGTTGAGCGTCACATCGACTACGTGATTTCAAACGGCGCGGATGGCGTTGTGGTTACCGGAACCACTGGCGAAACATCCACGCTCACCGACAAAGAGAAGATCAAGCTCGTTGAGGTTGGTAAGTCGGTATCTGCAGGTCGAGCCAAGATCATTACCGGTGGTGGATCAAACGAGACCGCGCACGCCATGCAGCTATACAAGGCCAGTGAAAAAGCCGGTGCCGATGGCGTGATGATTGTCACCCCTTATTACAACAAGCCAACTCAGGCTGGAATCCTCACGCACTTCCGCCTGATTGCGGATGCCACCGACTTGCCGGTGATTTTGTATGACATTCCAGGTCGCACCGGAGTTGCAATTTCCTACGACACTTTCCACCGCGCTGCTAAGCACCCAAACATTGTTGCCATCAAGGATGCCAAGGGTGACCTAGCTCAGGCTTCACGTCTGATGCTGGAGACCGGTTTGTTGTATTTCTCGGGCGATGACTCAAATGTTTTGCCTCACCTTTCGATTGGTGCAACCGGTTTGATTGGTGTTACTGCAAACATTGCGCCGCACGCCTATCGCGCGATGGTGGATGCCACCAACAAGAATGACTTCCACGCAGCCCTAAAGGTTCACAATGCGCTTGAGCCGTTGCAGCGCGCGGTGATGACCCACGTCCCAGGAACTGTGGCTGCGAAGTATGTGCTGCACGGTCTGGGTCAGATCAATTCGCCGCGGGTTCGTCTACCTTTGGTTGGTCCCGAGGACCACGAGGCAGCTGCCATCGAAAGTGGTATTGACCAGGTGGTTGCGGTTCCTGGCTTGAGTTTTGATAACTTCAGGCCTGACAGAAACGCCGCTGCCGGCGGAGCTTTGCCCAAGGTGGCAGGAACTACTCGCTAGTGGAATTTTCACCCCCAGCACCTCTGAAGCCAGGCGTCCTGCGCATCATTCCACTTGGTGGAATTGGCGAAATCGGCAGAAACATGACCGTCTTCGAACTTGACGGTCAGATCATGATTTTGGACTGCGGAGTGCTGTTCCCTGAGGAGACTCAGCCGGGAGTGGACCTGATTCTTCCTGACTTTGGCTACCTCGAGGACAAGCTTGATCGAATCGTAGGCACCGTGCTAACCCATGGTCACGAGGACCACATCGGCGGTGTTCCATACCTGTTGGCGATGCGCAAAGACATCCCACTAATGGGCTCAAAGCTCACTTTGGCACTGGTGGAAGCCAAGCTCAAAGAACACAGGATTACTCCTTTCTCTCACACTGTGAAAGAGGGGCAAATCGAGCAGCTGGGGCCATTCAACCTTGAGTTTGTGGCGGTAAACCACTCCATTCCAGATTCACTTGCCGTGATTATTAGAAGCGCTGCCGGAACTGTTCTCGCGACCGGCGATTTCAAGATGGACCAGCTACCACTTGATGGTCGCCTGACCGACCTTAGAACTTTTGCCCGCATCGGCGAAGAGGGTCTTGACCTGTTCATGGTGGATAGCACCAACGCTGATGTCCCAGGCTTTACTCCGCTGGAAAGAGAAATCGGACCGGTAATCGAGAACGTTATTAGCAAGACCCCGGGCAAGGTTGTCGTTGCTTCCTTCTCCTCTCACGTGCACCGCGTTCAGCAGGTGTTGGATGCAGCCGAGGCGAATAATCGCAAGGTGGCGTTTGTCGGTCGCAGCATGGTTCGCAACATGGGGATCGCAGCCGACCTTGGATACCTGCGGGTGCCGGCTGGTTTGATTGTTGATCTAAATGACATCGACGACATTCCAGACAACCGAATTGTTCTAATGTCAACCGGTAGCCAGGGTGAACCAATGGCTGTGCTCTCTAGGATTGCAAACCGTGATCACCGAATCATCATCGGTGAGGGTGACACGGTTCTGATGGCATCGTCTTTGATTCCCGGCAACGAGAATGCGGTCTACCGCGTCATCGATGGACTGATTCGCCTGGGTGCAAACGTCGTTCACAAGGGCAACGCGAAGGTTCACGTTTCAGGTCACTCTGCAGCGGGGGAGTTGCTCTACTGCTACAACATCCTCAAGCCTAAGAACGTGCTACCTATCCACGGCGAGGCTAGACATCTGCATGCCAATGCCAAGCTAGCCATCCAGACCGGTGTCCCTGCAGAGCAAACTTTGATTGTTCAAGATGGTGCCGTAATCGACCTATCTGATGGCGTTGCCAAGGTAGTCGGTCAGGTGCCTTGCGACATGCTCTACGTTGACGGCAAGACCGTTGGTAAGATCACCGACGAAGACCTAAAGGATCGCAGGATCTTGGCAGCCGAGGGCTTTATCTCCATCTTTGCGGTGATTGATCCAAGCACTGGCAAGGTTGTCGAGGGTCCGGAGATTAGGGCCAGGGCTTATGCCGAGGATGACCACGTGTTTGACGATATCTTGCCCGAGATTGAAAGAGCGCTCGAGCGTGCAGCGGTTGAGGGCGTGCGAGACACCTACACAATGCAGCAGGTAATTCGCAGGACCATTGGTGGCTGGGTGGCAAAAGCCCACCGCAGAAAGCCAATGATCATCCCGATTGTTGTTCATTCCTCCCGCCCTGCCTAGGGCTAATTGTCCCAAAGCCTTGCTAACTTGTTCGCATGGCTTCAAAGACCCCACCGCCTAGAAAACCAAGCGCGAGAAAACCAGCACGCAGTGTTGCGCCTCGCGCTGCTGCGCCCAGGTCTACTGCGGCTAAGCCTCGTCCGGCTAGAGCGCAAGGAACAGGCTTCTTTGCATCGCTAGCGAAGCTTTATCTTGGAGCCGCTCACCTTATGGGCAAGGCGGTCAGGGCCTTTAGCACCGAAAAACTAGCTGAAGAAGATCGCAGGGATGGCGCACCATTCTTTGTCTTCCTGCTCTCGGTGTTCGGGGCCACCTTTGCTTGGTTCCTGATCAATGAGCCATGGGCGAAGGCACTGCACTCCTACAGCTTTGGAATGTTGTTTGGTCTAGTTGCATACGCACTGCCGGCAATTTTCCTGTTCTACTCGCTATACCTGTTTAGGCACCCAGCCTCAGTGCGCGATAGCTCCCGGTTTGCGGTCGGTTTCTGGCTATTTCTCTCGGTAATTTCTGGCTTCTTCCACGTCTTTGGAGGAGCGCCATCTCCAAACGCTGATGGACCTGAAGGCCTGGCAGCAGCGGGAGGTCTTTTTGGTTGGTTAGTAGGCGGACCGCTTCTGAGTCTGCTTACCGTCTGGGGAGCAACTCCGGTACTGGTGCTACTGGTTGCGGCTTCGATTCTGATCATGACCGGAACTGCACCAAACAAGATCAAGTCGCGCTTTATCGAGTTCTACAACTTCCTGTTCGGCATCAAGCCCAAGACTGAGATAGCAGACGCTTTCGACGGCAAGAAGTCCAGCTGGTGGAACAAGGAAAAAGACACCAAGCCTGCCTTTGACACCGCCGTGGTTGAAGCAATTGATGACTTTGTTGATGAGCACCTTGAAGAGAAGTACCCGGTTGTTGAGGTCGATGACCCGATCGTGGAGCTCGGCTTTATGAACCAAGAAGAGGGCGTCACCGAACCGATTGATGTTGTAGACGCCGAGGCCGTGAAGGCACCTGCGGTCAAGCGCGCCAATAAGCCCTATGTCCTTCCATCCCTGGGATTGCTAGCCGCAGGAACTCCGCCAAAGGCAAAGAGTGCGGTAAACGACCAAATCGTTGCTGCCATCAACGACGTTTTCAAAGAGTTTGACGTCGAGGCAAGAGTCTCCGGATTCCAACGCGGCCCAACCGTTACCCGCTACGAGGTTGAACTTGCTCCCGGCGTGAAGGTCGAGGCAGTAACCAGGCTCTCAAACAACATTTCCTACGCTGTTGCATCCAACGAGGTCCGGATTCTGGCCCCGATTCCGGGCAAGAGTGCCATTGGTATTGAGATTCCAAATACCGATCGTGAGACGGTCTCGCTGGGCGATGTGCTTCGTAGCAAGAATGCCTCCACCAGCACCCACCCGCTCACCATCGGTGTCGGAAAAGATGTTGAGGGCGGTTACCTGGTTGCCAACTTGGCAAAGATGCCACACCTATTGGTAGCGGGAGCTACCGGTGCCGGTAAGTCATCTTTCGTCAACTCGATGATTACCTCGATTTTGATGCGCTCAAAGCCATCCGAGGTTCGCATGGTTCTAATTGACCCTAAGCGAGTGGAACTATCTGCGTATCAGGGCGTTCCGCACCTAGTGACCCCAATCATCACCAACCCTAAGAAGGCGGCCGAAGCGCTGCAGTGGGTAGTGAAGGAGATGGATTCCAGGTATGACGATCTAGCAAGCTTTGGCTTTAAGCACATCGACGATTTCAATCGAGCCATTGTGGCTGGCGAAGTTTCCCTGCCGGAGAATTCTCGCCGTGAGTTGCAGCCCTATCCATACCTGTTGGTAGTGGTTGACGAGTTGGCCGATTTGATGATTGTTGCCCCGCGTGATGTGGAAGATTCGATTGTTCGCATCACTCAGTTGGCTCGTGCCTCAGGTATTCACTTGGTGCTTGCTACCCAAAGGCCTTCGGTTGATGTGGTGACTGGACTAATCAAGGCGAACGTGCCTTCCAGACTCGCCTTCTCCGTCTCCTCAGTAACCGACTCCAGGGTGATCCTGGACCAGCCAGGTGCCGAGAAGCTGGTTGGTCAGGGTGATGCGCTATTCGCTCCAATGGGCACCAACAAGCCAGTGCGCGTCCAGGGAGCTTGGATCGCCGAAGATGAGCTGCACCGAGTAGTTGCTCACGTGAAGGCCCAAATGGAGCCGGAGTATCGAAACGATGTCACCGTGGTTCAGGAAACTCGCGTTGTAGATAGCGACATCGGAGACGATCTTGACCTACTGCTGCAAGCCACCAATCTGGTTGTGAATTCTCAGTTCGGTTCCACCTCGATGCTGCAGAGAAAACTAAGGGTTGGTTTTGCAAAGGCCGGGCGCCTGATGGATCTGATGGAGTCTCGCGGAATTGTTGGACCATCCGAAGGCTCTAAGGCCAGGGATGTTTTGGTAAAGCCAGATGAGTTACCAGCACTACTTGCAAAGCTTTCCGGAGCGACCACCGCTGTGTTTGAGGGGGATTTACCTCCTGATGACGAAGACGGCGATGAGGACGCTTGGCAACTAACCGGCAGGCGAGATGACTTCTAGATCCTTTTTTTACCGCCAAACTCCAAATCTGATTACATCGCTTCGGATCCTTATGGTTCCGATTGTGCTTTGGCTGATTATGGTCGGATGGGATTCTTTTGCTGAGCGAATGATTGCGCTGGTGCTGTTGGTCTTGGCGGCCTCCACCGACGGCATCGATGGCGCAATTGCGAGAAAGCGCAATTTAGTTACCAACCTCGGCAAGATTCTTGACCCGATTGCGGATAAGGCATTGCTCTCCGGAGCGTTGATTGTGCTTTCCATCCAAGGTGCGGTGCCGTGGTGGGCAACCGTTTTGATTCTGATTCGAGAGTTTGGAATAACCGTTTACCGACTCATCGTTGCCAAGAAACGGGTAATTGCAGCCTCCGGTGGTGGGAAGTTCAAGACCGTCATCCAGATCATTGGTGTGTCGATGGCGGTAGCACCTTTTGACTTCTTAGGGGCTTGGTGGAGCTGGCTGACCCAGGCCGTGATTCTGTTTGCCGTTGTGATTACCTGGTACACCGGAATCCAGTACCTCAGGCCACAAAAGTGACACTTGCACACAAACTTACTGAGCACGGATTCTTTGTCGCTACGGCCGAATCGCTAACCGCGGGGTCGGTAAGCGCAGAGTTGGCAAACAACGCCGGCGCCTCAAAGTTCTTGCTCGGTGGGATTGTGAGCTACCAGGACGACACAAAAATTCAGCAATTGGGAGTTGATGCAAAGGCACTATCGCAGCGCACGGCAATCGATGCGGAGATTGCGGTGCAAATGGCGGTTGGGGTTAGGTCTAAATTTGCAAGCGACTGCTCCAAGGATCTGAAAAAAGTGATTGGTGTTTCAACCACCGGTGTCGCTGGCCCCGATCCAGTGGGTAATCACCCGGTCGGGCTGGTTTATTTGGGCATCGCTTCCGCCATCTCGACTCGGTCGATAGCTCTTCAACTCAGCGGTTCTAGAGCGGAAGTAAGAGCCGCGACCGTGGCCGCCGCGCTTTTGGCTATTGAGGATGAAATTCACCTACTTCTTGGTTGAGAATCAGGAAACATTCAGCAAGCAAATGTAAATTTGTCCGAATCAACCGCTAGGTTATTTTCCAGGAGGAAAACCTTTGGTACTACTAAGGCAAGAGATCGGTGACGTTTTACGTTCACACCGACTTCGTCGTGGCCAGACTTTGCGTCAGGTGGCAGCGAAGGCGTCCGTTGCGCTTGGTTACCTCTCCGAAGTAGAGCGCGGCCAGAAGGAAGTCTCCTCGGAGATTCTGGCTTCTGTCGCAGATGCTTTAGAAGTTCCGCTTTCGGTTGTTATGCGCGAGGTCTCAGACCGAGTCGCTTCGGTAGAAGGCATTTACCTAGACGACACTTACATTCCTGACACTGTGCCTGACGCCTTCATGACCGAGGCAGAGCTTTTCGCACAGACTAAGTTTTGAAACTAAGTCAATTTCACCAGCTTCTCCACGATGAGTTTGGGGCGCAATTTGCCCAGGTTTTACTCCGCGACTTTCGTCTGCAGCAATTCCAAGATCAAACTGCCGAAGAGCTCATTCGTGCCGGCGTCGACCCAAAACTAATTTGGCTTGAACTTTGCAAGCAGCAGTCGGTGCCTAAGGAGCGTTGGACTGGCATTCCGGTAAAGAAAAGACACGCCGAATAAATCATTCGAAATTTTGTTCGAACATCTAGTGTTCTATCTAGATAGGCCAAGAGTGCTTAGTTATCAACAGTTCGATTGCTTGAGACTAAAAAGTCAGACCTACAAATTAGCTTCTAGAAAGCTAAAGAAAGAGGTAGAAAATGCCAAGTGCATCCGACAGAGAGAAATCGCTAGAAACCGCGCTAGCGCAGATTGACCGCCAGTTCGGTAAGGGTTCGGTCATGCGACTGGGCAGCGAAGAGCGCGCTCCTATTGAGGCGATTTCCACCAGTTCGATCGCCCTAGATGTAGCTCTGGGTATTGGCGGCTTGCCAAAGGGTCGAATCGTTGAGATCTACGGTCCAGAGTCTTCTGGTAAGACCACCTTGGCACTGCACGCAATTGCCAATGCACAGCGCAATGGCGGCATCGCAGCCTTCATCGACGCCGAGCACGCACTTGACCCGGAGTACGCCAAGGCTCTAGGCGTCGACATTGACGCTCTTTTGGTCAGCCAGCCTGACACCGGTGAGCAGGCACTTGAGATTACCGACATGTTGATTCGCTCCGGCTCTATCGACGTTGTTGTCATTGACTCGGTTGCGGCACTTGTTCCAAGAGCTGAAATCGAGGGTGAAATGGGAGACTCACACGTCGGCCTCCAGGCTCGCTTGATGTCTCAGGCACTTCGAAAGCTGACCGGAGCTTTGAGCAACACCAACACCACCGCAATCTTCATCAACCAGCTGCGCGAAAAGATCGGTGTGTTCTTTGGTTCTCCTGAGACCACCGCAGGTGGAAAGGCATTGAAGTTCTACGCGTCAGTGCGTTTGGACATCCGCCGAATTGAAACCCTGAAAGAGGGTACCGACGCAGTTGGTAACCGCACTCGCGTCAAGGTTGTAAAGAACAAGCTTGCGTCACCTTTCAAGCAGGCCGAGTTTGACATCATGTTTGGTGAGGGCATTTCTCGCGAAGGCGGTCTCATTGACTTCGGCGTAGAGCAGGACATCGTAAAGAAGTCTGGCGCTTGGTACACCTTTGATGGCGAGCAGCTTGGACAGGGTAAAGAGAACTCCAGGCGCTTCTTGAAGGACAACCCTGCCATGGCAGACACCATCGAGAAGAAGATCAGACACAAGCTTGGTATCGGCGTGCCACGAGCCGTAGCAGACTTGCCAGCCGAGGAGGCCCCAGAGGTCGCCAAGGCCGCAAACGATGCCTAACGAACCATCCGACGAGAAGCTGGAGCAGCGGGCCAAGAATGTCCTGCTGTTCCAGCTTTCTCGTTCCATGAAGACTCGCTACCAACTGGCAAAGATTCTCGAAAAGCGCGAGATTCCGAACGAAATTGCCAATGCGGTTCTTGATCGTTTCACTGAGGCACAGCTCATCGACGACGCTGCCTTTGCCAGAGCATTTGTAAATTCCAGATTGGCAATTTCCGGGAAGTCTCGATCGGTTATTGCCAGAGAGCTCAAGCAAAGAGGTGTCAGCGCCGACGATGCGCAAGAGGCCCTCAGCATCATTGATTCTGAACTTGAGGACCAAACCGCTTACAGCGTCGCCAAGAAGCGCTACCAACAGCTTTCGTCGTTAGCTCCCGAGGTGCGCAGACGACGCCTGATGGGGTTTCTAATGCGCCGAGGTTTTTCCTCTTCGCTAACCACAAGAATTCTGCGGGACTTAGAGCAGTCAGAGTAAAATCCTCTGGCTATGTCACTTACTTACGAGGTCCGCACCTACGGCTGTCAGATGAACGTTCATGACTCTGAACGTATCTCCGGCTTGCTTGAATCTGCGGGCTACACAAAGGCCGAGGGTGCTGATCCCGACCTGGTTGTATTCAACACCTGTGCGGTGCGTGAGAACGCGGACAACAAGCTTTACGGCAACCTAGGAACCATGCTGCCGAAGAAGGAATCCAATCCAAATCTGCAGATTGCGGTTGGCGGCTGCTTGGCTCAAAAAGACCAAGATGTAATCATCAAAAAGGCCCCCTGGGTTGATGTGGTTTTTGGAACCCACAACATGGGCTCGCTCCCGACGCTTTTAGAGCGAGCACGCCACAACAATGAGGCTCAGGTCGAGCTTTTGGAATCCCTAGAAGTTTTCCCCTCGACCTTGCCAACCAAGCGCGAATCTGCCTACTCCGGCTGGGTATCTATCTCCGTTGGCTGTAACAACACCTGCACCTTCTGCATCGTGCCAGCTCTTCGAGGCAAAGAGAAAGACCGCCGTCCGGGCGATGTGTTGGCCGAAGTGAACGCGTTGGTTCAAGACGGAGCTATTGAAGTTACTTTGCTGGGTCAAAACGTAAACACCTACGGTGTTGAGTTTGGCGACAAAGGTGCATTTGCCAAACTACTTCGGGCTTGCGGTCACATTGAAGGACTTGAGCGAGTTCGATTCACCTCGCCGCACCCGGCCGCCTTCACCGACGACGTCATTGAAGCGATGGCCGACACTCACAATGTGATGCCACAGCTTCACATGCCGCTTCAGTCAGGCTCTGACCGCATTCTCAAGGAGATGCGTCGCAGTTATCGCAGCGAGAAGTATTTGGGCATTTTGGATCGAGTTCGCAAGCTGATTCCTGATGCCTCAATTACCACGGACATCATTGTCGGATTCCCAGGGGAAACCGAAGAAGATTTCCTCGAGACCATGAGGGTTGTCGAGGCTTCCAGGTTCGCCACCGCCTACACCTTCCAGTACTCGAAGCGGCCTGGCACCCCTGCTGCTGAGCTTCCCGATCAACTTCCCAAAGAAGTGGTTCAGGAACGCTACGAACGCCTCTTAGCGCTAGTAAATGACATTGCTTGGCAAGAGAACCAGAAGCAGGTTGGCAAGACCGTAGAAGTCTTGGTAGCCACTGGAGAGGGTCGCAAGGACTCCCAGACTCACCGCCAAACCGGTAGGACTCAAGACAATCGCTTAGTTCACTTTGATGTCCCTGAAGGGGGCGAAGTCGCCCGGCCCGGAGATCTGGTGACCGTCGACGTCACTCAGGCTGCGCCTTATCACTTGCTAGCGGAAAGTTCTCCAGGTTCGGTTTACCAAGTTCGTCGCACCCGAGGGGGAGACGCATACGATCGTCGCCAGCTTGAGAGCTGTGGCGCACCAACACCTGGCAGCGGCAAGGTCACGCTCGGCATCCCGATCAGGGCTAAGAGTGTCCTTTAGCGTCCTCGCTCTTGTTGGCCCAACAGCCTCGGGTAAGACCGGACTCGCGTTGGAACTGGCCTCTGCAATGGCAGACATGGGTCACCCGATAGAAATCGTTAATGCCGATGCGATGCAGCTTTATGCAGGAATGGACATTGGCACTGCAAAACTGTCGCCGGCTGAGCGCCAGACGCCTGCGCATCACCTGTTCGATGTGATCACCCCTAATCAAGAGATGACGGCGGTTGAATACCAGCGAATTGCGAGAGTTACCTGCGAATCCATTATCGCTTCAGGCAAGATCCCGCTGCTGGTTGGTGGAAGCATGTTCTACATCGCGGCAGCACTGGACAACCTGGACTTTGCTCCAACCGACCCGAGCGTTCGCGCCCAACTGGAAGAAGAATCCGCCAGGCTAGGCGCGCTAGCCCTGCATGAGCGACTCAAGGGCCTTGACCCTGTGACCGCAGAGAAGATTCCGGCACAGAACATTCGCAGGGTGGTGAGGGCCCTGGAGGTCATTGCCATAACTGGTGAAAGCTACTCATCGTCACTCCCGGAACCTACCTATTGGCTGCCAACGCTCCAACTTGGGATAGAAGTCGACCGCGAGGTCCTAAAAGCCAGGATCTTGCTTCGGGTGGAGCAGATGTGGCAGCAGGGCATCGTGGACGAGGTCGAAGGCCTATTGCGCCAAGGAGAACTTGGCAAGACCGCGAGAATGGCGATTGGCTACAAGCAAGCGATTGCCCAACTGCGCGGGGAAATGACCGAAGAGGAAGCCAAAGCTGAGACAGTAGCACTCACGAATCGCTATGCCAGACGGCAAATGTCATGGTTCCGCCGGGATAAGCGCATTCATTGGTTATCGGGCGACCAGATGCTCTCGGAGGCCTTGAACCTGATTAAGCTTGAGGCATGAACATCGACTTCACCAAGGGCCATGGCACGGGCAATGACTTTGTCTTGATTGCTGATTTCGATGGCATTTTAGACCTCGACGAAGAGCAGATTCAGCTGATCTGCGATCGACACTTTGGCATCGGTGCCGACGGCCTGATCTTGGTCACAAGAACCGAAAACAGCGAAGTTGCTCACCTGCTGCACGATGAGCCAAATGCGGAATGGTTTATGGACTACCGCAATGCGGATGGCTCCAAGGCTGAGATGTGTGGAAACGGTATTCGAGTCTTTGCTCGCTATCTGACAACCCGAGGACTCGCGAAGATCATCGATGGTTCCACGCTCCCGGTTGCTACTCGAGCTGGAGTGAAAGACCTCACCAGCACTTCCACCGGCTTTGCTGTTGATCTAGGTCGTTGGGGTGTTGATTCAGACGATTACCTAGTCAAGGCTGAGGGCATTTCGGTTGCGAGACCAGGGTTGGGCTTGAACCTTGGGAATCCTCACGTAGTGGTGGCGCTTGCCGATGATGACGAACTGCAGTCATTGGAACTGCACAAAGCGCCAAGGCTTGACCCAAATCCTCGCAAGGGTGCCAACGTTGAGTTTGTTGTGTTGGATGACCCACTAATCAAAGAGGGTGTTGCCAGCATCTCGATGAGGGTTCACGAGCGTGGCGTGGGGGAGACCCTAAGTTGCGGCACCGGCATGGCCGCCGCCGCTTTGGCAATCAGACACTGGGCGGATAACGGTCAGAATTTCTGGCGAGTAAGGGTCCCAGGTGGCGAGGTTGGAGTTCGCATGTTCCCGACCGAAGACGGCGAACACGTTGCGATTTCAGGCCCTGCGGAACTGGTCTACAGCGGGATCTTTAGTCTCTAGTTACCTCAAGGATGCGAAAGCCCTTGTCGGTTGAGAAACGGCTAGCGGTCAACTCGGGGAACTCACTCTGAATCCAAGCCAGCAATGAATCTGCACCCAGCTGCTTCTGCACCACCAGCATCGCCCGGCCTCCACTTTCCAGCCTGGGCAACCAAGTTGATAGCAGTTCATGAAGCGCGGTCTTGCCGATGCGGATTGGTGGATTTGACCAGATGGCATCAAAGCGCAGGTCGTTTGGAATCTGATCCGCTGTGACGGTCTTGATATTGTTCAGTCCAAGTTTTGCGGCATTTGTCTTCGCCAGTTCCAGGCTTCTAGTGTTCACATCCAGTGCCCAAAGGTTCGCTTCTGGGCTAAAGGTTGCGATGGCGAGAGAAATCGGACCCCAGCCACATCCCAAGTCCAAAACATTGCCTTCGGTTGGAAACTCATCGTGCTTGCTGAGTAAGACGGTGGTGCCAGGGTCGAGTTTGCTGGCGCTGAATGTGCCACGAGCGGCCTGAACGGCAAACTCTCGGTCGGCAACTTTGAAGGTTATCTCTCGAAGAGCAGCCGGTGAATCTGGGCTTTCGCTGAAATAGTGCTCTTGGGGCATGTTGCAAACCTAATACAGCCCTAGGGTTAAAGTGCGATGGAAAACGAATCCACAATTGACCGCATCTTGCGACGCGGAGCAGCTGCACCTCGAAATGAGTTTGACGGTGACCAGCTTGATCTCGAGGCTCGAGACTCGCTCAGGCGCGTGGCTGGGCTCTCCACAGAACTCCAGGACATTACAGATGTTGAGTATCGCAAGCTAAGACTTGAGAAGGTCGTTCTAATCGGTGTTTGGGGTTCAGGGACCCTTACCGATGCCGAAAATGGACTTAGGGAACTGGCTGCGTTGGCGGAGACCGCCGGCGCTGAGGTGCTGGATGGGCTGCTGCAACGCCGCCCCTATCCGGACCCAGCAACCTTCTTTGGCAAAGGCAAGGCCCAAGAGCTCAAAGAGCGCGTTGCACTGCTCGGTGCTGACACCGTTATCGCGAATGCCGAATTGGCTCCATCGCAGCGCCGTGCGCTGGAGGATGCCGTTGGAGTAAAGGTTGTAGACCGCACCGCCATCATTTTGGACATCTTTGCCCAGCACGCTAAGAGTCGAGAGGGTAAGGCTCAGGTGGAGCTTGCCCAGCTCGAATACCTACTACCTCGCCTGCGAGGCTGGGGCGAGTCGATGTCTCGACAAGCCGGTGGTCAGGCTGCCGGTGGTGTTGGTATTGGATCTCGAGGACCAGGTGAGACCAAGATCGAGCTAGATCGCCGAAGAATCAACACCAAGATGGCCAAGCTAAAGCGCGAGATTATCGACATGAAGCAGGCTCGAGACATCAAGCGAGCAAAGCGCGAGAAGAACAACGAGCCGCAGGTGGCGATTGCCGGGTACACCAATGCTGGCAAGTCCTCGGTGCTCAATCGCATGACCAAGGCTGGAGTCTTGGTTGAGAATGCCCTTTTCGCCACCCTGGACCCAACTGTGAGGCAGCACGAGACACCAGATGGCAGAAGCTACACGATTGCAGACACTGTTGGCTTTGTGAGGCAACTACCACACCAATTGGTCGAGGCTTTTAGGTCGACTCTTGAAGAGATTGCCCACGCCGACTTGATTGTGCACGTGGTTGATGGCACCGATCCTGACCCTATGGGCCAGATCAGAACCGTGCACGAGGTTACCTCTGAGGTTGAGGCCTCCAACATCGCCGAGCTGATCGTTTTCAATAAGGCAGATCTGCTGTCTGATGAAGATCAGGTGCGATTGAGGGGCTTGGTTCCTGGGTCGCTATTGATCTCGGCGCGCACGGGTCTTGGATTCGAAGAGCTTGAAGCCAAGATTGCCGAACTTTTGCCTAAGCCGGATGTCGAGTTTGAGGGAGTTGTTCCCTACAGCAGGGGAGACCTAGTCTCACGCGCGCATCTTTCCGGCAAGGTGCTGGAAATTGAGTACGTGGAAACAGGGACAAGGCTAAAAGCACTGGTGAAGCCAGATCTGGCTTCGGAACTCAAAGAATTCGCTACACAGCCCTAAGGACTGCGACTACCTTGCCCAGGATCACGGCGTGGTCACCAAGGATTGGCTCAAAAGCTGAGTTTCTAGGTAGCAGCCAGGTGTGGCCATCACGCTGCTTGAAGGTCTTCACGGTCGCTTCGTCTTCCAGCAAAGCCGCAACGATGTCACCATTCTCTGCTGCTTGCTGCTGTCGAACCACAACCCAGTCACCGTCGCAAATAGCAGCATCAATCATTGATTCACCAACGACCTTTAGTAGGAACAGGTCACCCTGGCCCACAAGTTGGCGAGGCAGTGCGAATACGTCCTCAACGTTCTGCTCTGCGGTGATTGGACCACCGGCTGCGATGCGGCCCACAAGCGGCACCATGGCTGCATCAGCCTTGATGATTTCTCCTGCGTAGTCGTCAAAGCCAAGAAGGTCGATTGTGCGAGGTCTGCGTGGGTCGCGGCTTATGAAACCAAGAAGTTCAAGCTTGTTGAGCTGGTGAGAAACGCTGGCCGTTGAGCTAAGTCCAACGGACTCGCCGATCTCGCGCATCGAAGGCGCATAGTTTCTAGCCTGCATGGATTCTCGGATAACGGCGAGAATTCGCTGCTGCACATCTGTCAATTCAGAGCTGTCCATCTCTGCGCCTCTCAAAATGTCAGTGGGTGAAGTTTTACTTCCTTATGTCGAAACTGTATTCGCTCCCAAGGCGTTTGCCAAACACATTTTCGATTTATTTACAAGATAAGTAGAAAAAAACTTGTAAATGTCAGAATTGTTTCTATACTTAGAACAAATGTTCGAAACAAAGAATCGAACAGAAGGGTGATGATCACAATGAGTGCTGTTACTTCCTACCGACTAACCAACCCAAGACGTCTATTCCGTGGACTAGCAATCTTGGCCCTGGCAGGATCCTTCACCATGGCTTCGATCTCCGGCTCGGTTGCAGGCAACCAAGAGCCAGGCACACTTGAGTATGTAACCGTGCAAGGCGGCGACTCACTTTGGTCGCTAGCCGACATCTACGCTCCAAACTCAGACCCACGCGACTGGATTGCTGAGGTCGTTTTGCTAAACGCACTGACTTCAGTTGACCTAACTCCAGGTCAGCAGATCGCCCTGCCATAACCCTTTCGGGTAATCTCTAGGGGTGACCAACCTCGAAGACTTGCCAATCAGGGACGACCTAAAGGGCCTCAAGCCCTATGGTGCTCCCCAGTTGGACGTCCCAATCCAGCTAAACGTAAATGAGAACACGTTTGGCATTCCCGAGGCTGTTGCGATTGACATCATTCAAGAACTGGCTGCCGAAGTACTAAAGCTCAATCGATATCCAGATCGCGAGTTCATGCAGCTCCGCGCTGCATTCGCCCAGTACCTAGGTCACGGCCTAAAAGCGGATCAAATTTGGGCTGCGAATGGTTCAAATGAAATCATCACCCAGATTTTTCAAGCTTTCGGTGGTTCTGGAAAGACCGCACTTAGCTTTGGCCCGACCTACTCGATGTATCCAAACATCGCCCGTATTGCCTTGACTGAGTATCGGGAGCTTCCGCGACAGGCTGACTTCACTTTGAGTGCGGAATACGTGGCGCAAAAGTTGTCCGAAGAACGGCCAGCCATCGCCATTTTGTGTAACCCAAACAACCCAACCGGAACTGCTATCGACAATGCCGTCATCCAGGCTGCCTACGATGCTTTCGATGGAATCCTGCTGATAGATGAGGCGTATGCGGAGTTCTCATCGGAGGAATCTGCGCTGGCTCTGCTGCCTGGGCGTCCAAGGCTGATTGTTAGTAGGACCATGAGCAAAGCATTCGCCTTTGCAGGAGCTCGTGTTGGTTACCTTGCTGCCGATGCGGCGATTGTTGATGCACTTCGGATTGTTCGTTTGCCTTACCACCTGTCGGCATTGACTCAGGCTGCCGCCCGAGCAGCCTTGCGTCACTCAGGCGAAATGCTTGCGAATGTTGAGCAGATAAAGATGCAGCGCGATCGCATGATTAACCAGTTGAGGACCATGGGCCTGCGTCCTTATCAGTCAGACGCGAACTTTGTGCTCGTGAAGGGTTTTGAGAATCCAGAGGCAATCTTTGAATCACTGTTGGCAAAAGGTGTGATTATTCGCAACGTCGGAATTCCAAATAGCCTGCGCATTACAGCGGGCACTGAGGCGGAGACCACCAAATTACTGGGTGAACTCGCCTTGATTCTTGACTAAACTTGGGGAATCTTCCCAATCGAGGTCAAACAATGAGCCGTATTGCCAATATCTCTCGCGAAACCAGCGAGTCAAAAATCGAGCTCGAGCTAAATCTAGATGGCTCTGGTAAATCAGACATTCAGACTGGTGTGCCATTTTTTGACCACATGCTGACGGCATTTTCCAAGCACTCCCTAATTGACCTAAAGGTCAAAGCGGTTGGCGATGTTGAAATCGATGTCCACCACACGGTTGAGGACACCGCCATCGTGCTTGGTCAAGCCCTAAAGCAGGCACTGGGTGATAAGTCCGGGATTGCTCGCTACGGAGACGCAACCGTCCCGCTAGATGAGGCGCTGGCTAGGGCAGTTGTCGATCTCTCGGGGAGACCTTTCTTGGTTCACTCGGGTGAGCCTCAGGGGTTTGAGTATCACCTGATCGGTGGTCACTTCACCGGTTCTATGGTTCGCCACGTATTCGAAGCAATTGCATTCAATGCCGGCCTCACTCTGCACGTGACAGTCTTAGCAGGTCGCGACGCTCACCACATTGCTGAGTCTCAGTTCAAGGCTTTGGCTCGAGCAATGCGCAAGGCAGTTGAGTTTGATGCTCGTGTTGCCGGTGTGCCATCTACCAAGGGCAGCCTTTGACTAAGACCGTTGCGGTCTTTGATTACGGCAGTGGGAACGTTCATTCGGCCTGCCGAGCGTTAGAACATGCCGGGGCGGAAGTTGTCCTCACTTCTGATCGCAAAGTGCTCTTGGAATCCGATGGCATGCTGCTTCCCGGGGTTGGGGCATTTGCTTCGGTAATGCGAAACCTGAAATCTCATAATGCGGAGAGCCTGATTGATCAGCGCTTGATGGCCGGCCGGGCAGTGTTAGGCATTTGCGTTGGAATGCAGGTGATGTTTGAGCACGGAGTTGAACACGGCATCGACACCGAAGGCTTAGGGCAGTGGCCAGGAAGCGTGACAATGTTGCAAGCTCCCACCCTGCCTCACATTGGCTGGACCAAGGTGCAGGCCGCCCAGAAGAGCGTTCTTTTTGAAGGCCTTAGAGATGAGCGGTTCTACTTTGTTCACTCTTATGCGGCAAAGTCATGGGAATTGGATATCCAGCCACCTTTTGTGGAAGCAGCAGTGACATGGTCAGAACATGGCGAGCGATTTTTAGCAGCAGTGGAGAATGGGCCACTCAGCGCCACTCAGTTCCATCCTGAAAAGTCTGGTGAAGCAGGTTTGCAGCTGCTTCGAAATTGGATTCGGTCAATCTAGGAGAAAAATGAAGCTCGAATTACTACCTGCCGTTGATGTTGCCTCGGGCAAAGCGGTTCGCCTAACTCAAGGTGAGGCAGGCAGCGAGGAGGACTTCGGCCACCCACTAGATGCGGCTTCGGATTGGATTGCTGCTGGAGCTGAGTGGATTCACCTGGTTGACCTTGATGCCGCATTCGGCAGGGGCGAGAACCGAGAGGTTATTGCTGAGGTTGTAAGGCAAGCCGGTGCCACCAAGATCGAGCTGTCCGGCGGAATTCGCGACGATGCTTCACTTGAGGCTGCTCTTGAATTGGGTGCAACACGAGTCAACCTTGGGACTGCGGCTTTAGAGAATCCGGACTGGACCGCGGACATCATTGCGAAGTATGGAGATCAAATCGCAGTTGGATTGGATGTTCGAGGAACCACGCTGGCAGCCAGGGGCTGGACCCAAGAGGGCGGAGACCTGTTCGAGGTTTTAGCGAGATTAGAGCGGGCAAACTGTGCTCGCTACGTTGTCACCGATGTGACAAAGGACGGCACGCTCAAGGGGCCAAACTTAGATCTTTTGAAGCAGGTTATGGAGTTCACAAACAAGCCGGTTGTCGCTTCCGGAGGCATCTCATCACTTCAGGACATAACGGACCTGCATGCGCTGGTTGGCTTGGGTCTTGAGGGTGCGATTCTAGGCAAGTCACTCTACGCAGGCCGCTTCACGCTGCAAGAGGCTCTGGCGATCGCCAACGGCTAATGCACGATAAGTTTCATGACTCAGCCGGCACCCCATGGGAGGGGCGCGAGTTTTCGCAAAACAATTGGTCCCAGGACGACGGCTCAACGCCTCAGGTATTGGTTGAGGCTCTTGCGGGTGAGCTAGATAAATCAAAGTTCTTTCAAGCGCTATCGCAGTCTCGACTTCTGATTCCGTTGCTTGCGGAACTGGGGGAGAGCGGTGTTGGGGCACATGGCCAAACCGTGGATAAAAGTGCAGACCTGGCGATCGTTGCGGTTAGCACCCCCGATGGCAAAACAGCGATTCCGGCATTTAGCTCAGTGTCCGAGATGACTGCATGGAACTCCACCGCTAGGCCAGTTCCGGTTGAGGCTCCAAAGCTTGCCGTCGCCGCGGTTAGCGAAGGCCATGATCGTGTTGTTGTTGATCCTGCTGGACGTGCAATTGGTATTCGCAGACCAGCCTTGGCAGCTCTGGCTCAGGGACTTGAGTGGCTGCCGCCACACCTGAGTGCTGCGGTAATCGAAATGGTCGATCAAGCCGCTTCCAGGCATCCCAGAATAAAGTCTGTTCAAGTATTTGACGCTGATCCAAGCGGGCAACTTATGAAGCCGGAGCTTGGGATTGAAGTGGCGCTTGAGCCGGGGCTAGCCGCGCAGGAGCTGCAAGAAGTTTTGGCCTTGTTTGGAACCGATCTGCAAACTCAGGAGTTTTTGAAGCAGGTTGACTCGGTTACCTTCAAGTTGGTTGCTGGCTAGTTGACCGGCCCGGTGTACTTTTCACCAGGACCCTTGCCCGGCTCGTCTGGAATCACTGATGCCTCGCGGAATGCCAGCTGCAGGGAGCGCAAGCCATCTCGCAGTGGCCTAGCGTGGTGATCGCCAATCTCCGGCGCTGCAGCGGTAATCAATCCAGCTAGAGCGGTGATTAGCTTTCTTGCCTCATCTAAGTCCGCAGGGGCGTCTTCGGCAAGACCGCACTGGACCGCAGCTGCGCTCATCAGGTGAACTGCAGCGGTGTTGATGATTTCTACCGCAGGTACTTCGGCAATGTCTCTGGTGAGCTCTTCGGACAAAATTCCTCTTTCAAAAATGGCTTTTGTTCTGCTAGGCTACCTGAGGCTCTGGGCACTTAGCTCAGTGAAAGTGGATTACATTCCCACCTGTCTACCGCCTCTAAAGGTATCCGGGTTTGAGCGTTTGATACTTTTGCACGCATTTCGCGTGAGTCAAAACGGTACCCAAGGAGCTAGTTATCAGCGATCCACGCATCAATGAGCGTATTCGTGTCACCGAGGTTCGACTTATCGGACCAGCTGGTGAACAGGTTGGCGTTGTCCCTATTGAGCAAGCACTAAGAATGGCCCGTGAGGCAGACCTAGACCTAGTCGAGGTAGCCCCAGGATCCACTCCTCCGGTTTGCAAGGTTATGGACTATGGCAAGTTCAAGTACGAAGCCGCTCAGAAGGTTCGCGAAGCTAGAAAGAATCAGGTCAACACTGTTTTGAAGACGGTTCGTTTCGGTCTAAAGATCGACGATCACGACTACAACACCAAGGTTGGACAGGTTCGCAAATTCCTAAAGGCCGGCGACAAGGTGAAGGTGATGGTTGTCTTCCGCGGTCGCGAGCAGTCCCGCCCAGAGATGGGTGTGAACTTGCTTCGCAAGCTAGCGGATGAAGTAACCGAATTCGGAACCGTGGAGTCGAACCCATCTATCGATGGCCGAAACATGGTCATGGTGATTGGGCCGTTGAAGAACAAGGCAGAGGCAAGGGCCGAAGCTAAAAAGGCCCAAGCAAAGCCTGCACAGGCTGAAGCGACACAAGAGAACTAAGGAGAGATCATGCCGAAAATGAAGACCCACTCGGGCGCCAAGAAGCGTTTCCGCTTTACCGGCAGCGGCAAGCTGATGAAGCAGCAGATCAACATGCGCCACAACCTGGAGCACAAGTCATCAAGACGCACCCGTCGTCTAAACGCGGACCAGGTAGTGTCCCCAGCAGATTTCAAGAAGCTAAAGAGACAGCTCGGCCGCTAGCCGACGCTTAGAAATAGGAGTAGAAAATGGCAAGAGTAAAAAACGCCGTCAACTCGCTGAAGAAGCGTCGTGTTGCGCTTGAGCGCGCTCACGGTTACCGCGGCCAGCGTTCACGTTTGTACCGTATGGCGAAGCAGCAGTTGCTGCACTCGCTTGTATACGCATACAACGACCGCAGAAAGAACAAGGGTAACTTCCGTCGCCTTTGGATCCAGCGCATCAACGCTGCTGCCCGCCTAAACGGCATGACTTACAACCGCTTTATCCAGGGCCTAGCGCTTGCTGGTATCGAGGTTGACCGTCGCATCATGGCTGATCTAGCCATCCACGACCCAAAGGCATTCGCCTCTTTGGTTGCATCTGCTAAGGCAGCTCTGCCAAAGGACGTAAACGCGGCCAAGGTCAGCTAATGCTTGATGCCCCCAAGTCCGAAAGGGTGAAGGGGGTCGCACGCCTACAACAAAAAGACGCCCGGTTAGAAACCGGGCTCTTTTTGCTTGAGGGACCTCAAGGGCTCAAGGAGCTTGCTAAGCACCCGGAGTTGGCACAGGAGGTCTTCGCGACCACTGCCGCCCTAGATCGCTATGAGGACCTTTTCGACAAGCTCTATGACGCTTCGGTGCCAATCATCGAAGTCTCTGACCTTGTTATGGACAAGCTCTCCGACACCAAGACCCCTCAGGGTGTAATTGCGGTTGTCTCACAGCTCGATGTGACTTTAGATGAGCTTTTGGCTTCTGGGCCACAGCTAATTGCGATCTTGGATCAGGCTCGTGACCCAGGTAATGGTGGCACTGTGCTCAGGGCAGCCGATGCCGCAGGAGCAGACGCGGTGATTTTCACCACCGACTCGGTTGACCTTTACAACCCAAAGCTGGTGCGTTCGACAGCGGGCAGCATTCTGCACGTGCCATGCGTTGTCGAGCAAGATCCGAAAGTCCTGGTGGCTGCCTTGAAGGCCGCGGGAATCCAGGTGTTTGCGGCCAGCGCCGGTGGCAAAGAGATTACTGAAATGGGTGAGAGCCTCACCAAGCCAACCGCCTGGATTTTTGGCAATGAGGCTCACGGAGTATCGCCAGAAATGCTGGAAATGGCAGACGAAATCGTTGCTCTGCCGATTTACGGCGAGGCTGAATCGCTAAATCTTGCGACCGCAGCTTCAGTTTGTCTGTATGCCTCAGCCTTCGAAATGCACCGCAATCGCTAAACTTTACGAGTGTCTGAACAACTAACAGCTGAATCGGTAAGCCAAGCGCTTGCAGCGTCACTCGCGCTTGTAAATCAAGCCGCCAGCTTTCAGGACCTAAAAGCCGTCAAGGCAACAGCCGTTGGTGAAGACTCACCACTTTCAAAACTCAACTCCCTAATCAAGTCGATGCCTAACGAACAAAAGGCAGAGGCCGGCAAGTTGATTGGTGCAGCTCGGGCTGAGCTGAATACTGCATTTAGCACCAAAGAGGCCGAACTTCAGGCTGTTGCTGACGCCGAAGCGCTGGATAGTGAGCGGGTTGACATCACTGCCTACCCAAGAGTTGCCCCTAAGGGCGCCAGGCACCCACTGTCACTTTTGATGGACTCAATTAGCGATGTCTTTATTGGCATGGGCTGGGAAATTGCAGATGGCCCAGAGCTTGAAAATGAGTGGTTCAATTTCGACGCGTTGAACTTCCACCCTGATCACCCGGCTCGTGCGATGCAGGACACGTTCTTTGTCGCTCCGGTAGAAAACCACCTGTTGCTGCGCACTCACACTTCTCCGGTTCAGGTGCGATCGCTGCTAGAGCGCGAACTTCCGGTTTATGTGCTTTGCCCAGGTCGTGTGTTCCGCACCGATGAGCTAGATGCCACCCACACCCCGGTTTTCCACCAGGTCGAAGGCTTGGCGGTAGACAAGGGTCTGACCATGTCTGACCTCAAGGGCACCCTGGAGCACTTTGCTCGCGTGATGTTTGGACCAGAGGCAAAGATCAGACTTCGTCCTTCCTTCTTCCCATTCACTGAACCTTCAGCAGAGCTCGATGTTTGGCACCCAGGTGCAAAGGGCGGCGCTCGCTGGGTCGAGTGGGGCGGCTGCGGCATGGTCAACCCAAACGTTCTAAAGGCTGCGGGAATCGATCCTGAGGTTTACTCCGGGTTTGCTTTTGGCATGGGCATCGAGCGCACTCTGATGTTCCGCAATGGAGTTCGAGACATGCACGACATGGTCGAGGCCGATGCTAGGTTCTCCCAGCAGTTTGGGTCGGTGATCTGATGAGAGTCCCGCTGAGCTGGCTCGCCGAATACGTAGAGCTTGAGCAAAACGCCACACCAGACGATGTCATGGCGCAGCTTGTGAAGGTTGGCCTGGAAGAAGAGGGTTCACACGGTGGCGACATTCGTGGCCCGATTGTGGTTGGCAAGGTTCTCGAGTTCGTTGAAGAGCCACAGTCAAATGGCAAGACCATCCGTTGGTGTCAGGTTGAAGTAGCTCCTGGCGTTGTGAACGGCGTGGTCTGCGGAGCCAGAAACTTCTTTGAGGGCGACAAGGTTGTTGTCACACTTCCAGGCGCTGCGCTGCCAGGCGGCTTTGAGATTGCTGCTCGTAAGACTTACGGTCATGTCTCAGACGGCATGATCGCATCCTCGCGCGAGCTTGGGCTCAGCGATGAGCACGAGGGCATCCTAAGACTCTCAACCCTGGGTCTTGATCCTGAAGTCGGCACAGACGCTTTGGAGCTATTGGGTCTAAACGAGTCTGCAGCTGAGGTCAATGTCACACCGGATCGTGGCTACTGCCTATCGATTCGAGGAATTGCCAGGGAGTACGCTCACGCATCGGGTGCTAAGTTCACCGATCCGGCCAGCAAAGTATTGGCAAAGGTCGGCAGCGGATTCTCTGTCGCGGTGAACGATTTGGCTCCAATCCACGGGGTTGCAGGTTCAAGTCGCTTCACGACCTTGGGAGTGTCAGGCGTTGATGCCACTGCAGCGGTTCCAAGCTGGATGGCTAACCGCCTAAAGCTTGCGGGCATGCGTTCGATTTCGATCGTGGTGGACATCACTAACTATGTGATGTTGGAACTGGGTCAGCCAATTCACGCCTACGATGCAGACAAGCTAACCGGTGGCATCACCGTCAGGCGTGCCTTGGCGGGGGAGAAGCTCACCACTTTGGATGAGAAGGTTCGCGAACTCCACGTTGAAGATCTTTTGATTTGCGATGAGTCTGGCCCGATCGGCTTGGCTGGCGTTATGGGTGGAGCGTCAACCGAAGTATCAGAGGCCACCAAGAACGTGCTCATCGAGGCAGCGCTGTTTGACCCGATTTCAATTGCTCGTTCGACACGTCGCCACAAGCTTCCTTCTGAGGCCTCGAAGCGCTTTGAGCGCGGAGTGGACCCTGAGGTTGGACCGATTGCGGCGGCTAGGGTCGCGCAGCTGTTGGTTGAGTTGGCTGGTGGTCAGCTCAATGGCGTTGGTTCGACTTATGTCACTGATGCGCCGAAGGTTGAAATCGAGCTTCCGTTCGCATTTGCATCCCAGCTCGTAGGTGTTGACTACGCAAACCAGCAAATCTTGGACCTACTGCACCAGATTGGTTGTGAGCTCAAGGTTCACGATGACGCGGTTACGGTAACTCCTCCGAGCTGGCGTCCAGACTTGAGACACAAGACCGATTTGGTTGAAGAGGTTGCCAGGTTGGCTGGTTACCACTTGATTCCTTCGAGGATTCCAGTGGCACCGCCAGGACGAGGACTAACTCCTCGCCAGCAGTTCCGTCGCAGGGCTCTTTCGGCGCTCGCCGGTGCTGGCTTCACAGAGGTTTTGAACTACCCGTTCTACTCAGAGCAGCAGAACCGAGAGTTTTCAGACTCTGCTGCACTGAGGCTAGAGAATCCAATGCAGGGTGATTTCCCAGAGCTTCGAAACAGCCTGCTGCCTGGTTTGTTGCAGGCAGCTGCCCGCAATCTTTCAAGGGGCAACACCGATCTAGCGCTCGTTGAGGAGGGTTCGGTATTCCTTCCAGCCCCTGGAGCAGCCACGACTTCGCTACCGATTGGAAACGTGCGTCCAAGTCAGGATCAGCTCGCTGAGCTAAATGCTTCTATCCCAATCCAGCCTCGTCACCTCGCAGGTCTGGCACTTGGTGACTGGCAGCCGCAGGCCCCTGGCCAAGCTGCGGTGGCGGTTGGGTATGCACAGGCGATTATGGCCGTCGAGCAGATTACTAGAGCAGCTGGTGTTGAGTTTGAGCTTCGCCAGGCAACCCCACTAGGTTTCCACCCTGGTCGTGCAGCTGAGGTGCTTGTTGCAGGTCAAAAGGTTGGTTTTGTGGGCGAGATTGCGCCAAGAATCGCGGGTGAATATCACCTTCCGAGACGCGTGGCTGCGTTTGAAGTAAACCTTGATGCCCTCTTTGCTCACGCTCCTGAGGTGCTGCAGGCCCAAGAACTTAGGGTGATGCCTGCTGCGACTCAAGACCTTTCGCTGCTTGTAGATGCAGCCGTTCCAGCGGCAGATTTGAAGGCGGTCATTCGCGAGGGTGCGGGTGAATTGCTTGAGGATGTTTCTCTTGTGGATGACTACCGCGGCGAGAACGTGCCAGCGGGGTCTAAGTCGGTGACCTTTAGCCTGCGTTTTAGGGCGCAAGATCGCACTCTGACCCAGGCCGAGGCTTCCCAATCCAAGGATGCAGCGGTAGCTTTGGCGAATCAAAAATTTGGCGCAACCCTAAGGGCGTAATGGTATTCAAAGTCGCAGTAGCTGGAGCCAGCGGTTATGTCGGTGGCGAGTTGCTGCGCCTGATTGCAATGCACCCTGACCTTGAACTTGGTGCGGTGACGGCAAACACCAATGCCGGTCAGAGGATTTCCAGCCTTCACCCACACCTAAGCAGCTATGCAGATCGAGTGCTGGTTGAGACCAATAAAGAGAACCTCGAAGGTCACGACATTGTCTTTTTGGCTTTGCCACATGCCACCAGTGCAGAGGTAGCGGCTTACCTAGCGGATTCCACCCTGGTTCTAGACTGCGGGGCCGATTTTAGGCTTGAAGATGCGACGGCTTGGGAAAAGTTCTACGGCACCAAGCACGCCGGTACCTGGGCCTATGGCTTGCCAGAACTCACGCTTTCTTCCGGCGGCAAGCAGCGTTCAAGCCTCTCGGGGGTAAAGCGCGTTGCTGTGCCAGGTTGCAACGTAACGGCAATAACTTTGGCCCTTGCGCCAGCCCTGACTGCTGGACTAATCGAGCCCAGAGACATCGTCTCGATTTTGTCAGTTGGCACCTCCGGTGCTGGTCGGAGCCTAAAGGCTGACTTACTGGCCAGTGAGGTGCACGGCTCTGCTCGCGCCTATGGCGTTGGTGGTGTCCACAGGCACACACCCGAGATCGAACAAAACTTGTCCAAGGCCGCTGGCAAAAACGTCAGCGTTTCATTCACCCCGGTATTGGTTCCGATGTCGAGGGGCATTTTGGCTGTAAACACCGCCAAGGTAGCGGCCGGCTTCACTTTCGACAAGCTTGTTTCGGCTTATCAGGCTGCATACGGCGATGAGTATTTCGTGCAGGTTTTGCCCCAGGGTCAACTGCCTAACACCTCTGCAGTTTTGGGTGTCAACACCGCACAGATTTCACTGAGTTTTGATGAGGCGGCTGGGCGAGTGGTGATCGTCTCTGCCATCGATAACTTGGTGAAGGGCACCGCAGGCGCTGCAATTCAAAGCATGAACCTAGCCCTTGGATTGCCAGAGGCTACCGGTCTACTCGTGGATGGTGTGGCGCCATGAGCGTGACATATGCTAAGGGTTTTGAGGCCGCCGGCGTTGCCTGTGGCCTCAAGTCATCTGGCAAGCGGGATCTTGCCGTGGTGGTAAACCGTGGACCACTAAAGGCCGCTGCCGCGGTGTTTACAACCAATCGTTGCCAGGCAAATCCAATCCTCTGGTCCAAGGAAGTCATCAAGGATCAGCAGGTTTCTGCCATCGTTCTCAATTCCGGCGGCGCGAACTGCTACACCGGCCCACAGGGGTTTCAAACCACTCATGCCACCGCAGAAGCGCTTGCCGATGAGCTTGGTGTTTCCTCATCAGATGTGCTGGTTTGCTCAACCGGTTTGATTGGTGAGCAGCTGGATCGCGACAAGTTACTTTCTGGGGTCCAGGCCGCGGTTGATTCACTTTCCATCGAGGGCGGAGTCGAGGCTAGCGAAGCAATCATGACTACCGACTCGGTTGCCAAGCGTGCTCAGGTTCAATCAAGTGCTGGCTGGGCGATTGGTGGCATGGCAAAGGGTGCAGGCATGTTGGCACCTGGACTTGCAACCATGCTGGTTGTTATCACCACCGATGCCGTAGTTGATGCAAAGGTTTTGGACTCTGCACTTCGAGCCGCCACCAGGGTTTCTTTTGACCGACTTGATTCCGATGGCTGCATGTCAACCAACGACCAAGTCACCCTGATGGCTTCTGGTGCTTCCGGGGTTGAAGCGGATGCCTCAGAGTTTGAAGAGCTGCTGACTCAGGTTTGCAAGGAGCTTGCTCTAAAGCTGCTGGATGATGCCGAAGGTGCCTCGCACAACATCCACATCACCGTTGACGGTGCTGCATCCGAAGATGACGCGGTTGAAGTGGCCAGGTCAGTGGCGCGCAACAATTTGTTCAAGGCTGCGATCTATGGAAACGATCCAAACTGGGGCCGCATCTTGGCTGCCGTTGGCACCACCAATGCAGAGTTTGATCCATACAACATTGACGTTTCAATCAATGGGGTTTTGATTTCCAGCAAGGGTCAACCCGCTGGGGACAGAAACCTGATTGACCTAAAGCCTCGCAAGGTTGACATCAACATCAACCTCAATGCCGGGGTGGATTTTGCAACTGTGGTGACTAACGATTTGACCCACGAATACGTCGAAGAGAACAGCGCATACTCCAGCTAATGATTCCAGCCAACCCAGACCAAGAACTTGCCCGCATCAAGGCAGAGACTCTGATTGAGTCTCTGGATTGGTTGCGAGAGTTTCACGGTCGAATTGTGGTTGTGAAGTTTGGCGGAAATGCCATGGTTGACGATGCACTGCAAACCGCATTCGCTCAGGACATGGCATACCTGCGGTTTGTAGGCATCAAGCCCGTAGTGGTTCATGGCGGAGGTCCGCAGATCACAGCGAGATTGCAAGAACTTGGGATTCAAAGCGAATTCCGTCACGGCTATCGCTATACCGATGAACAAACCATTGGTGTGGTTCGCGATGTATTGCGCAACCAAGTGAGCAAGCAGCTTGCTGAACTAATTGAGATTTCTGGCGCACAAACTGTTGTTCTTTCTGGTGAGGACGACAATCTGTTTCGCGCCGAGAAGGTGACTGCGTCAACTCCTGAGGGTGAAGTAGACCTGGGTCTAGTGGGCGAGGTCCGCACCGTGAATCCACGCAGTGTGTTGCAAGCCATCGACGCCGGCAAGATTCCTGTTATCTCAACCGTTGCTCCGACGGTGATGGGGGAGCTGCTGAACGTGAACGCAGACTTGGCGGCCGCATCTTTAGCGGTAGCACTTGGTGCTGAGAAGCTAATGGTGCTGACCGATGTGCCTGGGCTTTATGCAAATTGGCCAAATCTAGATTCTTTGATTTCTGAGATATCAGCTTCTGAGCTGAGGGTCCTTATTCCAAATTTGGAATCTGGAATGATCCCAAAGATGCAGGCCTGCCTTGAGGCCGTTGAAGGCGGAGTGCCAAAAGCCCACATCATTGACGGCCGTCAACCGCATAGCATTTTGCTTGAGATCTTTACTGAGTCCGGTGTCGGCACTCAGGTAACCAACTAAGGACCAAGGTGACTAGACACTTTCTAAAGGACGACGACCTTTCTCCAAAAGAGCAGGCCGAGGTACTTCAGCTTGCCATCGAGCTCAAGGCCAATCGTTTTGCGCACAAGCCTTTTGCTGGCCCACAGACAGTTGCAGTGATTTTCGATAAGACTTCAACCAGAACCAGGGTTTCGTTCGCCGTTGGAATTGCAGACCTTGGGGGAGTACCGCTAATCATTGATAGCGGGTCCTCCCAGCTTGGGAAAAAAGAGTCGGTAGCTGATACCGCTCGAGTACTAGAGCGTCAGGTTGCACAAATTGTTTGGCGAACCTATGCCCAAGCTGGACTTGAGGAAATGGCCGCAAATTCCAAAGTTCCGGTTATCAATTCCCTAAGTGACGATTGGCACCCATGCCAGTTGCTGGCAGATCTGTTGACCATCCGTGAAGAGTTTGGTAAGACCGAAGGTCTCAAGCTTGCTTACATTGGTGATGCAGCAAACAACATGGGCAATAGCTATCTGGTGGCGTGTGCTCTGGCTGGCATGAGCGTTGCGGTTGGTGCGCCAGAGGGTTTTCAGCCGCACCCAGATGTCGTGGCTAGGGCGCAAGCAATAGCCAGCCAGTTTGGTCAAACCATTGAGGTATTTGAGGAACCGGCATTAGCTGTTTCCGATGCCGATGTGGTGACCACTGATACCTGGGTATCCATGGGCATGGAGGCCGAGAAAGAGCAGCGAGTAAAGACCTTTGCCGGTTACACCGTGCACCAGGGGCTGATGCAAATGGCAAAGCCTTCCGCAATCTTCCTGCACTGCCTACCTGCTTACCGAGGCTATGAGGTTAGTGCCGAAGTGCTGGATGGCCCGCAGTCAAGAATCTGGGATGAGGCAGAGAATCGCCTGCACGCTCAGAAGGCCCTGATGCTTTGGCTCTCAAGGCAAAACTAGACTTATCCAAGTAAAGAAGTAAGAGGACTGATGGCACAGGGCAATGATTCACTTTGGGGTGGACGCTTCGCGTCTGGCCCAAACGATGCTTTGGCGGCCCTTTCTCGTTCCACCCACTTCGATTTCCGCCTCGCTCCCTATGACCTAAAGGGCACCAGCGCACACATCAAAGCTCTGCACCAAGCCGGCTTCCTAACTGCTGCTGAACTGTCGACCCTTGAGGCTGCCATTGCCACTTTGCTAAAGCGGGTGCTGGATGGCAGCTTTGGACCAAATCCAGAAGAAGAAGACGTGCACGCTGCGCTCGAGCGCGGCTTGATCGAGATTGCAGGACCAGAAATTGCCGGCAAGATTCGCGCCGGTCGTTCTCGGAACGATCAAATTGCCACATTGATTCGATCCTTTTTGTTAGATGCCGCTTCCGAGATCGAGAAGCAGCTGCAGGGCTACCTGGCTGCTCTGGTTGCTCAGGCAACTAAGCACCGCGGTGTTGTAATGCCGGGTAGGACGCATTTCCAGCATGCTCAGCCGGTTCTGCTTTCACACCACCTGTTGGCTCACGCTTGGCCAATGGTCAGAAACCTCGAGCGCTTGGCCGACTGGCGCCAGCGCGCAAACCTCTCTCCTTATGGCTCTGGGGCACTGGCGGGAAACACGCTTGGCTTAGACCCGAACTTGGTGGCTCGCGAGCTTGGATTTTCTGGCGTAACTCAGAACAGTATGGATGCCACGGCCTCAAGGGACGTGGTTGCAGAGTTCAGCTTTATCGCCGCAATGATTGCGGTCGATCTGTCTCGCTTTGCCGAGGAGATCATTGCCTGGTCAACCTTTGAGTTTGGTTATGTGTCACTCGATGACGCTTTCTCAACCGGCTCATCGATCATGCCTCAGAAGAAGAACCCGGACATTGCTGAGCTTGCCAGGGGTAAAGCGGGCAGGCTTATCGGTAACCACACTGGGCTGCTGGCAACCCTGAAGGGCTTGCCGCTTAGCTACAACCGAGACCTGCAAGAAGACAAAGAGCCAGTTTTTGACTCGGTGGACAATCTATTGCTGGTGCTACCTGCCTTCACTGGCATGGTCGCAACCCTTACCTTCAATACCGAGTTGCTTGAGGCCCTGGCTCCAATGGGCTACTCACTGGCAACCGATGTTGCTGAGTGGCTAGTGAAGCAGGGTGTGCCATTTAGAGAGGCCCACGAGATCACCGGAGAGCTTGTGAAGTTCTGCGAGCAGAACACTTTGCAGCTGGAAGATCCAACCGATGCGCAATTGCTTGCGATTTCAAAGCACCTGACACCGCAGGTGCGTGAAGTAATCGATATCAAGCGGGCCATCGAGTCCAGAAACGGTGCCGGTGGAACTTCACTTACCGAGGTGGACAAGCAGCTCGAAGTTCTTAGAAGAGTTCTGGCGGGGGAGAAGTAAATGGCAAACGCTGAGACCCTAGGCAAGCAGCACAACGACGCATCGTTCGCCCACATTGTGGATGAACTCAAGTGGCGCGGGCTGGTAGCGCTATCTACTGACGAAGATGCACTTCGCAAAGAGCTATCGGAAAACTCGATTACCTACTACTGCGGCTTTGATCCAACTGCACCGAGCTTGCACCTTGGGAACCTAGTTCAGCTTTTGACTATGAGGCGTTTGCAGCTGGCCGGGCATAACCCGCTGGCATTGGTTGGTGGTGCAACCGGTTTGATTGGTGACCCAAAGCCAAATGCCGAACGCACATTGAATGACAAAGAAACAGTCTCGAACTGGGTGAACCGCCTGGCGGATCAAACCAAGCGATTCTTGGATTACCAGGGTGCAAATCCTGCTCGCCTGGTAAACAACCTGGATTGGACTCAGAACTACAGCGCTCTGGACTTTCTGCGCGATGTCGGTAAGCACTACCGCGTCGGCAAGATGCTTTCCAAGGATGCAGTTTCGGCTCGTCTGAATTCCGATAGTGGCATCAGCTACACCGAGTTCAGCTACCAAATTCTGCAGGGGCTTGATTTCCTAGAGCTTTACCGTCGCTACAACTGCGTGCTGCAGACCGGTGGTAGTGACCAGTGGGGAAACCTAACCTCCGGAACGGATTTGATCCACAGGGTTGAAGGTTCATCGGTGCACCTAATTGCTACGCCTTTGATAACCAATTCAGACGGTAAGAAGTTCGGTAAGAGCGAAGGTAACGCTATTTGGCTCGATGTTGAGCTCACCAGCCCATACGCGATGTATCAGTTCTGGCTAAACACCGATGATGCCGATGTCATCGATCGCCTAAAGGTCTTTACCTTCTTGACCAGGGCAGAGATCGAGGAATACCAGCAGAAGGTTGAGGCGGAACCGTTCAAGCGTGAGGCTCAGCGCAGGTTGGCGCTAGAGGTAACCGAGTTGGTTCACTCAAAAGACGAGGCAGTCGCTGCCCAAGATGCTTCTCTTGCCCTGTTTGGTGCGGGGGATATTCGTTTGCTTGATGCCAAGACGCTGCGCTCAGCGCTCGATGAGCTGCCAAATGCCGAGGTTTCCAAGGGTTCCTTGGTAGTTGATGCACTGGTTGCTACCGGGCTGTGTGAGTCCAAGTCAGAGGCTCGCAGAGCCATCGAACAGGGTGGAGTCTCGGTCAATAAGACCAAGATCGAATCCGAGGCAGCAGTTTTGGACGATGTTTTGGCCGGAAATCAGGCTGTTTTGGCTCGTGGCAAGAAGTCGCTAGCCGGTCTTTTCTTCTGATTTATAGGCTCAACACGCCATTTCGGCCTTCGATTTGACAGCTTTACCAAATCGTGACTAAGCTCTTCCAAGTTGTCCAAAGTTTGGCAAGATCCGATTGAGATCGCCGGCTCAAGTTACAACAGTCCTCTACTGGAAACCGGCCCTTGTGGCCATCGGTTTTTATGTCTAGGATTTAGGTCTCCCGCTGAGATAACTGGTGGAAATTCCTTGGAAACGAGGGGTTGACACAAATCTTCGAATCGGTAGACTTGAGAAGTTGCTCTGGAGATGATCCGCGAGGAAAAGCCAGAAGCATCCGATCTTTGAGAACTCAACAGCGTGCACAATGTCGATGCCAAAAACCTCGGCTGGAACTTCGGTTCTGGCAGAGATTCCTTTTGGATAAAGATACAAAACATGAATTGTCAGTAGACAGTTCGAAAGCCAAATCAAATTGATCACCCCTTTTTCCGGGGTGTTCGTAGAAGCTTGCCTACTTGTAGGCAGAATGATTTTTACGGAGAGTTTGATCCTGGCTCAGGACGAACGCTGGCGGCGTGCTTAACAC
>CAZLKR010000003.1:0-1093 GCA_964560155.1 uncultured Aquiluna sp.
TCCTGACCGGCTTGCGTGTCAAGAAAGAAACCATTGGTGAAATCACGGCAGCGGCGCAAGTCATGCGCGAGTTCTCCACCAAGGTCGAGGTGGCTGACCGCACCCACTTGGTCGACATCGTTGGCACCGGGGGAGACCTCTTCGGAACCGTAAACATCAGCTCGATGGCTTCCGTTGTTACCGCGGCAGCCGGAATCCCAGTGCTTAAGCACGGATCTAGGTCAGCATCTGGCAAGACCGGATCATCAGAGATGCTCGAAGTTCTTGGAATTCGACTTGATTTAGCGCCGGCTCAGGTGGCGGAAGTGTTCAAGGAAGCGGGAATCACCTTCTTCTTTGCTCCGGTATTCCACCCCGCCATGCGCTTCGTGGCTCCGGTGCGCAAGCAACTAGGAGTCCCAACCACCTTCAATTTCTTGGGACCTTTGGCTAACCCAGCGCAACCGATTGCAACCGCGCTTGGTGTCTCGAACCCTGAAATTGCGCCACTAATGGCCCAGGAACTAGCGCAGCGAGGCAGGACCGCCCTGGTGTTTAGGTCACTGGATGGTTTGGACGAGATTTCCGTCACAGCTCCTACGAAGATTTGGCAGGTTTCAGGCGGAAATGTGACCGAGACGGTGATCGAGCGATTTGTTGACCCGCGCATCACAATCGACCAGCTTTTGGGCGGAGATGCCAAGCACAACGCAGAAGTGGCAGCCGCATTGTTTGCGGGAAATGTCAGCGGGAACCTGTCGGCTATCAAGCAGGTGGTTTTGCTCAACAGCGCGGCCGGAATTGCGGCTTACCAACTAGCTAAGGATTCCAGCTTGACCAATCTGCCAATCGAAGAACGTCTGCAACAAGCTTTTGAGCTCGCCAAGGCTGCGCTCGAATCCGGTGCTGCACACCAAAAGCTCGTGCAGTGGTCACACGCCACTCAAGTTAAGTAATCCAAAATCCTCAACATGAGGAGAGTGGTCTATTTCTTTTAGTTGACATAATGTTTATTATCGGCGTTAGGAACCTTGAGTTGGCGGGGCTTGGGAGCGTGGATCCCCATAGCGTTCGATTAGCAAATCAATTGCTCCCTGAGGACCAACCCAGAGCT
>CAZLKR010000003.1:1103-2427 GCA_964560155.1 uncultured Aquiluna sp.
AAAGTGCTCAGCAACCCTCAGTTCAAAAAAATGTGCTTCGCCGGTGTCGTGCAATCTCAGGTCATCCATCTGGTGCCAAAGGCTTTTTAGCGGCTTTAGCTGATCGGCCGGGAAAAGCTTTCCGGTTTCCTCAAAGATCTCGCGGACAATGCCCTCCAGCGGCACTTCAGATTCTTCGAGGCCGCCGCCTGGGAAAACCCACTGTGGAGGTAGGTCTGATCCTGGGTCAAAGCGGGATAGAAACAGTAGAAACTTGTCATTCGGACCAAGAATCACGGCCCGGGTGGAGACGCGGTGCCGGTTGGTCAAAGCTTGCCTTTTCTGTCAACAAGTTTGAACAACCTCAGCCCAAGCTGGTTTAGGTAACCAATCAAGAAGGCAAATATCAGCGTTCCCTCGCGGACCTGGCCGCCAAGCAGGAAGCCCACCACCACAACCAGTACCTCAACAATTGAACGCGCCTGCCAGAAAGGTAGCTTGAAGCGCTGAGCAATGCCGGTGTTTAGGCCATCTCTAGGCCCCTTGCCCATGCCACAGGAGATATACAGCCCGGTTGCAAATGAAATCACCAGAAGTCCCAGCAAAAAGCTGGCAAGTTGGGCTAGGTAACCATCCAATGGTGGCATCAGCGGAAGCCAAAAATCCGCGAAAACACCGAGCAAAACCGCATTGAGGATCGACCCAATGCCGGGCTTCACCTTCAGTGGAATCCAGGCCATCAAAACCATCACGCTGACCGCAATTGTGGATTGACCAAAGCTCAAGCCAGTTTGCTTGGAAATGCCCTGGGCCAAGACATCCCAGGGTGCTAGGCCGATTGATGCATGCACCATCATGGCGATGCCGATACCGTAGATGAACAGCCCAAGGTTTAGCTTCACGAAGCGAAGCACGAAATTAGACTGATTCACGGCTAAAGGTTAGGGGCAGTTTTGTCAGATTCAGGTAGCAAAGCGTATTTCGCCACCACTCGCCCACATCTTCTTGCCCACCGCGGCCTAAGCCAGCACCAAGCTGGTATCGATGAAAATTCGCTCGCTTCTTTCGAGCAAGCTCTCGCGCATGGCGCTACCCACATCGAATCCGATGTTCACGCCACCAAAGATGGTGTTGCGGTGCTGTTTCACGACGACGATCTTGAGAGAGTGGCAGCTCTCCCCCTCAAAATCAGCGAGCTGACCTTCGCAGAGCTCTCAGACATCACTTTGTCCAATGGATCTAAGGTTCCAAGCCTCAGTGAGGCATTAGAGCGATTTCCAACGCTACGTCTTAACTTGGACGTCAAAGCCAAGGCGGGATGCGAGCCCACGGCCAGGGTGGTAAA
>CAZLKR010000003.1:2437-62244 GCA_964560155.1 uncultured Aquiluna sp.
CGCCCACGACCGGGTCCTGATCTCCAGCTTCTCGCGGTCCAGAAAACTCAACACTCTCAAGCTGCTCTCGCGACAGGTTGCGACTAGTTCCTCGAGCATCGAAGTGCTCGGGCTTTGGCTAACTCACAAGTTCTTCGGAATTGGCTTTGGGCCAATTACAAAGAACTTCGATGCTATTCAGATACCCAGAGGTCTTGGCTTTATTCGCCTGGATAGCCCAAGCTTCATCGCTAGAGCCAGAAAGCATGGCCTAGAGGTGCACTTCTGGACCGTGAATGATCCTGCCGAAGGCAAGGCCTTGATTGCACTTGGTGCAACTGGAATTGTCTCGGATCGAGTGGATCTGTTTCGATTCTGAGCGCTTGCTGTGAATCGGCAAGATTAGGAATTACCCCGCAATTTCATAAGTTGTGATGTGCATGGCTGAATCAATGCGCGGTATGAGACTGGGGTCCCAATCACTCGAAAGTGATCGCGGTGTTGAGCTTGCAAGCAGGCAGAGATGCGAGTTCCGCTGCCAGCAGGGACATACTTTTTCAGTGGTTTTCTCTCAGGAAGCTGAGCTCCCTCAGACCTGGGAATGTTCAGACTGCAGTGCCATTGCGATCCGCCTAGAAAATGGCGTTGAGATCGAAGTAACCGGTCTGCAGGTGGACGAGAAGCGTTCCCACTACGACATGGTCCTAGAGCGTAGAACCCGCGACGAACTTGAAGAGCTGCTCGCAGAGGTGCTCGCTGAGATGCGTGAACGACGTTCACGCGGACGCCTCACCGCCTAAATAGGCGCTGAATCCCCCACTTAGAGGCCAACGTGAAGGCTTCGAGAACTATCGCTAAGGTCATTTTGCTGGCCCCGTTTTCACGCTCAACAAAGTGAATCGGAACCTCAGTTACCGCTTTGCCCGCAGCAATAACATTCTTTGTCATCTCCACTTGGAAGCCATATCCCTGAGCCGCAACGTTATCCAGCGGCAACTGAGTTAATAGATCTCTGCCGTAGACGCGGAAGCCCGCGGTTAGATCACCGAGACTCGAGCCCAGCATTTTTGCAGCGTAGAAGTTGCCAAATCTAGAGATTCCCTTGCGATACCAGGGCCAGTTGTGCACCTCTCCCCCAGGTATCCAGCGCGAACCGATGATCAGATCATCAAGGTTCGCCTTTGCGAGTAGACGTGGTAAGTCTTCAGCACGGTGAGAGCCGTCAGCATCCATCTGAACTAGGAGTTCGAAACCTTTATCCATCCCCCAAGCCATGCCAGCTAGGTAGGCCTTGCCTAATCCCTGCTTGCTTGCTCGATGCAGCACGTGGGTTTGTGGGCTTTTACTACTGAGCCTCTCGGCCAACTCCCCTGTTCCATCTGGACTGTTGTCATCAATGATGAGCAGCTGAACATCGGGGTTGTGCTTGAACAGCTCGGTTACTGATCGCTCCAAAGTTTCAATTTCATTGAAGGTTGGCATCATGACGAGGGTTTTCATTTTCTTCGCCTGAAACCCAATGCCGTGAACCCGATGGCCAGTGCGGCATTAAACCCATCAAACCAAAGACCTATGCCAGTTGCGGGTGTAGTGCCATCAATCAATGGAACGTTTTGAACCATCGCATCTGGCGTGTACCAGGTCAGCTCATCTAGGACCGAGCCATCGGGCAGGTAAATCGCACTCAGCCCAACCGTAGAGATATTGACTACGGCACGTCCGGTTTCAATTGCTCTCAACCTTGCGATTGCAGCTTGCTGGAAAGTCTCATCGCTATAACCAAAGTCGGCATTGTTAGTCTGCGAGAGAATCACCTGAGCTCCCTCAATCGCAAGTCCACGCGGGATGTCATCTGCCGCAATCTCAAAGCAGATCAAGCTGCCAACGGTGAACTTGTCGTTTGCAAAGATGCCGTCTCGCGAGCCAAACGAATAGCCCCTGGGAACCAGGTCGATCAAATCCGGGGCGAGGCTTCGCCAAAACGGGCGATCCGGCACGTACTCGGCGAACGGCACCGGCCGCTTTTTGTCATAGAAATCGGTTGGTCCAAGTTCTGGCTCCCAGAAGATGGTCGAGTTGAAGACATCTTCACCGCGGTGAGTGATTGTTCCAAAACTGATTGGAGCATCGTAGGTAGACACCAGTTTTTCGATCTCGGCCCTAGCGTCTGGAGAATCTAGTGGCGAGACATCAGATGCGTTTTCTGGCCAAACAATCAAATCCAGCTCTTCAGATTCTGGAATCGAGGCGTAGCTGGCATCGAGATGGTTTTGCAAAATCGCGCCGCGCTCCTGATTTGAGAACAGCCCAGCGAGCGCATTCCCCTGCACTGCGGCGATACGGATCTCGCCAACTTGCTGTGTTCCCAGTCCAATTGGGGTTACCAGTGGCACGATTGCGACTCCAATGGCGATTGCCGCCATCGGCACCAGTTTCTCGGGCTTTCTTTTCCTAAACTCGACAAACATCAGCGCCACAAGCATTGAAATCAAGACCATGGCGAAGCTGATCAGTGAAATTCCGCCCCACCAGGCATATTTGGCAAACCAGCCATCGGCTTGGGTCATCCCCAGCCTTGACCAGGGGAAGCCGCCGTAAGGGAAGTTTGAGCCAATCCACTCCCTTAGGGTCCAAATGCTCGCTGCGGCAAAGGCAAATGCCACCAATCCAATGCCCTTGGGCTTGAGTCTTCTGTATAGCCAGGAGGTAACTCCCACGCCCACTGCAAAGAAGATAGACATCAGGGTGCTGAGCGCAATCAGTGGGACAGGTCCCAGGTAAAGCGCTAGCCACTCAATGTGGGTGATGTAGTAAATCTGTCCGGCGACAAAACCCAGCGCTACCCCACCCCAAAAACCCATGCCTCTGGCGGCAAGAAACAGTAAGCCCGGTATTAGAAGCGCTACTATCCAGACACCTTCGGTTGGAAATGCAAACAATGCAAGGGCCGAGCCAAAGACGGCGAGAGGGATTCTCCAGAGCAGCTGCATCATCACCTCAAAAGCCTAAAACCTAGACGTAGTAGCTGTAGGCAACAATGCCGCGTTTGACCTGATCCATCGCGTCATAGGCAGTCTTCGCCACTTCCGGATCCGCGCCTTTTGAAATCTGATCCAACAGATCGATTAGCTGCTTGGTCCAGCGAATGAAATCACCCGGCAGTAAACCAGACAGTTTGAGAACATCGTCAAGTCTGGCTCCTGAGGCCCAGCGATAGATTGCCCAGGTCATCCCCAGTTCCAACTGTGTCTCTTTAGGCAAGCGGTACTTGGTCTGCAGCTCCAGAAGTTCTTCCTGAATCTCCTCGGTTTGAGCCAATACTTCGGCAAAATTACCCTTCGGGAGCTTCGGCTCGTACTCTGCCTCGTCGCGTCTGCCCTCGTAAACCAGGGCAATAGCCATCGCAGCCAGGTTCGCAGGGTCTAGGTTGCTCCAGACACCCCGGTTTAGACACTCAGCAATCAGAAGATCGCGCTCGCCATAGATCTTGGCCAATCGCTGTCCCTTTGCTGTAATTTCTAGGTCGTCCCCGTCTTCCAGCATGTATTCCAGATCCGTCAGCAACAGACAAATGCGCTGGAAGGTCTTGGCAACCTGATTGGTGCGAGATTCGATGGCGGCAATCGTGCCCTCAATCTCCTTGCGCAGCTTCTGGTAGCGTTCTCCCCATCGAGCATGTGCCTCACGGTCTGAACAACCGTGGCACGGGTGGGCTCGCATTGCTTTCTTTAGGTCTGCAATGTCGTTATCAATTCTTCGAAGCGAACGAGAATTGCGAATATCTTTACCTGCACGGTGTTTTGCACTGACGCCGCTGCGCTCTAGATCGCTGAGGTCTCGCCTCAGCGCTGAGTATTCGACAAAGTCACCAAGGTGACATTGCATCGACTCCTCATAACCTTCCAGCGACTCTTGCTTTTCCGAAATCGAACGAGCCAGACCAACTACCGAGCGGTCTGCCTGGAACTGCGCAAAGGACTTCTCCAAGATCTTGCTGGCACGGTTTGCTCCGAATGCTGCGGTTAGGTTCACGGCCATGTTGTAGGTAGGTCTGAATGAGCTATTGAGTGGGTAGGTGCGCTTAGATGCAAGACCAGCAACAACATTTGGGTCAAGTTGAGCACCCCAAAGAATCACGCTGTGTCCTTCGGTGTCGATGCCTCGGCGACCCGCTCGGCCGGTGAGCTGGGTGTACTCCCCCGGTGTGATGGCGACTCTCGACTCACCGTTGAACTTATCCAGACGCTCCAGCACAACCGTTCTGGCTGGCATGTTGATACCAAGAGCAAGAGTCTCGGTGGCGAAAACGACCTTTACGAGCTTTCTAAGGAACAGTTCCTCCACGACTTCCTTGAAGGCCGGCAGCATTCCAGCGTGGTGGGCGGCGAAGCCGCGCTCCAAAGAGGCAAGCCAGTCAAAGTAGCCCAGGGTGTCAAGGTCCTCATCCTGAATCGAAGAACACCTCGCATCCACCAAACGCCTGATTTCCTGTTGCTCTTCTTTGTTGGTGAGCCTTACCCCATAGCGGCGGCAGGCCTCAACAGCCTTCTCGCAACCAGCGCGGGAGAAGATGAAGAAGATGGCAGGTAGCAGCTCAAGTTCTTCGAGCTCAAGCACCACATCTGGCTTTTCTAGCTTTGGAAATTGGCTGTTGCCGTTGCGATTTCTATCCTGAGGTGAATACTGCTTCCCACCCCACTTGCCTGATCGCTTGATCGGACCTCTAGCCCTAGCCTGGTGCTTTCGCAAGAGTTCTGGGTTGACGGTTCCCTTATTGGAGCCAGATTCAAAGAGTTCCAAGATCTCATCACCCAGCATCACATGCTGGTGCAACGGGACCGGCCGGTGCTCAGAGACCACGATCTGGGTGTTGCCCCTTACCTCAGCCAACCAAGCGCCGAACTCCTCCGCATTGGAGACGGTGGCGGATAGCGAAACGACCTTGACATCTTTGGGTAGGTGAAGAATTACCTCTTCCCAGACCGCTCCCCTGAACCTATCGGCTAGGTAGTGAACCTCATCCATAACTACATAGCCAAGATCTCTAAGCGAAGTGGAGGTGGCGTAGATCATGTTTCTGAGCACCTCTGTGGTCATGACCACGATCTGCGCTTCTGAGTTGTTGTTGGCATCGCCGGTTAGCAGTCCAACCCGATCCTTGCCATACCTGGCAGCCAGCTCAGCAAACTTCTGATTACTCAGGGCCTTGATTGGCGTGGTGTAGAAGACCTTCTGACCGCTTGCGACCGCAAGGTGGATAGCAAACTCACCAACAATGGTCTTTCCAGCGCCGGTTGGCGCAGCCACTAAAACGTTTGAGCCGCTCTCAAGCGCGATGCAGGATTTTTCCTGGAAATCATCCAGCGGAAACTTCAGGGTTGCGGTGAAGTTCGAGAGCTCTTTGCCCTTGGAACGAATTTTGGCTCGCTGATAGCGCTCAGATGGCGATAAATCAGTCAACTTCGAGCTCTTCGCCAAGCAGCTTGGCATCGCGTCGAGCACGGCGCTTGTCATTAAGGACAGCGACTCCAACTGCCACAAAGTACAGACCAGATAGAGGGCCCATTAGTAGGAACATAGACATCGGGTCAGCGGTAGGAGTTGCAAGTGCTGACACACAGGCGATGATGAAGACCGCCAAACGCCAGCCTTTGAGAATTGCCATGCCTGTAAGCAAATTTGCAAAGTTCAGCAGCACTAAAAGCACCGGCATAACAAATGCCAGACCAAAAACCAACACAATTCGAATAGCGAACAAGATGTATTCGCTCGCGTTGATAACGTTCGAGCTGCCCTCCGGGGTGAAGCCAATAAGCACCACCACAAAGCTTGGGAGCGAGGTCCAGGCGATATACGCACCGGTTAGAAACAGCGGCACCGAGCTAAAGACAAAGCCGAGCGTGAAGCGGCGTTCGCGCACCTTGAGCCCCGGGGACACGAAGGACCACAGGTTGTATAGCCAGAAAGGCGAGGTGATAAGCACACCGAGGAAGATCGATACTTGAATTCTGAGGTCAAAGGCGGAAACCACGGTGCCAAAGTTGACAATGGCTTCGATACCTCTGGCCTTAGTGACCTCTAGAAGAGGAGCCTGGAGCAGCTTGAATACGGGTTCGAATAGGAACCATCCAATGACCGTACCTACTACCAGAAAGGCCGCTGACCAAGAGAGTCTGATTCGAAGCTCTCTAAGGTGAGAGCCAAGGGACATGCGGCGCTCTTTATCTTTGCGCCCGAACATTAGGCTTGCTTCTGCTCGCCTTCAGGGGTCGCGTCAGCCTCAGCAGCAACTGCAGCCTCAGGCTTTGCCTCGGCAACCTTTGGCTTACCGTCGGTGCCGATTTCCTTCTTGAAAATGCGCATCGACTGAGCCATGCTCTTTGCCAATCCCGGGAGCTTAGGTGCGCCCCAAAGTAGCAAAACGATTGCCAGAATAATTACCCATTCCCAGCCCTGAAGTCTCATGCGTTTACCTCTTGTCCAAATCCATCTCGCTTAAACGTGCAATCAGTCTATGCCTTCGTTGCTCTGATGCATCCCGCTTAGCCTTAACCAGTTGTTTACGCTTTGCTAACACTTCACCTAAGTCCTTGGTGGTGTGGTTTTTTGCAGCCGTAAACTCTCGCTCAATTGGGTCGGCAAGTTGCTCAAGATTCGCCTGGAGTGGCACTCCGGCCGCCTGAAGTCCCTTGAGGCTCAGAAACAGCCGATAACCGACTAGGCCAAACCAATACAGGCTTCCGGCAATAGCCATGGCACCTAAAATCCACACCCAACTCACTCTTCGCTCACCGAGTTTCCATCGAGGCTCTTGTTTGCAAAGTCCCGCACTGCCTGCCTAGCGGTCTCAGGCGAGATAACCTCTACCGCTCCCCCGTAGCGAACTACGTGCCTAGCGATGGCAGCAATGTTCCCAACCCGAATCGAGCCAAAGATCTTGCCGTCCTTCTTGGTTATTGGACCAGCGACAGGGAAATTCCAGAAGATCTCACCAGCTTGGTTATCTGCCACCAGCTCAACGATCTCGCCATCTCCGCTGCCGTAAACCTCGTCTGGAATAGATTCCATTTTGGCAGCGTCTGAGATGGCGATGTTGGTTCTCTCAAGGTTGGAAAGTCTTTCGATTCGGAAGGTGCGCAGCTCGTTAGCATCAAGGCAGTAACCGCGCAGGTAGTGCTTGTTTCCAACCAGATCAATCCTTAGTGGATCGACTTTGCGGTGAGACTTTTTACCAAGCTGGTTGATGTAATCAAATGCCACTTGCTGTTCGCCCAAGATGGCGTCCCTAAGTAGATCCAGCTCTGCGATGTCAACACTTTCATGCGCCACGACCCGCTGGGTCACGCCACCGCTGAGTGCAGTTCGAAGCTCAGCTAGGTCTTTGTTGTTCTTGAACTCGGGAAGGCTTGATAAGTACTCCAGCCCGATTGCCAATGAGGTCTGCTGATAGCGGCTCAAGGTTGGTGCGTGTTCTAAGTTCGCGCCGCCAACCGAGAAGTCGATGATCCCCTCCTCGTAAGCGTCCCAGTCCAAGTAGAAGTGGGAAAGCGGGGAGGTGAGATCTTCGCTGTTGGTTATGGCGTTTGCGGCCTTCTTGATGGCTTTCTCGCTGACACCAAAGTGTGCAGCTAGCTCTTTGACCTCTACGCCACCTTCTTGCAGCACCAGTCCAACCATCGCCAACGCCAGGTTGAATAGTCCATCACCGTCAATTTCCTGCTTAGGCATGCTGCTTGATCACCGCCTTGAGCGATGCGCGAATTCTGCGCTTGAGGGATTCCGGTTCTATAACTTCGACATCTGACCCAAATTCCAACAGATCCTCAGCCAACAGTGCTTCGTCCATGAAGTTGATTTTGGCGATGCCGTCCTCGCCGGGGTTTAGAGCAAGCTGAGCCTCGGTGTCTTGAGTGACCTTGATAATCGCCAAATTGCCGCGCACAAAGTCGTTTAGCTCTTGCTCAACCTGCTGCAGCTCAGCGGGGGTCAGCCGTTTGATCTCCGCTTCCGAAACCGCGACTTCCGAGACGATGCGCCTGAGTAGGAAGTTCTTGGTTTGGCCATCGTGAACAGCTAGCAGCACCCACTGCCCCTCAATTTGCCTCAAGCTCTGCGGCGAAACGATGCGTTCAGAAAGCGAGCCATACGGTTTCTGATAGCGGAATGCCACCTGATTGCCAGAGTCAATTGCCCGAGCCAGTGGCGAAAAGGCTGGGTGGCGGGTCAAAAGCCTTGGGGCGAAAGGTGTGAGATCGGTGTTACTGGCGACCAGCCCGAGGGATTTGAGCCTTGTAAGGCCGCTCTGAGCACTGCCCTCAAGCACCTGGTTGTTCCAGCTCTTTGCGGCAAGCTCCAATAGCTGAAGCTTTGCGCTGTCTAGCTTGATGTCTTTAGGCCACTGGAATGACTCTTTTGCAATTCGATAGCGAGCTGCTTCCGCGTCTTCGAAACCGAAGTTGCTAATAACTTCGAGCTGGATTCCAGCTTCCTTGAGGGAAATCTTGTCACGCTCAAACAACCTGTTGGCTGCATCTTCAGTCTTCGAATCCTGATATCCAGGTACGGCTCGAAAGATGTCTTGCTTGCTCAAACCCTTGATTTCGGTGCTGAGCAGGTAGCAGGTGAGCGTGAATAGACGCTCAGCGGGAGATTGCTTCATCACAAACCCCCGTTCTTGCTATTCCTTGCCCAATACGTCAATAACAAAGATAAGGGTTGAGCCGGCAGGAATCGATCCCTGAGCTGTGTCGCCGTAACCAAGCTCCGGTGGGATAATGGCAACAACCTGAGATCCAACCTTCACGCCCTCGAGCGACTGCACAAATCCTTGAATCACGCTCTCCGCAGAAACCTGGAATGAAGCAGGTGCCAAGGTCTCCCAAGAGCTGTCAAACTGCTCGCCCTCCCAGGTCCATCCTGAGTAGTGCACGATAACCGTGTCTCCGATTGCAATCTCAGCACCGGAACCTTCAATCAGAACACTGCGCTTGAATTCCGAAGGGGCATCGCCCACTGGAATCTGGATGCCAGGCTGACCGTTTGGAGCAAGAATCACGGTTGGTAGGCCGGCCACTGGAGCCTTCGCCTCGCCGCTGGCACGCTGTAGGTAGGCATCTACTACGTCAAAGACAAAGATGATGGCATCCTCTGGACCGATGGCCAGGCTCTCAACGCCCTGCCCCTGGTGAGCGTTCTCAGCATCTAGCAGCACCGCTACACGTGATCCAACTTCAACGCCGGTTAGGGCGTTGCAGAAGTTAGGGACACTGTCTTGGAGTAGGTCTTGGATGATGTAATCCTCAGTGCCAAACTCGCTGCCCTGGAACTGCTTGCCGGTTGAGGCGTTGTAGCCGGTGAAGTGCAGCGCTACGCGCTGGTTTCCAACCAGCTTGCCGCCGTTGCCAGCGATGATGACCTTGGTCTCGATTCCGGTGCCGGTTAGTGGCGTCGGGAAGGTTGCGGTCGGCTCCTCGCCAAATGCACCTGCTACCTCGATCTGGTCAACAGCGTCGCCGCCCTTGTAGGTCTCGCAGGCAGCTTCACTGCCAGCGCTCATAGCCGCGTAAGAACCTGGTTCCGCTGCGGGTCCGACAGAACAGCCAGCAAGTAGCAAAATAGGCACTAGGGCAAAGGGGGCAAGTTTACGCAATTGATTTCTTTCTTTAGACAGCGTCTAATTCTCTCGCTGGTTGGCTTCGTTAGTAACCTTACGGACCGTTTTTCTCAGTTTTTTCTCACTAATTGGCCTTTGGCCGATGGCATCTGGTAGCCAAATCTCGAAGTCCTCGTCCGTGTATTCGGTCTTTGATGCACGCTTGGCCTTGAACTGTGGCAGCACAGTTCCTGGTGCCAATCTGCGAGCCGAGAGCAGGAAGCCGGTGTGACCAATCATTCGGTGATCTGGACGGACCGCCAAACCTTCGACGTGCCAGCCTCGAACAATCGACTCCCAGGCGGTCGGGACAGTGAACTCCCCCTGGTCCTTGATGGCCTCGATGGTTCTGGATAGCTGCGTCACGGTGGCGACATAGCAAATCAACAAGCCGCCGGGCTTGAGTGCTGCAGCGACCTCACCAATGCACTCCCAAGGGGCCAGCATGTCCAGCACCGCTCGATCTGCGGTGTGGTTAGGGATTACCTCTGGAAGCTTGTCCTGGAGATCACCGATGGTGACGGTCCAGTTCTTTGGAGCACCGCCTAGGTGGTTCTTGACGTTCGCCTGAGCAATTTGGGCAAATTCGTCCCTACGCTCGAAGGAAAAAAGCTTGCCGTCTTGACCGATAGACCTAAGTAGGTAGCTGGAAAGCGCACCCGAGCCAACGCCGGCTTCAATCACTGTGGCGCCAGGAAAGATGTCTCCCTCGACAATGATTTGCCCAGCATCCTTTGGATACACAATCGCTGCACCACGCGGCATCGAGAGCACGTAGTCAGTAAGCAGCGGCTTGAGAGCTAGGTACTCAACACCGCTTTGGTTGCTAATAACAGAGCCATCCGGCTGCCCGATGATGTCATCATGCATCAGATCACCCTTGTGAGTGCCAAACCGGGCACCTTCAACCAAGGTGATGGTGTTTAGACGACCCTTAGGGCCAGTTAGTTGAACGCGGTCCCCCGCCTTGAAAGTGCTCACTTTAGACCTCGCAAGGTTTCTAGGGATACCTCGGTGAGACTGTGACGAATCACTCGAGTTCCGGTTTGCTCAAGCGGCATTAGGTTCACCACTCCCAGTGGCAAACATCCGGCAGCCTCTGCAGAACGCAAGCCGGTGACAGAGTCCTCAATTGCGATGCAATCAGCAGGTTCATAACCTAAAAGCCGGGCAGCCATTTGGTAAGGCTCTGGGTGCGGCTTGCCATAGGTGACATCGTCGCCTGCGACCACAATATCGAACGCTTGAAACGGGATTGCCTCTACTACCGCCAGTGCCATGCGACGCATTGACATAGTTACCAGAGCAGTTTTAACTCCAGCCTGTTTGAGCTCCATCAAAAGCTCCAAAGCACCTGGGCGCCAAGGCAGCGAGACCTGTAACTTTGCGATGACGGAGTCAGTTAGTCGATCGATGATCTGCTGGGCATCGAGGTCTTTGATGTCGAAGCGATCTTTCAGGATCGCAGATGAATCGTAGAGTGACTTACCAATCAGTTCTTGACCGTGCTCTTGAGTCCAGACCTTGCCGTAGTCCTGGGCAAGCGCAGATTCGCTCAGCAACCAATAGGGTTCTGAGTCAACTAGCGTGCCGTCCATATCCCACAGCACGGCATTAGGAAAGGTCAATGTGGACATTGGCCTAAAGTCTAGTTGTGCTCTGAATTAGAGTTTGTAATTATCAAAAAAGGAGCAGCTTGCTTACTGGCCGCGTATTACTGATTGCCTTCGAGGGTTGGAACGATGCCACCGAAGGTGCATCTGGCGCACTCAAGGCGATTGCTGCGCAAATTGGGGCTCAAACCCTCGAGGCGGTTGACCCAGAGGACTACTACGACTTCCAGTTTTCCCGACCTATGGTTGAGGTCGATGAAGAGGGAAACCGAACCATTTCATGGCCAGGTGCCGAGTTTATGCAGGCAGACCGCGAGCACATTGAGCAAAACCCCGCTCTGGATCGGCTCTACCTATTGATCGGTAGCGAACCTTCCAGGCGCTGGTTGAGCTTTGCCGCTGAGGTTTTGGAGATGGTTCAGGACCGTGAGATCGACACTGTGATCATGCTCGGTTCGATGCTGGCAGATGTACCCCACACCAGGCCGATGCCAATATTCAAATCCAGCCAAAACGAAGCTTTCAGATTGCGCTTTGACCTTGAGCCTTCCCGATACGAAGGTCCGGTGGGCATTCTTTCGATTCTGGCTCAAGCTTTTGAGGCCGAAGGAATCCCAGTGCTATCGCTATGGGGTTCGGTTCCGCACTACGTTCACAACACCAGCAATCCAAAAGCGGCTCTCGGATTCCTATCCGAGCTCACCTCGCTTATCGGAATCAGCTTTGACACCACCGAGCTTGCCGACCAGGCATTTGAGTGGGAGCGCTCAATCGATGATGTCGCCGAGGGTGATGAGGAGATGACTACCTACGTCTCACAACTTGAGGCAAATCGCGATCAGTTGGAGAGCGAGCAGGCTTCTGGGGACGCCTTAGCCAGAGAGTTTGAGCGCTACCTAAAAGAGCGCAAGGACGGCGCTGGCGAAGGTTAGATTGCCCCGAGTCCCAGCCCGATCAGTAGCAGCGTTCCAACCCCAACTCGCCAAATCACAAACGGCATAAATGAGCCCTTGGCCAAATACTTTAGGAGCCACGCGATAACCGCGTAGCCAACCACAAAGCTCACAATCGTTGCGGCTATGGTTGCCAATAGCAGATCCTGTGGCAGGTCTTGATAGGACTTCAAGAATTGGTAGCCCCCGGCGGCAAGCACAGCCGGAATGGCAAGCAAGAAGCTGTATCTTGCGGCTGCTTCACGGGTGAAGCCCATCATCAGTCCCACGGTGATGCTGCCGCCGGATCTGGAGACCCCTGGAATCAATGCCAAGGCCTGTCCGAAACCAAACACCAGGCCAGATTTCATATTCAACTCTTCGATTGGCTTTTGCTTAGGTGCAAATCGATCCGCAACTCCCAGCAAGATTCCAAAGACAATCAGGGTCACGCCGATGACCCACAGCTGGCGCAGCTGGTTCTCGATGTAGTCCTGAAACAAAAGCCCAAGTGCCACGATCGGCAGGGTTCCAATGATGATTAGCCAGCCCATCTTGGATTGGCTGGATTGCTTCGAGAAAGGCTTGAGGCCCTCGGTAAAGAAAGCTTTGAGAATCTCAATGATGGTTTTGAAGAAGTAGACGATTACCGCAAGTTCGGTTCCGATTTGGATTGTCGCGATGAAGGCAGTTAGCTCGGGCTTTGAAAGTTCACTTAGCCCCATCAGCTCCTGGGCAATTTGAACGTGAGCAGATGATGAGATTGGCAGGAATTCAGTTAGACCCTGAATGATTCCCAGCAGAATGGCTTCAAACGGACTCATTCATCCTCGGCAACGATCGGGAGATACTCCCCATAAACCGATTCCAGGACATCTTCGTATTTTTCAAAGGCAAGAGCCACCTGGTCGTAGGCCTCTTGAATCTCTTGGTCAGAACCTTCGCGCTTGGTGGTGCAGGTGTCGAGGTGACGCTCGAGGGCTGCGATTAGTTGCCTAAGTGCCAGTGCCGGTTCTTCATGCATGTTTCTTACGCTATCGCCCAAAAGCAGATTATCCAAGAACCCCGCGATGGATTGCTTTGGAAGTTCGTGGTAGATTATTGGCTTGCTCGGCCTAGGTCGGGTGCATTGTCCGGGTGGCGGAATGGCAGACGCGCTAGCTTGAGGTGTTAGTCTCCGAAAGGAGGTAGGGGTTCAAGTCCCCTTTCGGACACAATGTTTTTTACTTCGGATTCGCAATTCCGAAAAGCTGGTTGTGCCATCGACCCTAGACTTATCAAATGCCCTCCGACTCCCTCTCCTCCGCCATGGAATATGGCCTAGAGCAGGCTCGAGAACTGCTTAGCGGCAAACAGGTCCTAGCACTCACTGGAGCTGGCATTTCTACCGACAGCGGTATTCCTGACTACCGAGGCGCAGGAAGAGTTCCAAGACACCCACTAACCTTCGATGACTTCATGAGTTCGAAGCAGAACCAGGCACGCTACTGGGCTAGGTCTTATGTGGGTTGGAACCGGGTTGAACGCGCTCAGCCAAACGCCGGACATCTGGCCCTTGCAACTGCTGAGCAGCGCGGCAGGGTTTTCTCGATTATCACCCAGAACGTTGACGGCCTGCACCAGAAAGCCGGCTCAAACAAGGTGCTGGAACTTCATGGACGATTGGATCGAGTACTTTGCACCGGATGCGGCGACATCCTCTCCCGTCCGGAAATGGATGCGCGCATCTCGCAACTCAACCCCGAGGTGAATCGCTTTCAGGACGTTGAGTTCACGCCAGATGGTGATGCTGAAGTCGAGGTGGGTAAGAACTTTAGGGTCCCAGACTGCGGCTTCTGCGGTGCTCACTACAAGCCTGATGTGGTGTTCTTTGGCGAGCAGGTCCCCCTATCTCGCGTTGAGACCGCTGAAGGCCTGCTAAACCAGGCAGAAGCGCTTCTAATTGCTGGAACCTCACTGACCGTGAACTCAGGTCTAAGGCTGGTCAAGCGCGCTCAGAAGCGTGGCATCCCAATTGTGATTGTCAATCAGGGCGAGACAAAAGCCGACCTGATTGCAAATGTAAAACTCTCCGCCTCAACATCGAACCTGCTTGGAGCAATACTCAATGACTAACAGCACATTGGGACTCTTGCGCCACGGGCAGACCGATTGGAATATCGATCTTCGGCTTCAGGGCACAACTGATATCGCCATGAACTCCACCGGCATTTCGCAAATTGAGACCGCTGCGAAGCATCTAGACAAAGACTGGGATGTGGTGCTCAGCTCTCCGCTTGGTCGAGCCCGCCAGAGTGCGGAGATTGTCGCCAAGCAAATTGGTATCGAGCAGATCGAGATTGAGCCGCTGCTACTTGAGCGAGCCTTCGGGATTGGTGAGGGTCTCACCTACGCCGAGTGGGGCGAGAAGTTCGCAAAGTTAGACGACATTCCAGGTGCCGAATCTCGCTCCAGCGTCGAGCAAAGGGCTCGTGAGCTCTTGGATCACATCAGTCAAAGATATGCCGGATCACGAGTCTTGGCAGTCTCGCACGGAGCGCTAATTCGCTTTGTCCTCAGTGAGGTGAGCCAAGGAGCAATTCCTCCAGCCGGTGAGCGGCTGCAAAATGCATCGCTGCACATCTTGCACCACCGTGAAACCTGGGAGCTTGAGGGCTGGCAGCCGCACCCACTTGGATCAAACCCGATTCAGTAGCTCCATTAGCCGCTTGGCTGAAACTTCCCAGGAGAACTTAGCCGCTTGAGTCACCGACTTCTGCGACATCGCCAACCAAGTCTTGCTGTCCCCCAGCTTCTCAATTTGCTCGGCAAAAGACTTAGGGACAGTCGGATCAAAGAACAGTCCGGCATCGCCCGCAATCTCTTCAAAGATCTCTAGGTTTGACATCACAGCGGGCGTGCCGCGCTCCATGGCCTCAATAACCGGAATTCCAAAACCCTCATCAAGGGAAGCTGTAACCGATGCCTGAGCACGAAGCAACCACTGGTGGTATTCGTCTTCCGAGACGCCGTTTTCGAATTGGACATTGGCACCGAGCCGCTTGGCCAAAGCCTCAAGTTCGGCCCGTCTTTTCTCGGTGATGCGCGATAGGCACACCAGGGTGTGCTCCGGCACTAAAGCCATGCCAGCAATCAAAGCTTCGACATTCTTATAGCCAATAAAGCTACCCATATAGACCAGCACTCGAGAGCCTGAGTTGTCCCGCTGATCAAAGGCGGCAGCTTTGTCAGCGGCGTTGTAGACCACGCTTACTTCGCGCTTGGTGAGGCGGTTTTTGAGCATTTGTTTTTTGGTGGTTTGCGAGACGGTCACGACTGCATCAGCTCCATTTAGCACCAGGCGCTGCGGGGCAAAACTGAGGTGATAGAGCCACCAGGCAAGGCGAACCAATGGATTGAATTCTTTTGGTGGCGTGCGGTGGCGATAGTAAATCAAATCGTGCAGGGTGAGCACGAGTTTGAATTTTCTACCAAACCCAGACGTGGTCTGCATAGGACTGAAAAGCACGTCAATCCCATTTGAGTTGAGTTTTAGCGCGGTAAACAACTCCAGCGGAGAGGCCGGGTCACCCGCCCAAATCACTTCTGTGCCGGCAGGCAGTTTGTCTACAACTCTCTGATCGCAAACCACAACCCTTAATGCCGTGAGCTTGGAGAGCTCCGCAATCAATCCAAGGCTGAATCTGGAGATGCCATCTGGATGCTCAGGCTTGATAAACCGCCCATCAAAAGCGATCCTTCTCACATTTCACCTAGGAACTTATCGATAGCGACCCCGACCTCGGCGGAGGACTCATAGTGAGTCAGGTGGCCAACCCCACTCATGACCTCAAGTTTTGAGCCAGGAATCATGCCTTGCAACTTCAGCTGGTTTGCAAGTGGAGCAATCAGGTCCCTCTCCCCCGCAATCAATAGCGTTGGCAAGCGGAAGGAATCCGCAAAATCCAAAACGCTCGAATTAGAGGCTGCTGCAAATCCTTCGTGAGCGACTCGGTCACTGCGATAGGTGGAGAAGTGTTTGTGGTGCTGGCCGTGGATCCACGAGCGAAGCTTCAGGGACTTGCTGGTCGCCATAGCAACCGACATCACCCGCACAACTAACCAGCTGCGCAGGAAAGCAGAGCCCAGGCGTCCCAGTCTGATTGCTAGAGCATAAAAACTTCTTGCCACCCGGTTGGCGATATCCTGCTGTTCGCTGGATCTAGCTGTGATTGGGTTCTGCAGCACGATCGCCTTGGCCGTCATGCCCTGGCTCACCGCCTTTGCTACCACCAGAGATCCAAAGCTGTGACCCAGGACAACTCCATCAGGGCCAAGCTCAGCAACCAAACCTCGCAGCCAGTCCCCGTAGCTCTCTAGGTCATGTGTTGCAAGCTCTACGGACTTGCCATAACCGGGCAGGTCGGGAATCAATACGTCGTAATCAACCAAAGCCCCGGCGGTGGCAGAAAGTCCGTGGTGATCACCGCGGAAGCCGTGAATAAAAAGCAGGGTTCCCTTGGAATTCTGGCTTGGGTAGTGCCAAACAGCGGTATCGCCAATATCCTTTCGATACCCGCGCTCAGCCGCCAATTTGGCGAGCGTTGGAGCGGGGAGTTTGAGAACTGGCATGTGTCAAGTCTATGAGTGTCGGTGGCGCTGGGTAGTCTGGGGCTAAGGAGAAGCCTTGTTAGATTTTGATTTCGAACCAAACCGTCCAGCTTGGAGCAAGAAACTTGCTGTTTTTGACCTGGAGACCACCGGATTAGACCTTCAGGAGGCCAGGATTGTCACGGCTGCCGTGGCGGTGCTGAACGCCAATGGCGAGGCCATTGAGGTTCACGAGTGGCTTGTAAACCCAGGTATCGAGATTCCAGAGGCAGCAGCCAATGTGCACGGCATTACAACCGAAATGGCACAGGCAAATGGAGTGGACCCTAAGGGCGCCATCCTGGAGATCATCGAGGTATTGGCAAGACTTGGGCAAGAAATGCCTCTGGTGGCTTTCAACGCGCCCTATGACTTCACTATCTTGCAATCCGAAGCCAAGCGCTATGGACACACTCCCCTAGACCCCAAGTCTGTTATCGACCCACTGGTTTTAGATCGACAGCTGGTCAAATTCCGCTCCGGAAAGGGCTCCAGAACCCTGATTGCACTATGTCGGGATTACGAAGTTGAACTAATTGATGCCCATAACTCGACAGCGGATGCGATTGCCGCTGGCAGATTGGCACAGAGGCAGGCTTCTAAGTTCCCACAGCTAAATGTCGAAGCAAGTGAACTGCACGCCTCGCAGGTGGTTTGGTCAGACGAGCAAAGCCTGGAATTTGAAAAATGGTTTAAACAACAAGACCGCCCGGATTACCGAGCGGTCTTGGGTTGGCCAATAAAGAATTAGCCGAAGTTCTTGTAACGCTCGTTGAAGCGCTCTACGCGACCTGCAGAGTCCATGATGCGCTGCTTACCGGTGTAGAACGGGTGGCTAGCTGAGCTAATTTCCACGTCGTACACAGGGTAGGTCTTGCCATCTTCCCACTCGATAGTCTTCGAGCTGGTGATGGTTGCGCGGGTTAGAAATGCAACGCCAGATGCCAGGTCGCGAAATACGATTGGCTCGTAGGTTGGGTGAATTTCAGCCTTCATGGTTTCCTTCTTGTGAAATCTTTTTGCTAATGAGCAACAGCGGGAAAGCTTAGCAGCAAAAACTTGCTTCGTCTAGGACGCAATGGCAGAGAATCTGCCGTCTTGGTAGCTAACCTGCAGCGGGAATCGGAAAGTCTCCGAGATTGCAGCGCTGGTGATGGTCGCGCCGATCTCTCCCCTGCCCAAAATCTTGCCATCTTGCATCAGTAGAGCATGGGTGAAGCCGGTAGGAATTTCCTCAAGGTGGTGGGTCACCATCGCCATGGCAGGGGCCTGTGGGCTGGTCGCATAGCCACCTAGCAATCTCAGGGTGAGCTCCCTAGCTGCAAGGTCCAGGCTGGCAACTGGCTCATCAAGCAGCATGAGCTCTGGGTCGGTCATAACTGAGCGGGCGATCTGTACCCGCTTACGCTCACCGTCAGAAAGTGTCCCAAAAGGTCGCTGAGCAAAATCTTCCAGCTGCCACTCGCGAAGCACGCGCATAGCTCGGCGTTCATCGATTGAATCGTAGGTCTCGTTCCAGCGGCCAGTGACGCCGTAGCTTGCGGTCATAACCGCATTTAGAACAGTTTCGCTGTTTGGAATCTGGTTAGCCAGGGCGCTTGATGCGAATCCGATGCGAGTTCTTAGTTCAAAGACGTTGACCTCGCCTAGTCGCTGGTCAAGAATTTTCGCCTGGCCGGTTGAGGGGTGAATCTGAGCGGCACAAACCCTGAGCATGGTGGTCTTTCCAGCACCATTGGCGCCGAGAATTACCCAGCGCTCATCGGAATTTGCGGAAAAAGTTACCGAATCCAGGATCGCATTTCCGCTGCGAACCACGCTTACATTTTGAAGATCAATCACCTGAGACATTGAAAAATAGCCTAGCTTCCCAGCGCTGCGGAATAGACCTCTAACGTGCGAGTCGCGATGGACTCCCAGCTGAATTTTTCAACGGCACGAATTCTTCCCGCTTCGCCGAACTGCTTCAACTTTCCGCTCTCCAGCGCAGCATTAAGGGTCTTGGCCCAGTCATCGACATACTTCTGCTCGTTGACCGGTGTGCCAGAGCCATCCTCTACCTGCTCAATCGGCACTAGCCATCCAGTCTCGCCATCGACAACCACCTCTGGAATACCTCCGGTGGCGGTCGCTACAACTGGTGCACCACAGGCCATCGCCTCGAGATTCACAATGCCAAGCGGTTCGTAAATCGATGGGCAAACAAAAGCATCAGCTTGGGTCAGTAGTGCCGCCAGCTTTTGCTGTGGCAGATGCTCCGGAATCCAAACCACACCTGAGCGAGTCTTGGACAGCTCAGATACCAGGTGCTCGACCTCAGCTTTGATTTCAGCGGTGTCAGGTGCTCCTGCGCAGAGCACAAGCTGAACATCTGCAGGTAGTTGACTAGCTGCTCGCAAAAAGTACGGAAGCCCTTTTTGCCTAGTGATTCGACCGACAAAGATAACTGATCGCTGATCGGGATTCACGCCAAGTGAGCGAACCACATCGGCATCGTGCAGTGGCTGCCACTTTTGTGAATCAATGCCGTTGTAGACCACCTCAACTTTGTTTGGGTCAAGTTCCGGATATGCCTTCAGGATGTCTCTGCGCATTCCGTGGGATACCGCGATGACGCGCTTTGCTTGCTCGTAGGCCGCACGTTCGATGAATGAAGAAACCGCGTAACCTCCCCCAAGCTGTTCAGCCTTCCAAGGTCGCAATGGCTCTAGCGAGTGGGCTGTGATTACATGTGGAATGCCGTGCAGCATGGACGCCACATGCCCCGCGAAATTGGCGTACCAGGTGTGAGAGTGAACTAGGTCAGCTCCCGCGATGGCTTGAACTATCTCTAAGTCGGTAGCCATGGTCTGGATTGCGGCGTTGGCGTTTGCGTAAGCCGATGGAGTGGAATAGCCAAAGGTGTCTGCCTCGCTAACCGGTTCTCCGAAAGCGTGGACTCGTGCCTGGATGCGAGATCGCAGGACTTTTACGAGCTCGGTGATGTGAACACCCGCTCCGCCATAGATGTTTGGCGGGTACTCCTTGGTAACAAAATCCACACGCATAACGAAATGCTAGTGTCTTGCCAATTTTTAACAACTAACATTTGGCTATGGGTCGAACAAGAGTTTTCGGGATGGTACTAGCCGGCGGAGAAGGCAAGAGATTGATGCCACTCACCGCAGATCGAGCCAAGCCCGCCGTTCCATTTGCTGGAAGCTATCGCCTAGTGGATTTCGCGCTATCAAATCTGATCAACTCTGGGCTGAGAAGAATTGTGGTTCTAACTCAGTACAAGTCCCACTCTCTTGACCGCCACGTCTCTCAAACCTGGCGCATGTCCCCACTTCTTGGCTCCTACGTGGCCTCTGTGCCCGCTCAGCAACGACTGGGCAAGCGTTGGTACACCGGAAGCGCGGATGCCATTCTGCAGTCCATGAACGCCTTGAGTGACGAAAGACCTGACTACGTGGTGGTAGTGGGCGCTGACCACATTTACCGAATGGACTTTGACCAGATGCTGCAGTCACACATCGACTCAGGCATGGAGGCAACGGTTGCAGCCATTAGGCAGCCAATTGCAATTGCCCCGCAGTTTGGTGTCATCGAAGTTGATGAGGCAAACCCCAGAAAGATTTCTGCATTTAGAGAGAAGCCTTCCGACCCTCAGCCAGTCCCAGGCGACCCAAGCCAGGCTTTAGTCTCAATGGGTAACTACATTTTCAATGCGCAGTCTTTGATTGATGCCATTGAGCGCGATGGCGAGAACCCGGACTCCTCTCACGATATGGGTGGCGATATCATCCCTTACTTTGTAAACCAGGGAACCGCCGGAGCGTACGACTTCACCTTCAACGAGATTCCGGGGGCAACTGCACGGGATAAGTCCTACTGGCGAGATGTGGGAACCATCGATTCCTACTACGACGCACACATGGACCTGATTTCCACCATGCCAATCTTCAACCTCTACAACTCAGACTGGCCGGTTTACAACCAGCAGATAAATCTGCCACCAGCCAAGTTCATTCACGATTCCGAGGGCAACCAGGGTCGCACGCAAGACTCGATTGTGAGCCTCGGTGTAGTGGTTTCCGGTGCAGTGGTAGATCGTTCGGTGCTCTCCCCTAATGTCAGGGTTTCTTCTAGAACCCTGATCACGGAGTCTGTGCTGCTGGACGATGTGCAGGTCGGTCGCGACTGCACGATTAGAAAAGCAATTTTGGACAAGAACGTCGTCGTCTCAGATGGCGCAAGCATCGGTGTTAGCAAGGAGCGTGACCTGGAGCGTGGCTTCACGGTCACTGACAGTGGAATCACTGTGGTTGCGAAGGGTCGCCTGGTTACACCTTGACAAAGTTCTTAGTTGTCTTTGATGTCGATTCCACCCTCATCAATGACGAAGCCATCGAGTTACTGGCTCAGCGTGCTGGAAAGCGTGAGGAAGTTGCTGAGGTTACCGAGCGTGCCATGCGAGGCGAACTCGACTTTGAGCAGAGCCTTAGGCAGCGAGTTCTCACACTAAAGGATCTCCCAGCATCGGTATTGGACGAGGTCGCCCTGGAGCTATCTCCTACCAAGGGTGCGAAAGAACTAATCGACGCCATTCATGATCGCGGCGGTCTGGCTGCTGCGGTCTCCGGTGGCTTTATACAACTGCTTGCTCCGGTGAAAGAAAAGTTAGGTTTTGACTTTGAGCGGGCCAACACTCTGGAAGTGGTTGATGGAAAACTCACCGGCCAGGTAGTTGGCAAAGTGGTTGACCGCGCTGCCAAGGCGGAAGCCCTACTTGAGTGGAGTAAGCAGTTCGGATTGTCACCAAGCCAAACCATTGCGGTTGGCGACGGCGCGAATGATCTGGGCATGATGGAAGTCGCAGGCCTCTCGGTTGCCTTCTGTGCCAAGCCAGTTGTTCAGCAGAAAGCAAAAATCGCGCTCAATGAGCGCGATTTGAGCCAGCTAATTCAGCTACTTCCCTAGGCTCCAGTGGAGTGCAATCCGCCATCAACGTGGATCATCTCACCGGTGGTGGCTGGGAACCATTCACTCAAAAGTGCCACCAATCCCTTAGCGGCAGCTTCGGTGTCGGTTAGGTCCCAACCAAGTGGCGCTCGCCCAGTCCAAAGCTCTTCCATGGTTGCGAATCCAGGAATTCCCTTGGCAGCAGTGGTGCGAAGCGGTCCAGCAGAAATCAGGTTCACGCGAATGCCCTTGTCGCCAAGGTAGCGAGCTAGGTAGCGAGCGGTTGACTCAAAGGCAGCCTTTGCAACACCCATCCAGTCGTATACCGGCCATGACACGGTCGCATCAAAGGTCAAACCAACCACAGAGCTTGGGTTGTTTAGCACCGGCAAGCAGGCAGTGGTGATTGCCTTCAGTGAGTAAGCAGAAACCTCTACTGCGGTTGAGACATCGGACCAAGGGGTCTCCATGAAGTTTCCACCCAGTGCGGTCTGCGGAGCAAAGGCAATAGCGTGCACGATGCCGTCTAGCGAGCCAAGGTGCTCCTTGATGTGACCAGCAAGCGCGTCCAGATTCTCCTGGTTTGTGGCGTCCAGCTCGATTACCTTGACAGGCTTTGGCAAACGCTCGGCAATCTTCTGGGTAATCGGAAGCATGCGTCCGAAGGAGCTTAGAAGCACCTCAGCGCCCTCTTCCTGAGCCAATTTGGCAGCCGTGAAGGCAATTGAAGCCTCGGTTAGCACACCGGTTACGAGTATTTTCTTACCTTCGAGAATTCCCAAAGCCATCTCCTTATTGCGTTATGGAAAAAGTTACTACCTAATGGCCCATTCCAAGGCCACCATCCACTGGAATCACTGCACCAGAAATGTAAGCGGCTTCATCGGATGCCAACCAGCGAACAACTTTGGCCACTTCACTTGGGGCTGCAAAGCGACCAGCAGGAATCTTTGCTCGGTAAGCAGCCTGCAGTTCTTCGGTTAGCTCCGCGGTCATGTCGGTGTCAATGAATCCTGGAGCCACCACGTTTGCAGTGATGTTTCGGCCACCTAGTTCACGGGTGATGGATCTTGCCATGCCAACAAGTGCACTCTTGGTGGCGGCGTAGTTGACCTGACCTGCGCTGCCAAGAAGTCCAACCACGGAGCCAATCAAGATGACGCGGCCAAACTTTGCCTTGATCATGCCCTTGGTGACCCTGCGAAGCACTCGGAATACGCCGGAGAGGTTGGTGTTTACAACCTCTTCAAATTCCTCATCGGTCATGCGCATTAAGAGCGTGTCACGGGTAATACCAGCGTTGGCGACCAAAATTTCAACTGGGCCAAGCTGCTGCTCAATCTCGAGCAAGGCGGCATCGAGAGATGCGCCATCGGTGACGTCGGCACGGACAGTTAGTGAACCTTGCGGACCCTGGCCTGACCTTGCGGTCACGGCTACTTTGTAGCCCTGAGCAATGAACTCTTCCGCGATTGCAAAACCAATTCCACGGTTACCACCGGTGATCAGAACTGTGCGAGAGTGCTCCATTTTGCTCCTTGCGGGAATACCATTGACTAAATCGCGTTATGAATACCAAAGCCTAGCAATTGGGCTAGCGGAAGAAGCGTAAGCAAAATGGCAAAGCGGCAAAGCGCCACATCTTTAGAACTCTCTCCCGATGAAGAGCGCAAGATTCGCATGCGCAAGTACACCATCGCGATGAGCGTTCGCATGGTTTGCATTGTCGCCGGAGTCTTCACCACAGGAATTCTGATGTGGATTTTCTTTGCCCTGGCAATCTTCCTGCCCTACTTTGCAGTGATCATCGCAAACTCTCAGGGCAGCAATCCAAAAGATAACTCAACCAAGATTACGGCTCCAGCAATCTCGATCCCAGCGAGCAAAATCCGAATTGTCGATGAAGAGTAAGTGCTCTAGAGCTGGCTGCGTGGAAGCGGCGAGCATCCTGATTGAATGGCGCAATCCTAAAATTCATGACGTTGATCGAGTCAAGCTTTGGTCTTCTTGCGAAACCCACCGCAGCTATCTGGTTGACTATCTACAGACCCGCGGTATGTATTTGGGAGTAAGAGACTTTGAACCTTCAAGCGATTAGACGTTGGGCATCATGGCTCGCGCTTGTCGTGCTCTTTGCAATCGCCACAACACTCTTGAGCTGGTGGCAATTTGCCCGCCGCGAAGAGCGAGTCGAAAAGATCAATCAGGTAGTTGAGAACTACGATTCGGCCGCTATTGAACTGGCAGATGTTTCCTGGTTGCCAGTTGGCAATGGACTTCGGGAAGATGAATGGCGACCGGTGAACCTGGTGGGTCAGTACCTTCCAGAGAATGCCATTTTGGTGCGCAACAGGCCATTGAATGGCAGCCCAGGCTTTTTGCAGCTGGTGCCCTTTAGAACCAGCACCGGAGAGCTAATCGTCGTTGAGCGCGGCTGGTTACCTGCAGGTTCTGACATCAAGGAGCCGCTCCTAAACCCACTACCTAGTTCTGAAACCACGGAGCTCGTGGTGCGGCTTCGCCAGGGTGAGGCTGATTCAGGGAAGGATGCCGTTGCCGGCAGGCTGGACACCATCGACCTCGTCGAGTACTCCCAGTTGCATCCTCAACTCAAGCTTGAGACCAGATTTTACGGTCGCCTTAGCAGCGAAACCCCAGCTCCAGACGAGGCTCCAATTCCACAACCTAAGCCATCTTTGAATGAGGGCAACCACCTTTCCTATGCGCTGCAGTGGTTATTGTTCGGAATCATGGCTTTTGGTGCCTTCTTGTGGGCCTACAAAAATGACAAGCGCTTGCGACTTGAAGAGCAGGGCCTAATCCCCCGTCGAGTTGAGAAGAAAACCCAAGCCCGCGAGGATGCGGCCTTTGAGGATCAAAACCAATAGAATTTCCGCATAATCAAAAGAAGGAATCCTGATGACTATTGCCGCCGTGAACCTAGTTGACCGCGTAATCCCAAGATCACGCGTAAATGACCTTGTCCTGGTTGTTTCCGGTGCCGTACTAACAGCACTTGCTGCTCAGATCCAGATTCCAATGTTTCCAGTGCCAATGACCCTGCAAACCTTTGCTGTTTTGTTGGTTGCGGCAACTCTTGGTGCTGGTCGTGCATCCATCTCGATGGCCACTTACTTGGCTATGGGTGCTGCCGGTCTGCCGGTATTTGCATCCGCAAAGACCTTGACCGGTGTGCTCCCTACCACCGGTTACCTAATCGGCTTCGTCGCTGCTGCTGCCATCATCGGTGCGCTAGCAAACCGCGGCTGGACCAAGAACCCACTAAAGCTTGCACTTGCTTTCGCAACCGGCTCGGTTGTCATCTATGCACTTGGCGTTAGCGGCCTAATGATTACCCTGGGTCTGACTTTGGACCAGGCTCTTGCTGGCGGCGTTTACCCATTCCTAATCGGTGACCTAGTGAAGGCAATTGCTGCCGCAGCTTTGGTCCCAATGGCATGGAAGCTACTGAAGTAGAACTAAGAAGTAGAAAACCCCTTGGAGAAATCCAAGGGGTTTTTCTTTAGATTGAGAATCCGATTGCTCGCATCATCTCGCGGCCGTCCTCTGTGATCTTCTCTGGCCCCCATGGTGGCATCCAGACCCAGTTGATTCTGAATGCCTCTACGACACCATCTAGGGCGTCGCCAGTCTGCTCTTCAATAACGTCAGTTAGCGGGCAGCCCGCTGAGGTCAATGTCATGTTGATCAGCAGGGCGCCATCCTCTGACTCCTGAAGGCCATAGACCAGGCCAAGGTCAACGATGTTGACTCCAATTTCTGGGTCAATGATGTTCTTCATCGCTTCGATGACGCGGTCGTACTGCTCAGCGCTGAGCTCTTTTGGTTCGCTCATGCATTTGCCTTTAGGTAGCGGTCATAACCTTCTGCCTCTAGACGCTCAGCAAGCTCCGGTCCGCCCTGCTCGGCAACCTTGCCAGCCACGAAGACGTGAACGAAGTCTGGCTTGATGTAGCGCAAGATGCGGGTGTAGTGAGTGATTAGCAGAACGCCCAGGTCGGTGTTGTCCTTGGCACGGTTTACGCCCTCAGAAACGATCTTCAGGGCGTCAACGTCTAGACCTGAGTCAGTCTCATCCAAGATTGCGATCTTTGGCTTTAGTAGCTCAAGCTGCAGAATCTCGTGACGCTTCTTCTCGCCACCGGAGAAGCCTTCGTTCACATTGCGCTCGGTGAAGTCCGAGTCCATGCGGAGGTTCTTCATTGCGGTCTTTAGGTCGCCAACCCACTCGCGCAGTGCCGGTGCCTCGCCGCTGATGGCGGTCTTTGCGGTGCGAAGGAAGTTGGATACTGAGACTCCTGGAACCTCAACCGGGTACTGCATCGCAAGGAACAGACCGGCGCGAGCACGCTCGTCCACGCTCATCTCCAGCACGTTTTCGCCATCGAGCAGGATCTCACCGTCGGTGATTTCATACTTTGGGTGACCGGCTACCGAGTAGGCCAGGGTCGACTTGCCGGAACCGTTAGGTCCCATCACAGCGTGGGTCTCACCTGAGGAAATGGTTAGGTCCACTCCCCTAAGGATTTGCTTGGCGCCCTGGTCGGTGGTTACCGAAACGTGGAGGTTCTTGATTTCTAGCTTTGACATGATTTCCTAACTAAGTCTTACTCTTCGATTTCTAAAAAGATGTCGCCGTTTTCGATCAAGACCTCGTAGGTCGCAACCGGTTCATAGGCAGGCAGGCTCAAAGGCTTACCGGTGTTTAGATCAAACTTTGCACCGTGTGCCCAGCACTCGATGGTCTCGTTGTCTACAAAGCCCTCAGACAGTGAAATTTCACCGTGTGAGCACTTGTCATCCAGAGCCTTAACGTCTCCCGCTGGGGTTCTCACGATCGCGATGGCGTTGTCGCCAACCTTCACGCGAATCGACTTGCCTGGCTTGATGTCCTCTAGGGCGCAAATACGAAGTGCCATTTAGACCCCCACCCTTTCTAGTTCTAGCTCGATTGCTCCAATCAAGCGCTGCTCAATTTCGTCAATTTCAATCTTCTGGATGATCTCGGATAGGAATCCGCGAACCACTAGCTTCTTGGCGTCGGTTTCGTTGATGCCGCGAGCCTGTAAGTAGAACAGCTGCTCATCGTCGAATCGACCAGAGGCACTGGCGTGACCAGCACCTTCGATCTTTCCGGTCTCAATCTCCAGGTTCGGGACTGAGTCGGCACGCGCTCCATCGGTGAGTAGCAGGTTGCGGTTCAGCTCGTAGCTGTCAGTTCCAACCGCGGTTTCGCGAATTAGAACATCTCCAACCCAAACGGTGTGGGCACCAACACCCTGCAGTGCTCCCTTGTATGCCACATTCGACTTGCAGTTCTCCGCAATGTGGTCAACGTATGGGCGGTGCTCAAAGTAGTTTCCGCTGTCCGCTAGGTAAACGCCGTACATGTTGACCTCAGCGCCTGGGCTTGAAAGCTCAACTGCAGGTGTCACACGCACTAGGTCGCCACCGAGTGAAACCACGATGTGGCGCAGGTTTGAGTTTCTGCCAAGCTTTGCAAACTGGGTGGAGACGTGGGTTGAGCCCTTGCTCCAGTCCTGAATGGTGACAAAGTTCAGCTCGGACTCATCGCCAAGAATAATCTCAACGTTTTCGCTCAATACACCTAGTCCAGCGTGATCCAGCACGATGGTGGTCCTGGCGTGGGTGCCAACCTTGATAACAACGTGGGCAGCCTGCGCCTCATCGCTCTCAGGGCGAATCACCACGAAGCTTGGCTCAGACTGCTCTAGGTCCTTTGGAACATCAATGACTAGGGTCTTTGAGGCATTGGTCCAGGCAATCGCAGCGATGCGATCCTCTGGCAATCCAGCCTTGCCAACCTCGGCCTTGGTGGTCTCTACCCACTGTGCAGTTACGCCAGCGGCCAGTTTGAGCGTGGTGGCAGACTCTGAAAGCTCGCCAATCACACTCTGGGTTAGACCCTTTAGCTTGTCGATTGGCAAATAGCGCCAAATCTCCTGAAGCTTAGAAACCTCGGGAAAGTCTTCAATCGAGGTCGAGCGAGGACGCTCGTTTCTGGTCTGAATAGGAACGCCAGCACCGTGGGAGTGTTCCTTGATTCCGTGCTGTGCCATTAACCAACAGCCCCTTCCATCTGCATCTCGATGAGCTTGTTCAGCTCCAAGGCGTACTCCATTGGCAGCTCCTTGGCGATTGGCTCAATAAAGCCGCGCACGATCATCGCCATGGCCTCATCTTCTGCCATACCGCGGGACTGCAGATAGAACAGCTGCTCGGCCGAGATGGCAGTAACAGTCGCCTCGTGACCCATTGAGACATCGTCCTCACGAATATCGTTCGCTGGGTAGGTGTCTGAACGAGAGATGGTGTCAACCAGAAGCGCGTCACAGCGAACAGTGTTTGCCGAGTGGTGTGCACCAGGGTTTACGCGGATCTCACCGCGGTAAGAGGTGCGGCCACCGCCACGAGCAATCGACTTGGAGACGATCGAGCTGGTGGTGTAAGGAGCCAGGTGGATCATCTTGGCGCCGGCATCCTGGTGCTGTCCCTCACCTGCGAAGGCAACCGACAGGGTCTCGCCGCGAGCACGCTCGCCAGCAAGGATTACCGATGGATACTTCATGGTGACCTTGGAGCCGATGTTGCCATCGATCCACTCCATGGTTGCGCCTTCGTGCGCGATGGCACGTTTGGTAACCAGGTTGTAAACGTTGTTGGACCAGTTCTGAATGGTGGTGTAGCGAACGCGAGCGTTCTTCTTCACGATGATCTCAACTACCGCAGAGTGCAGCGAGTCAGACTGGTAAATCGGCGCGGTGCAACCCTCGATGTAGTGCACGTAGGAGTCTTCATCCGCGATGATCAGGGTTCTTTCGAACTGACCCATGTTCTCGGTGTTGATGCGGAAGTAAGCCTGAAGCGGGATCTCAACCTTTACGCCCTTCGGTACGTAAACAAATGAGCCACCCGACCAAACCGCGGTGTTTAGGGCGGCGAACTTGTTGTCTCCGGTTGGGATAACGGTTCCGAAGTACTCCTGGAAAATCTCAGGGTGCTCTCTCAAAGCGGTGTCGGTGTCCAAGAAGATGACGCCCTGCTGCTCTAGGTCCTCACGAATCTGGTGGTAAACCACCTCGGACTCGTACTGAGCTGCCACACCGGCAACCAATCTCTGGCGCTCGGCATCTGGAATGCCAAGGCGTTCGTAGGTCTGGCGGATGTCTTCCGGAAGGTCTTCCCAGCTCTGGGCCTGCTTTTCGGTTGAGCGCACGAAGTACTTGATGTTGTCAAAGTCAATTCCGCTGAGGTCAGATCCCCAGGTCGGCATTGGCTTCTGCAGGAAGTACTGGTAGCCCTTTAGGCGACGCTCCAGCATCCAGTCCGGCTCGCTCTTTTTGCCGGAGATGTCCTTGACCACGTCCTCATTGATACCGCGACGCGCGGACGCGCCAGCCTTATCGCTGTCAGACCAGCCAAATTCGTAGTTTCCCAGCTCGTCAAGCTCTGGCCGGTCAATGATTTTCTCGGACATGTTCCTCCTGGTTTCAACAAGTTCAACCCACCTTGGCAATTGGTATTCCCGTATCCGAAGTTGGTGGGAGAATTGCTTTAGCGCTTCATGAGACTAGCATTTCCAATCAATTTGAAGCGATTAGGTAAACCTAACTCGGAGAGACGTTGCAGCTACTAAAAAACCTTTGGTTCAACATTCTGGTGAGCCCGAAACGCGTGCGATTGTATGTCTGGCTGTCCCTGGTAACTCAGGTGCTAATCGTTGTCACAGGTGGTGCTGTGCGCCTCACTGCCTCAGGACTTGGCTGCCCAACCTGGCCTAAGTGCACCGAGGATTCGCTGGTCACCACCGAGGAGATGGGTTTCCACGGAATCATCGAGTTCGGTAATCGCCTGTTGACCTTCGTTCTTTTAGTTATCGCGCTACTGACCTATGTGACGGTCATGCGCATGCACGCTGCTAAAGATCGCCTGGTAATCCCTACCTTTGTTTTCTTTGCCGCCACCGTTGGTTTGGCCGCTGGCATTTTGCTGCAGGCAATCGCGGGGTTGAACATGTGGACCATTGCGCTAATAGCAACTGCTACCGCGATCATGCTGTTTACCGCACTGCGAATTATTACTTCCGCTAGGGCGGTAGAGCTCGGTGGGCTGGTAGCACCGGCATTCCTACTAGGGCTTGGCATCATCCTTCAGGCAGTGGTTGGTGGAATAACAGTTCTTACCGGGTTGAACTCCTGGATTGTTGGGCTGCACTTTGTGATCTCAGTGGGCCTAATCGCAATCGCATCGCTATTGGTTTGGCGGGCACTACCTAAGCCGGTTACTGACATTGCGCCTATCAACCGAGCATTGGCTTGGCCATCAGTGGTCGTGAGCCTGGTGACGATTGTTTTTGGGGTGATTGTGACCGGTGCCGGTCCACACGCTGGGGATATCGATACTCCGCGTAACGGTCTTGACCTTGAGATTTGGCAGCACTACCACTCCTACCCTGGCTATCTGATGCTTGCCCTGCTAGTTATCCAACTGGTAGCCCAATGGTTGGTAAGTCGAAAGCTCTGGGCAGATCTGCCAACTCGAATTCTTTTCCTGACGGTCATGTTCACCATTGGACAGGCAGCGGTGGGAATTTTGCAGGCTCGCACCGGTGTTCCAGCTTTACTAGTTGGCATACACATGTTTGGAGCTGCAAGCCTGAGTGCACTGGTTACCTTCCAGTTACTCTCGGCACGCAAAATTAATCGATGACCTATCTTTTCTGGTTTCGCAGGGACCTAAGGGTTCAAGACAATGAGGCGCTCAGCGCCGCCGTTGCCCTTGCCAAAAAAGACAATCAGCCATTGGCTGCAAGCTATGTGTTCGGCCAAGGATTTGACACCCTCTCCCCTATCAGGCGCAACTCGCTGATTACCTCGGTGCAGAGTTTGGCAGCATCGCTACCCAAGGGGCTGAGTATTGCCAGCGGCAGTGTTTCCGCTGAGTTACTGACTTTGGCTAAATCATTGGACGCCAAAGTAGTTTTTGCTACCCGTAGCTTCGATACTCACGGGATGCTGGAGCAGGCCGAGGTGGCGGAGGTGCTCTACGCAGCGGGGATTTCGCTTCAGCTAGTTGGATCCAACTATGCGGTAGAGCCTGGAACAGTTCGCAAGGATGACCAAAGCCCGCTCAGGGTCTACACCCCGTTCTATAAGCGCTGGATGCAATACATAGGCCAGCGCCCCTATGCGGTGGACCTCGAGTCCGTGGTGTGGGTTAGCGGTACTGGAGAGCTACCCAATTTGTCCGCGGACTGTGAGATGCCGATAAAGGCATCCGAGGCGTTTGCACTGGAGACCTGGCGGAAGTTTCAAAAGCGTGCCCTTCGCAACTACAGCGAAGACCGCAACCGCACCGATCTGTCGGGCACATCTCACCTTAGCCACGCTCTTGCCCACGGCGAGATTCACCCCAGGACGCTCCTGGCACAGCTTGGAGATACTCCAGGTGAAGAGGTGTTCCGCAAGGAGCTAGCGTGGCGAGAGTTCTACGCAGACGTGTTGTTCCACAATCCGCATACCTATCACGGTTACTACGAACCTAGGTTCGAGAAGATGCGTTATGACCAGGCGGAGGATAACCCAAAGCTGGAGGCCTGGAAGACGGGTCACACCGGCTATCCGATCGTGGATGCGGCTATGCGTCAGTTATTGACCACAGGCTGGATGCACAACCGCGCTCGCATGATTGTGGCTAGCTTTTTGGTCAAAGACCTCCACATCGAATGGCAGGTCGGCGCTCGCTGGTTTGAAACCTGGCTTACTGACTTTGACCCGGCCTCGAACTCACACGGCTGGCAGTGGACCGCTGGTTGCGGCACGGATGCCTCTCCCTACTACCGAGTCTTCAACCCAACGCTGCAGGGCTACAAATTTGATCCAAATGGCGATTACGTAAGAAAGTACATTCCGGAGCTTAGGCACATCGCAGGTGCTGAGGTTCACGAACCCTGGAAGCTAATTGATGGGCTTCAAAACGGCTACCCAGCACCAATTTTGGATCACTTCATAGAGCGCGACGAGTCGCTGACTCGGTTGGAAGAGATTAAAGGCTGATGTAAAGAAGCGGGTCGATTGCCACCGCTAGGAACAACAGCGTCAGGTGGGTAATCGACATGTGGAAAAGCTTCATCGGGTTCTTTGGAATCCCGCGCTTCGCCTCGTTGTAGAGCTTGTGAGACTCGTAGCTAAACCACAATCCACTCACCACGGCCACAGCCGTGTAGATCCAGCCCATTGGCGCAACCGGAATCAGCAAGAGGCTGGAAGCGAAGTACGCCCAGGCGTAAAGAATGATCTGGCGACCAACAACTTCGTTCTTCGCAACCACCGGCAACATTGGAACTCCGGCGTCACGGTAATCCTCGAGGTACTTCATCGACAGTGGCCAGTAGTGCGGTGGGGTCCACAAAAAGACAATCAGAAACAGCACAAATGCGGCTGGCTCAACCACGCCGGTGACCGCTGCCCAGCCAATAAGTGCTGGCATGGCACCAGCGGCTCCACCCCAAACGATGTTCTGCGGGGTGCGGCGCTTTAGGCCAAGGGTGTAAATGAAGACGTAGAACAAGATCGCAGCCAGCGAAAGCAAGGCGCTCAGCCAGTTGATCAAAAGCCCAAACCACAAAACGCTAAAGATTCCAATGGTCCAGGCAAAGACAAGCGCTTCTTTTTGGGTTAGTTCACCGGTGACTAGTGGGCGGTTTTGAGTCCTGCCCATGACCTTGTCGATATCCGCATCGATGTAGCAGTTGAAGGCATTAGCGCTACCCGCGGAGAGAGCTCCTCCGAACAAGGTTGCAAGAATTAGCCAAATCGAAGGCATCCCACGTTCGGCCAAAATCATGGCTGGAACGGTGGCAATTAGCAGTAGCTCAATAACCCGAGGTTTAGTTAGAGCAAAGTAAGCCTTTAGCTTGGCTACAAAGCGCGATTTAGCGGGAGATTTTGCGTCGGGAGTCATTTCTCGAAATAGTCTAATCGGGGCAGGTCAAAACCCCAATTCGATGTAGAGTTGAGGCATTCGCGTAGGCACCGCCGCCACGACAATCCCCTTATTGAGAATTTGAAGAATTGGGCTAACCACATGTTGGAATGGAACAAGATTGATGACCTGGCGGTAAAAACCGCCAAAGTGCTGGCTGCGGACGCGGTTGAGAAGGTTGGCAACGGCCACCCAGGAACTGCAATCTCACTGGCACCTGCCGCTTACCTGTTGTTTCAGAAGGTAATGCGACACGATCCAAAGGATGACCGCTGGATCGGTCGCGACCGATTTATCCTCTCCGCTGGACACTCCTCGCTCACCATCTACAACCAGCTTTACCTTGGTGGTTTTGGCTTGGAGCTTGAGGACATCAAGGCACTAAGAACCTGGGGCTCCAAGACTCCTGGTCACCCAGAATTTGGTCACACCTCGGGTGTTGAAATCACCACCGGTCCGCTTGGACAGGGACTGGCTTCCGCAACTGGTTTCGCGATGTCGGCACGCTTTGAGCGCGAGCTACTTGACCCGAACGCCAAGCCGGGCGAATCAGTCTTTGATCACTTCGTCTATGTAATCGCTGGAGATGGCGATGTTCAAGAGGGCGTATCCGCAGAGTCAGCCTCTATCGCGGGACACATAGGACTAGGCAACCTGGTTGTCATTTACGACGCAAACCAAATCTCAATCGAAGATGACACCGACATTTCCTTTACCGAGGACGTAGCCGCTCGCTACCGCGCCTATGGTTGGCAGACCCTTGAGGTGGACTGGCGTCGCAACGGCGATTACCACGAAGATGTTGCAGCCCTTTACGAGGCAATTCAGAAGGCCAAGGCCAACACCGATCAGCCAACTCTGATCACGCTTCGCACCATCATCGGCTGGCCATCCCCCAGCAAGCAGAACACCGGCAAGATCCACGGATCAAAGCTTGGTGGAGAAGAACTTGCGGGACTAAAGCAAGCCCTGGGCTTCGACCCTGAGCACAGCTTCGAGGTGTCCGAAGAAGTCATCTCGCACACCCGTTCGCTTTCCACTCGCTCAGCGCTTGCTAGAGACCAGTGGGAGCAGCAGTTCACTCAGTGGAAGAACGCCAACCCTGAGAATGCAGCGCTTTTGGAGCGCTTGGTTGCCGGGGATCTTCCTTCAGGTCTTGAGGCAGCACTTCCTGTTTTTGAGCCAGGCACCGAGATTGCTACTCGCGCTGCCAGCGGCAAAGTCATCAATGCCATCGCAAAGGTTATGCCGGAACTTTGGGGCGGCTCTGCCGACCTAGCGGAATCAAACAACACCACCATTGAGGGCGGCGGTTCATTTGTTCCCGCCAAGTGGCAGGTTGCGCACTGGACCCCAACCAAGGCGGGTCGCATCCTGCACTTCGGTGTTCGCGAGCACGCGATGGGTGCAATCCTGAATGGAATCACCCTCTCTGGACACACCAGGGTTTTCGGTGGAACCTTCTTGGTTTTCTCGGACTACATGCGTCCAGCGGTTCGCCTGGCTGCGCTTATGGGTGTTCCGGCAACCTACGTATGGACTCACGACTCAGTAGCACTTGGCGAGGATGGTCCTACCCACCAGCCAATTGAGCACCTAACCGCACTTCGTGCGATTCCAAACCTGGCTGTGGTTCGTCCAGCGGATGCTAACGAGACCTCATACGCCTGGCTCGAGATCCTAAAGCGCAAGACTGCCCCAGCCGGCATCATTCTTACCCGCCAGAATCTGCCGGTTTTGGAGCGCGACGCAACCTCTGGTGCTGCAAATGTAGCCAAGGGTGCGTATGTGCTTCAGGAGGCAGCAAATGGCAAGCCTGAGGTCATCCTGATCGCTACCGGTAGCGAGGTTCAGTTTGCGGTCGAGGCCAGAGCAGAACTTGAGAAGCAGGGCATCGCGACGCGCGTTGTCTCCGCTCCTTGCTTGGAGTGGTTTGAGGAGCAGTCCGCTTCTTACCGCGAGAGCGTTTTGCCAGCAGCGGTAAAGGCCCGCGTCTCTATTGAGGCAGGCTTGACCATGGGCTGGAGAAAGTACGTTGGCGATTCAGGTGTAAGCATCGGAATCGACCACTATGGAGCGTCTGCTGACTATGCGACCCTCTACCGCGAGTTTGGAATCACCACTGAAGCGGTAGTAACTGCCGCCAAGAACGCACGATAGGACTTTTCATGACCAACCCACTTGCAACTGCAACTGCCAATGGTGTTTCAATTTGGCTCGATGATCTCTCTCGCGAGCGCATCGAGTCTGGCAACCTAAAGCACCTGATCGACAACTTCAGCGTGCGCGGTGTTACCACCAACCCGAGCATCTTTGCTGCAGCTCTAAAGGACCCGTTCTACTCAAAGGCGCTGGCAGCTGAAGCCGCAGCCGGTCATGATGCTTCCCAGGCGATTGTGAACATCACTTCGACGGATGTCGCAAATGCATGCGATTTGTTTCGTGGCATCTACGACAGCTCCAACGGCGTTGATGGTCGAGTTTCGATTGAGGTCGAGCCTGGACTGGCTTTTGATACTGCTGGAACCATTGCTCAGGCACTGGATCTCTACAAGCTGGTTGACCGCGAGAACGTAATGATCAAGATTCCTGCCACCAAGGCCGGACTTCCTGCAATCACCGCCGTTACTGCGGCAGGCATCAGCGTGAATGTCACCTTGATTTTCTCGGTGGAGCGCTACCACGAGGTGATGGATGCCTACTTCGAAGGTCTTCGTCAGGCGAAAGCAGGCGGCAAAGACCTCTCAAAGATCCACTCGGTGGCATCGTTCTTCGTATCTCGCGTAGACACCGAGGTTGACAAGCGCCTGGTTGCCATTGGCAAGCCGGAACTCAAGAGCAAAGCAGCACTAGCTAACGCCCGTTTGGCTTACGCAGCATTTTTGGAGCGCACCGCCAGCGATGAGTGGAAGGCACTTGAGGCCGCCGGTGCTCGTTACCAGCGTCCACTTATGGCCTCCACAGGAGTCAAGGACCCTGCCCTACCAGACACCCTGTATGTCACGCAGTTGATTGCCAAGAACTTAGTGAACACGATGCCTGAGAAGACAATGATGGCAACCGCTGATCACGGTGTTATCCCGCAGGATTCCATCACTGCCCAGATCCCGGCTGCAAAGGCATTCATGGCCGAACTTGCTGACGCCGGCATCGACATCGTTGAGGTCACCAACCTGCTAGAAGAAGAGGGCGTTGACAAGTTCATCGTTTCTTGGAACGAACTAGTGGAATCGGTAGCAAGCGCTTTGGAGGCAGCTAAGTGAAGTTAGCTTTATCCGCTCCCAACCAGGTTGCCCTGAAAGAAGTTGTCGCTGGTCTAATTTCAGATCGCGTTGCGTCTCGAATTGGTGCCAAAGATGATTCACTTTGGGGTGCTTCGGCGCAGCCAGAGGCATCGATTCGCCTCGGCTGGATTACCAGTGCTCGCGACTCTCAAGCGCTGTTGCCAGAGATCTTCGCGCTTCGCGATGAGTTTGCAGCGCAAGGCGTAACTCGCTTTGTGCTCTGCGGTATGGGCGGGTCATCGCTTGCACCTGAGGTGATTACCAAAAACGCCAAGGTTGACCTTGTGGTCCTAGATGCAACCGCACCAGATCAGGTTGCAGCAGCTTTGATTCACCTAGAAAAGACCGCGGTAGTGGTCTCCTCGAAGTCTGGCTCCACGGTTGAGACCGACTCGCAGAAGCGTGCCTTCGAGACCGCATTTAGAGCGGCTGGAATCAATCCAACCGATCGAATCGTGATTGTGACTGACCCTGGCTCACCACTGGATGTTGCAAGCCGTGAGGCCGGGTACCGAGTGTTCAATGCGGATCCAAATGTTGGTGGCCGCTACAGCGCACTCACCGCTTTTGGCTTGGTGCCATCTGGTTTGGCAGGCGTGGACATCTCCGCACTTCTGGCCTCGGCTTTTGAAGCAAGCGCCGCCCTGCAGGCTGATTCGAGCGAAAACCCAGCATTTTGGCTAGGTGCACTCCTAGCCCGATCTGAAAATGGCTCTGGCTACAAGGACAAGTTCCTGATTGAGTGCGACGGCCTAGCTGGTTTTGGCGACTGGGTAGAGCAGTTGGTTGCAGAGTCAACTGGTAAGGAAGATAAGGGAACGCTTCCAGTTGTTGTGGATGGTAATGCTCCTGAGATTTCAGCTTTGCCTTCGGACACTCTGTTGATTCGTTTTGGTTCCGAGCTTGCATCCGGAACCGACGCGGCATTCCAGGGAGATTTGGGAGAGCTATTCCTGCTCTGGGAGTATGCGACCGTCATCGCAGGTTACCTGCAGGGCATCAATCCATTTGATCAGCCAAATGTCGAGAGCGCCAAGGTGGCGGCCAGAGCACTGCTTGACTCCCCTGCCTCAAGTGAAGAGGTCGACTTCGTATCCCAAGACATCGCTGTGAAAAGCTATGGCTTTGATATTCAAGGCAGCACTCTGGATTCCGCTGTCGAGCAGTTGTTGAGCTTGGTTGGGGATGCCAGCTACATTTCGGTGCACGCCTACCTAAACCGCATGGCATACCCGCAGCTCGAGACCCTTAGGGATCTGTTGGCTAAGCGTTCCGGTCGTCCGGTGACCTTTGGCTGGGGACCGCGCTTTTTGCACTCAACTGGTCAGTATCACAAGGGTGGTCCTAAGCAGGGTGTATTCCTTCAGCTCACCGGTGTGTTTGGCACTGACCTGGAAATCGAAGGTCGCCCGTTTAGTTTCGGTGGCCTGATTCAGGCTCAGGCTGCTGGCGATGCCAATGTTCTCAAAGACAATGAATTGCCAGTTTTGACTCTTCGCCTAAGCAACCCGCTGGCCGACCTAGAGAAGCTAAAGCAGGTAATTTCTTCGTGAGCAAAAACCCACTGCGCGATCCCTTTGATCGCCGAATGCACAAGATCGCTGGCCCTAGCGGCCTGATCATGTTTGGTGTAACCGGCGATCTTTCACGCAAGAAGTTGCTCCCTGCGATTTACGACTTGGCAAACCGTGGATTATTGCCGCCAGCATTCTCACTGGTTGGTTTCGCCAGGCGAGACTGGAGCGAAGAAGACTTCGAGAAGATCGTTTATGAAGCGGTAAAGGCTCACGCTAGAACCACTTGGTCTGAGGATGTCTGGCAGCAGCTGAGCAAGGGTATTCGCTTCGTGGCTGGGCGTCACGATGACCCAGAAGCCTTCAAGAAACTGCGCGAGACAGTTGATGAACTAGATCGTGAACGCGGCACCGCAGGTAATCACGCTTTCTATCTCTCAATCCCGCCAAGAGATTTCCCACTCGTTGTAAATCAACTCGAGGAGGCTGGACTCACTCAAGCAGCCAAGGGCCAGTTCCGCAGAGTGGTTATTGAGAAGCCTTTTGGTTCAAACCTGGAAACCGCTAAAGAACTAAACAGCGTTGTTGAGAGAGTTTTCCCCGAGGACTCGGTTTTCCGGATTGACCACTACCTGGGCAAGGAAACTGTTCAGAACATTCTGGCCCTGAGATTCGCGAACCAGATGTTCGAGCCACTTTGGAACTCAAAGTACATCGACCACGTTCAGATCACCATGGCCGAGGACATCGGTATTGGCGGCCGTGCCGGCTACTACGACGGCATTGGTGCGGCCAGAGACGTTATTCAAAACCACCTGCTACAGCTATTGGCCCTCACCGCCATGGAGCAGCCAGACAGCTTTGATGCAGCCGATCTTCGAGCAGCCAAAGAACAGGTTTTGGCTGAAGTTGAATTACCAAGTGACCTAAACCTTCACACCGCTCGCGGTCAGTATGCCGGTGGTTGGCAGGGTGGCACCGAGGTGCTTGGCTTCTTGGGCGAAGAGGGAATCAACCCGGCTTCGGTCACTGAGACCTATGCTGCAATGCGACTGGATATCAACAACCCTCGTTGGCAGGGAGCGCCTTTCTACCTCCGCGCCGGCAAGCGCCTTGGTCGCAGGGTTACCGAGATTGCAATTGTTTTCAAGCGTGCCGCTCAGCAGCTTTTTGCTCAGAATCAAACCTCGCTGCTCGGTGAGAACGCCCTGGTTATTAGAGTTCAGCCAGACGAGGGTGTCACAATGCGCTTTGGCTCAAAGGTCCCAGGTCCTGCAATGCAGGTGCGCGATGTGACCATGGACTTTGGTTACGGACACGCTTTTACCGAGGACTCTCCAGAGGCCTATGAGCGCTTGATTTTGGATGTTCTGCTTGGCGAGCCACCACTGTTCCCACGTCAACGCGAAGTGGAGTTGAGCTGGGAGATCCTCGACCCGATTGTCTCTCACTGGGAAGCCTCTGGTCAGCCTGACCAGTACGCCCCTGGTAGCTGGGGCCCAGACTCAGCTGATGCGATGCTAGAGCGCGATGGCAGAAGCTGGAGGCGTCCATGATCGTCGATATGCCAAACACCACTTCAAGCAAGATTGGCAAGAAGCTTCAAGAGCTAAGAGAATCGGGCGGCGTTGTAGCACTTGGTCGCGTTCTCACCCTGCTGATTGAGACTGACTTTGCCCACATTGAAGAAGCTGTAAAGGCAGCAAATAGCGCCAGCCGCCTGCACCCATCACGAATCATCGTCCTTGCCGATGACGACCAGCCCCAGGGAGCGTCCTCATTCCTGGACGCAGAGATTCGCGTTGGCGGCGATGCCGGAGCTTCCGAGGTAGTTATTCTCAAGGCCCACGGCGCCGCCGCCAGCAACCCAGAATCACTGGTCATGGGATTGCTATTGCCAGATGCTCCAGTTGTGGCATGGTGGCCATCCGCATGCAGCCCAAACCCCTCGGTAAGTGCGATTGGCAAGATTGCAACCAGGCGAATTGTGGATTCCGCTGAGCAGCCAGATGCTCCGGCGTTTTTGACTGAGTTCGCTAAGCACTATCGTCCAGGAGATGGCGACATGGCCTGGACTCGAATTACACTTTGGCGCGCTCAGTTGGCCGCATTATTTGACCAGCACCTAGGTCGCGAGGTGAAGGCAATCGAGGTAATTGGATCTGACCTCTCCCCTAGCGCCGAGCTATTGGCTAAGTGGCTTGAGTTGCGACTTGGTGTCACAGTTCAGATTGAACACAAGCTCGACGGCCAAAATGTTGAAGGTATCGCTGGAGTTCGAATCCACTTCACCGACGGAGAGCTGTTGATCATTCGTCAGGGTGAGGTTGCAGAGATCGACCAGACCGGTGCTCCGCACTCTTCCGTGTTACTCCCCCGTCGCTCAAACCAAGACTGCTTGGTCGAGGACATGAGGTTCCTCGGCGAAGATGAGGTATTTGGCGAAGTGCTTACCAAGGGCTTTGGTCGATGACCGAGGTTCTTACCTTCGACTCCGATGCAGCCCTAACCGCTCAGGCTGCAGCAGACATCGCTGAAATCCTCAAGACCGCTGTCGCAGAACGCGGCACCGCCCGCCTGGTGCTCACCGGTGGCACCCTCGGCATCAAGATTCTCGGCGACCTAGCCAAGCAGCAGCTAGATCTTTCAAAATTGGATATCTTTTTTGGCGATGAGCGCTTTGTCGCAATGGGCCATGCAGATCGCAACGAGCAGCAGGGCCTCAGCGCCTGGCCTGAGTTAGTGCAGGCAAACGTGTATCGCTTCCCAGATGCTTCAAGCCCACTTGATGTCTCAGCTAAAGTTTTTGACTCTTACGTTGAAAGCCTTCTCGGACCAATCGCAGACAAGACTGCGGCATTCGATGTTGTGATTCTTGGCATGGGGCCGGATGGTCACGTTGCTTCGCTTTTCCCGGGGCACCAGCACCCAGTTAGCTGGATCGTTTCAGAGCACAACTCCCCCAAGCCACCCTTGGAGCGCTTGTCTTTTAGCTATCAAGCACTAAACCGCAGTAAAGCGGTGTTCTTCTTGGCGTCAGGCAGCGCTAAAGCTGAAGTTGCTCGCTGCGCGATCAAGGATTCAGAATGCGAATTGCCAGCGGCAAAGGTTAAGGGTTTGGAACTAACTCGCTGGTATGTAGATCAGGAAATTAGCCGCGCGCTTTAGCAGCAGCGGCAGCACGCTCACGACGCTCACGAATTGCCTGTAGCGCTTCGTCAAGAATTTCAGCAGCCTCTTCGTCGGTGCGACGCTCTTTCACGTAAGCAAGGTGAGTCTTGTAAGGCTCAATCTTCGCAACCAGTGGTGGGTTTGCCTTGTCTAGACCGGCAGGTAGACCACAGTGTGGGCAGTCAATTTCGGATGGAACATCCTCAAGGTTGACGGTTGCCGCAAAGTTCTGAGTCGACTGGTGATTGTTGGAGCAGTAAAAGTCTCTGGCAATGCGCTCAACGTGGTGTCCACGGTCCTGCTCGCCCATTGGACCAGCACCAACGCGAGCACCTCTAATGGATGCTGAATTGGTCAATTTATACCCACTCAAATCTGGTGAATAGGCCAAGCACGATGATTACAACCACCCAGATCAGACCAAGCACGATGGTGATGCGGTTGAGGTTGCGCTCTGCGACACCCGAGGAGTTCATGGTTGATGACATACCGCCACCAAACATGTCAGCAACACCGCCACCGCGACCCTTGTGGAGCAAGATAAGCAAGATCAGCAGCACGCTGGTAATTGCCAGCAGCACCAATAGCGCGGTTTGTAGAACAGCCATGAGGATTCCTTAGGTTTTGCGTGTAAAACGCTCGTCAAATTATAGAACTATGTGCTTCTGAAAGCGCGAAATGCCAGCAAATTCTTCAGCGTCCAGGCTGGCACCACCAACCAAAACTCCGTCTACCTCGCCTGAGGCAAGGAATCCAGCGACGTTGTTTGCCTTTACCGATCCACCGTAGAGGATGCGGCTCTGGCCACTCTCAGCACCAAAGTTCTCTGTGATTGCCTTACGAATTGCCTTCGAAACATCTTCGGCTTCCGCAGGGGTTGCAACCTTGCCGGTTCCAATTGCCCAAACTGGCTCGTAGGCAATCACAAACTCACCCAAAGTCTCGTGTCCAGAAAGTGCCGCAATGGTTTGTGCCACTGGCACAGCGCTTTGGCCTTGAGTGTCTAGCTCTTCCAAGGTCTCACCAACACAGATGATTGGAACCAAACCGTGCTTCCAAGCGGCAGCAACCTTTGCCTGAACGACCTCGTCGTTCTCGCTGTGGTATTGACGACGCTCACTGTGTCCGATTAGCACGAACTTGCAGTTGAGCTTTGCCAAGAATGCGCCAGAAACTTCGCCGGTAAAGGCGCCTGAGTCGTGCTTGGAAATGTCCTGCGCCCCCAGTGAGACTTCGAACTTCTCAGCGTCAATCAGGGTCTGAGCGCTTCTTAGGTCGGTGAACGGTGGGAAAACCGCTACCTCCACCGCGCGGTAGTCGTGATCGGCATCGTTTAGGGTCCAGCAAAGCTTCTGAATCAGGGCAATGGCCTGCATGTGATCCAAGTTCATCTTCCAATTGCCAGCGATAAGCGGTGTGCGCTTAGTCATTTAGGACCTCCAGTCCAGGTAGAGCCTTGCCCTCAAGATACTCAAGTGAAGCACCGCCACCGGTTGAAATGTGACCGAAGGCAGACTCTTCAAAACCAAGTGCTCGAACAGCTGCAGCTGAGTCACCGCCACCGACAACGGCAAGACCCTGAACCTCAGTAAGCGCCTGCGCGACAGCACGGGTTCCGGCCGCAAAGTTAGCGAATTCAAATACTCCCATTGGGCCATTCCAGAATACGGTCGCAGATTCGCTGACGGCCTTTGCAAAGGCGTCAGCGGAAACAGGGCCAATGTCGAGTCCCATTGCGTCAGATCCAAACGAAGAGTTCTCAATGGCATCCGCCGCAACAGTTTCAAACTTAGCGTCGGCTGCAAAGCCTGATGCCACGACAATGTCGGTTGGTAGCACAACCTGGACACCAAGCTCTTCAGCCTGTTTTAGGAAGGTGCGCACGGTGTCGATCTGGTCAACTTCCAGCAGGCTCTTGCCAACCTTGTGACCAAGGGCTGCCAGAACGGTGAACACCATTCCCCCACCGATCACCAAACGGTCCACCTTTGGGAGCAGGTGACCAATGACGCCAAGCTTGTCCGAAACCTTTGATCCACCCAGCACAACCGTGTATGGACGCTTTGGGGATTCGGTTAGCTGCTTTAGGACCTCAAGCTCGGTAGCAATTAGATCTCCCGCGTATGAAGGAATCAGCTGCGCTAGTTCGTAAACGCTGGCCTGCTTGCGGTGCACGACGCCAAAGCCATCGGAGACCAAAAGATCGCCCAGTTCTGCCAACTGCTTTGCAAAAGCTGTTCGCTCGGCTGCATCCTTAGAAGCCTCGCCTGGATTGAAGCGAAGGTTTTCCAATAGGCAAACACCGCCGTCTTCGAGCATCTTGACTGCAGCCGTTGCCTGAGCACCGACCGTGTCAGCCGCAAAAGCCACTGGCTGGCCCAAAAGCTCCTCTAGGCGCACTGCGACAGGTCCAAGAGAGTATTTGGCCTCAGGAGCGCCCTCAGGGCGTCCGAGGTGTGAACAAACAGCTACTCGAGCTCCAGCAGCTACCAATCGCTTGATGGTTGGCACTGAGGCACGAATACGGCCGTCGTCTGTGATAACGCCATCCTTGATAGGGACGTTTAGGTCACAGCGCAGAATTACACGCTTGCCGGCCAGATCTCCGGCGTTATCCAGACTGCGCAGCATTAGAGCTTCGAAGCAACCAGCTCGGTTAGCTCAACTAGGCGGTTTGAGTAACCCCACTCGTTGTCGTACCAGCTTGAAAGCTTCACGGTGTTGTCGATAACGCGAACCAGGCCTGCATCGAAGATCGAGGAGTGTGGGTCGGTAACGATGTCAGAAGAAACGATTGGGTCCTCGGTGTAGAGCAGGATGCCCTTCATTGGACCCTCAGCAGCAGCCTTGTAAGCAGCCTTGATCTCGTCAATGGTCACTGGCTTCTCAGAAACGATAGTTAGGTCAGTGATCGAACCGGTAGGAACTGGAACGCGAAGTGCGAAACCATCTAGCTTGCCCTTCAGCTCTGGAAGAACTAGACCAATTGCCTTAGCGGCACCAGTGGTGGAAGGAACGATGTTTACCGCTGCCGCACGTGCGCGACGTAGGTCTGAGTGAGGTCCGTCCTGAAGGTTCTGGTCTGCGGTGTAGGCGTGAACAGTGGTCATTAGACCGTTCTTGATGCCCCACTTGTCATTGAACACCTTTGCCAAAGGAGCTAGGCAGTTGGTGGTGCAAGACGCGTTGGAGATGATGTGGTGGTTGGCTGGGTCGTATAGGTGCTCGTTTACACCAATTACGAAAGTAGCGTCTTCGCCAGTGGCAGGAGCCGAGATGATGACCTTCTTGGCGCCAGCATCGATGTGCTTACGCGCATCAGCGGCATCAGTGAAACGACCAGTTGACTCGATAACAATGTCAACTCCTAGGTTGCCCCAACCCAAGTTTGCAGGGTCACGCTCAGCAAGTACCTTGATCGACTTGCCGTTGACGATGATCGAGTCACCTTCAACCGATACAGCCGCATCCAGACGACCGGTAACCGAGTCGTACTTTAGAAGGTGGGCTAGGCCCTTAGGGTCTGATAGGTCGTTTACAGCAACGATTTCTAGGTTTGAGTTCTGAGCCAGGGCGGCACGGAGGTAATTACGTCCAATGCGTCCAAAACCGTTAATACCAATGCGAGTCACGGGAATACTCCAGTTTCTAAAAAAGGGGGATATTTATTGCGCCCTACGCTTCACTGAGCGGACTAGGTCAGCCTAGCAGCAGAGAGCGACTTGCGACCTTAACCGAAGCAAACCTTGCGGCAACATCCTGCCAATTAATGATGTTCCAGAATGCCTTCACGTAGTCCGCCTTGACGTTCTGGTAGTCCAGGTAGAAGGCGTGCTCCCACATGTCCAGCATCAAAAGTGGAATGGTTCCGATAGCTAGGTTTCCCTGCTGGTCGTATAGCTGGCCGATGATCATGCGGTTTCCGATTGAGTCCCACGCCAGGTATGCCCAGCCGGAGCCTTGAATGGTCATCGCGGCAGCGGTGAAGTGTGCCTTGAAAGCATCGTAGGAACCAAAGTACTCAGAGATTGCTGCCAGTAGCTCGCCCTGGGCGTCGCCGCCATCTGGGGTCAGGTTCTTCCAGAAAACACTGTGGTTGACGTGTCCACCAAGGTTGAAGGCAAGGTCCTTCTCCAGTTTTGGAAGGTTTGCAAAGTTGTTGTTGGCGCGCGCCTCTGCCATTGCATCTAGAGCTGCGTTGGCTCCGGCAACGTAAGCTGCGTGGTGCTTGGAGTGGTGCAGCTCCATGATTCGAGCCGAGATGTGAGGCTCGAGGCTTGCGTAGTCGTAGCTAAGCTCTGGCAGGGTGTAGGTCATTTTCTTTTGCTCCTTAGTTGTCATCTAGTAAATCTGTAATCGCGCTTTCGGTGTCTGGAATTCCCAGATCCTGAGCCTTGCGATCGGCGGTTGCCAATAGTCTTCGAATTCTTCCGGCGATGGCATCCTTGGTCATTGGCGGGTCGGCCAAGCGACCAAGCTCATCCAGAGACGCATCGCGGTGCTGCAAGCGCAGCTCTCCGGCGTACTTGAGGTGCTGAGGCGCTTCCGGTCCCAAGATTTCAAGTGCGCGCGCCACTCTGGCACCGGCAGCAACAGCTGCTTGAGCACTTCTGCGCAGGTTGGCATCGTCAAAGTTGGCTAGGCGGTTAGCTGCTCCCCTAACCTCACGTCGGTTACGAAGTTCTTCCCACTTCACAACCTGATCTGTGCAACCCATCTGCTTTAGAACCTCGGTGATACCTTCACCGTCGCGAATCACAACGCGGTAGACATTGCGAACTTCCCTGGCCTTAGCGCTAACGCCCAGGCGTCTTGCCACGCCCACCAGTGCCATCGCGGATTCATTGCCAGGGGCGGTGATTTCAAGTGAGGTGCTGCGCCCTGGATCGGTAAGGGTTCCGTGAGCCAAGAAGGCTCCGCGCATGATTGCCCTTGCCTCATCCATGGTTGAGCTGACCAAGGTTGCTGGCAAGCCTCTAACCGGGCGTCCGCGGTTGTCAATTAGACCGGTTTGACGTGCCAGTAGCTCTCCGTCCTTTAGGACACGAATCTGATAACCGCTGTGCTTGCGAAGCCCGCCGGCGGAAACCACCGACAACTCAGAGTGAATTCCGTACAGCTCCAAAATCGCACGCGAGATGCGCCGAGCAAGCGCTGCGCTATCGAGCTCAACTTCAATTGCGATGCGCCCTGAAATCAGGTGCAATCCGCCGCAAAAGCGCAGAATGGTTGCCAGCTCTGCCGCTCGTTCCAGGCCCTTGCCAAGTGGTGTGCGGGCTAGCTCTTCCTTGATCTCTTGAGTTAGTGCCATCTTTTACTCTCTACCCAAATCACGGTGCTTGACCGTGATTCTGACATCGGCCTCATCCGAGAGGATTTCGGCAATTCGGTTTGCAATTGCCACCGAGCGGTGCTTACCACCGGTGCAGCCAATTGCGATTGTTGCAAAACGCTTGTTCTCAGTTCGATATCCCGCGAGGACGGAACGAAGAGCAGCAGCGTAGTTCTTAATGAAATCTTGAACACCCGGCTGAGCCATCACGTACTCAGATACTGGAGCATCGTTGCCGGTCATTGCCCGGAGTTCATCTTTCCAGTGTGGATTTGGGATGAATCTTGCATCTGCCACCAGATCAGCATCCGCTGGAATGCCGTACTTGAAGCCAAAGCTCATGACATTGACCTTGAGTCCCCTGGCGCTGGTCGTAAATGCTTCCGCAACTCGATTGGTGAGCTGGTGAACGTTGAGTTCGGTGGTGTCAAAGACAATGTCTGCCATTTCGCGCAGAGCTAGAAGCTGCTCACGCTCCGCGATGATACCGTCCACGATGGTGCCCTCGCCCTGGAGCGGGTGAGGTCTTCTCACGGACTCAAAGCGCTTGACCAGCGCACTGTCATCAGCCTCGAGGAAAAGCAACTGCACGTTGATATCCCTTGTTCGAAGTTGCTCGATGTTGCTAATTAGCTCGTTGAAGAACTCACCACCGCGAACATCGATGATGATTGCGATCCTGGGGAGATTCGCCTTGGACAGCGAGAAAAGGTCTGAAATGGGTCCAAGCATTTGCGGTGGCAGGTTGTCGATGACATACCAACCTTGATCCTCTAGGGCGTTGCCGACCGTTGACCGTCCAGCTCCCGACATGCCGGTCACGATAAGCAATTCCGGTTTGCGTGTCGTGTCCATGTCACCCCTTAGTTATCGCGATAGCCAAGGTTACTCCTTCGGCGTGTCGCGCGGGCTAACAATTCAAGATTCGGTGAGCGCTGAGAGCACAATTTCTGCGATTTTGGGTCCAAAACCAGGCAGTTGGGCAATCTCTTCGGCACTTGCCGCACGAATTCGCTTGATAGATCCGAACTTTCGAAGTAAGAGCCTTGCCCGGCGCTCCCCCAGACCGTCAATTTCAAGCAATTGGCTTGAGATGGTTTTGCTTCTGCTCGCACGCTGGGCGGTAATGGCAAATCGGTGTGCCTCGTCGCGAATGCGCTGCAGTAGGAACAGCTCTTCGCTGGTGCGGGGCAGAATCAGCGGAAAGTCATCTGAGCCGGTGTAGATCTCTTCCAAGCGCTTTGCCAGTGTCGCAACCGTGATTCCAGTGACGCCAGAATCTGCAACCGCCCGAAGCGCAGCATTTCGCTGCGGGAGGCCACCATCGATCAATAGCAATGAAGGACGGTAGCTGAACTTTTCGCTTTGATCTTCTTGGCTGAGGTACTTCAAGCGCCTTGTTAACACCTGGTATATCGACTCAGTGTCATCTGCGGTCTCAAGGTTGAATCGTCGGTAGTGGTCCTTCTTGGGAAGTCCATCCTCGAACACCACCATCGAGCCAACCGTGCCGGTGCCCCCTAGGTGCGAGATGTCGTAACACTCGATCCTTAGCGGTGCATTCTCCATTTTCAGGCTCCGTTGAATACCGGCTAAGGCATCGGCTCTGGCGGTGAAGTCAGCGGATCGCTTCAACTTGTAACTCTTTAGGGCTTGGCTGGCGTTCGTGTTAGCAGTCTCCAATAACTTCGCCTTGTCTCCCCTTGTCGGAGTTAGCACCTCGACTTTCGAGCCGCGAAGTTCAGCTAGCCACATCTGGAGCTGATTCGCTTCGTTGGGTTTGGTGCCAACCAATACCTGCTTTGGAACCTCAAGGCTCTGACCATTGGTGGCTGGGGTGTAGAGCTCCTGAATCACGTATTCCATAAGCTCAGAGTTGCTGCGATCGAGTTCCAAATCCACGACCATCGAGCGATTTCCTCGGATTCGGCCACCTCGAATAAAGAACACCGAAACCGCAGCACTTAGCTCATCTCGTGCAATGCCAATCAAGTCAGCATCGGTCTTGTCGTCAAAGACCAGGGTGCTCTTTTCGAGGACCTTCTCGAGGGCGAAGACGTCATCTCGAAGCTGAGCGGCTAGTTCATAGTTTTGCTCTTCGGATGCAACCTTCATTCGAGCGCTTAGCTCATGAATGTAAGACTCGTCACCGCTGGCCACAAAGTCGCCCAGACGCTTCGCTAGAGCCTTGTGGTCAGGCTGGCTGATTCGATCCACGCAGGGTGCCGAGCACTTGCCAATATCTGCCAGTAGGCAAGGGCGGTTTTGTCGTTTTGCTCGCTGATAGATGCCCGCTGTGCAGCTTCTGACCGGGTAGACCTTCAGCAGAGTGTCGAGTGTCTCTCGGATGGCCCAGGCCTGGGTGTAGGGACCAAGAACTCTGGCGCCCTTGATTTCGCGATTCCTAGTAATGAATGCCCTGGGTACTGACTCACTGACAGTTATGGCCAGGTAGGGATAGCTTTTATCGTCTTTGAAGCGCACGTTAAACGGCGGGTCAAACTCTTTGATCCACATGAATTCGAGCTGCAGGGCTTCGTATTCACTGGACACAATCGTCCATTTCACGTCTCTAGCGGCAAGCAACATTCGCTGGGTGCGCTCGTGAAGCGATGCCAACGGCCCAAAGTAGTTACTCAGTCGAGCTCTTAGGTTCTTTGCCTTACCGACGTATAGCACTCGACCAGATTCGTCCACGAAGCGATAGACCCCCGGGTTAGTGGGGATCTCACCGGTGCTTGGGCGAAAGGACAGGTCGTTGGCCATTATTAGCCCAGGATCTCCGCCAGGAACTTTCCGGTGTAGCTCTTCTTCACTTTCGCAACAGCCTCGGGTGTGCCTTCGGCGATAACGAGACCGCCGCCAGATCCGCCCTCAGGTCCAAGGTCGATAACCCAGTCAGAGCAGCGAATCACATCAAGATTGTGTTCAATCACAATCACGGTATTTCCCTTCTCGACCAGACCGGCAAGCACCAGCAGCAGTTTTCGAACGTCTTCGAAGTGAAGTCCAGTGGTTGGCTCATCCAGCACATAAATGGTCTTGCCGGTGGAACGGCGCTGCAGTTCGGTGGCTAGCTTCACTCGCTGGGCTTCTCCGCCGGAGAGTGTGGTTGCGCTCTGCCCGAGTGTCACATAACCAAGTCCAACATCCACCAAGGTGTTGAGGTAGCGAGCGATCGCGTTGATGGGAGCAAAGAACTCAGCAGCCTCACTGATTGGCATGTTCAGGACATCACCAATCGACTTGCCCTTGTATTTCACCTGCAGGGTTTCGCGGTTGTAGCGGGCACCCTTGCAGTCCTCACACATCACGTAAACATCCGGCAGGAAATTCATCTCGATGCGAATGGTTCCGTCACCGGCGCAGGTTTCGCAGCGGCCACCTTTGACGTTGAAGGAGAAGCGACCCTGCAGGTAGCCACGAACTTTTGACTCCTGAGTGTCAGCGAACAATTTGCGAACGTGATCGAACACTCCGGTGTAGGTAGCCGGGTTGGATCTTGGAGTGCGACCAATCGGAGCCTGGTCGACGTGAACCACCTTGTCCAGTTGCTCTAGTCCTTCAATTCGAGTGTGCTTGCCAGCAACTCCCTTGGCATTGTTGAGCTTGTTGGCCAGCACCTCATAAAGCACATCGTTCACCAGCGAAGACTTACCCGAACCGGAGACTCCGGTGACTGCGGTCATAACGCCGAGTGGGAATTCAACATCAACGTTCTTTAGGTTGTTCTCGCGTGCCCCCACAACCTTGATCTTGCGGTTCGGGTCGACACTTCGGCGCTTCTTTGGTGTCTCAATCTTGAGGCGACCGGCAAGGTAATCGCCGGTGATTGACTTTTTGTTCTCCAAAAGCGCTTTGTAGCTTCCGGAGTGAACAACCTCACCGCCATTTAGACCAGCTCCTGGACCGATGTCCACAAGCCAGTCAGCGGTTCTGATGGTGTCTTCATCGTGCTCAACCACAATCAAGGTGTTACCAAGGTTCTTAAGCTTCACCAAAGTCTCAATCAGGCGAAGGTTATCGCGCTGGTGTAGACCGATAGAGGGCTCATCAAGCACGTAGAGCACTCCGGTAAGCCCAGCACCAATCTGTGTTGCCAGACGAATTCGCTGGGCTTCGCCACCTGAAAGTGACCCTGCTGCGCGCTCGAGGGATAGATAGTCCAATCCAACCGCCAGCAAGAAGTCCAGTCTTGCTCGAATCTCCCTGAGCACCTGAGCGGCAATTGTTGCCTCACGGTCGGTTAGCTCAATGGTTTCGAAGAATGCATGTGCATTACGAAGGCTCATTGCAGCCACGTCGTGGATTGACTTCTCGTGAACCTTTACCGCCAGCACCTCAGGGCGAAGCCTGGAGCCATCACACTCCGGACAAGGAATCTCTCTTAGGAACTCCGACCACTTACCACGTGCCCAGTCAGAATCCGCCTCTAGGTAACGACGCTCTACGTATGGCAGTACTCCCTCAAAGCCTGAGGTGTAACGCATCTCGCGGCCATACTTGGAGCGCCACTTGACCTGCACCTCGAAGTCGTTGCCGTTCAAGATTGCGTCCTGGACTTCTTCGGCGAGGTCCTGCCAAGGAGTATCCAGAGTGAATTCAAGGTCCTTGGTCAGACCATCTAGCAGCCTCACGAAATAGCTGTAGAGGCCTTTACCTTGGGTGGACCAGGGCAGGATCACGCCTTCGTTAATGCTGGAAGCCTCATCACCAATCACCAATTGAGAGTCAACTGCCATCTTCACGCCAAGTCCTGAACAGGCCGGGCAAGATCCAAAAGGTGCGTTGAAGCTGAAGGTTCTCGGCTCAATTTCTGTTAGCGCGATGTCATGTTCGTTTGGGCAGGAAAGTCGCTCGGAGAAAGTGCGCTGCTTGCCATCGTCAACAAAATCAACCACGATGCGACCATCGGCAAGCTTAAGTGCGGTTTCAACTGAATCGGTAAGGCGAGATGAAACATCCGCCTTGATCGCCAATCGGTCTACAACCACCGCAATGTCATGCTTGAAGCTCTTCTTGAGCGGCTTGGCTTCGCTGAGAACAACAGTCTCGCCATCAACCACCGCACGGGCGTAACCCTGAGACTGCAGCGATGCAAAGAGGTCCTGGAACTCACCCTTTTTCTGCTGCACGATCGGTGCCAGCAGCTGGAAACGGGTTCCCTCCGGCAAGGTCAATAGCTGGTCAACAATGGCCTGCGGGGTTTGCTTCGAGATTACCTCGCCACAAATGTGACAGTGTGGGACACCGATTCTTGCCCAGAGCAACCTCAGGTAATCGTGAATCTCTGTGATGGTTCCAACCGTTGAGCGTGGGTTGCGATTGGTAGATTTTTGGTCAATCGAAACCGCAGGGCTTAGGCCCTCGATGAAGTCAACATCTGGTCTGTCTACCTGGCCCAAAAACTGTCTTGCGTAAGCGCTGAGCGACTCAACATAACGACGCTGACCCTCGGCGAAGATGGTGTCAAAGGCGAGAGAAGACTTTCCCGAACCGGATAGCCCAGTAAAGACGATCAGCGCATCCCTGGGAATCTCTAGGTTGAGGTTCTTTAGGTTGTGGACGCGAGCGCCTTTGATGGAGAGCTTGGAGCCGGAGGGGGTCTGAATAGTCACCCTAGAAGTTTAGGCGTGTCCCGCCGACTCAATTTGCCTCAGCTCGCGCTTCAGCTCGGAAATCTCATCACGAATTCGAGCTGCTAATTCGAACTGCAACTCAGAAGCGGCAAGTTTCATCTGGGCATCCAAGTCCAGAATGGTCGATAGCAGCGCATCCTTGCCTGAGGAACCAATGTTGGTCCTACCCCGCATTGGAACGCTGGTCTTACGCTTTGGCTCTTTCTTAAGTTCTTCAATCAGCTGCGCGGTGTCTACTTCTTCGCGCATTAGCTGGTCCGTGATGTCTGCAATCTGCTTGCGAAGCGGAGTTGGGTCTATGCCATTTGCGGTGTTGTATGCGACCTGCTTCTCACGTCTGCGGTTGGTCTCATCGATGGCCTTGGCCATCGAGTCTGTAATTCGATCGGCATACATGTGGACCTCACCGTTGATGTTACGAGCGGCACGGCCAATGGTTTGAATCAAAGAGGTTGCAGATCTGAGGAAGCCTTCTTTGTCCGCATCCAAGATTGCGACCAGTGACACTTCTGGCAGGTCTAGACCCTCTCGCAACAAGTTGATTCCCACCAGCACATCGAAGATTCCCTGTCGGAGTTCTCGCAGCAGCTCAACACGTCTGAGCGTGTCAACGTCGGAGTGTAGGTAGCGGACCTTGATGCCCATCTCAGTGAAGTAGTCGGTGACCTCTTCGGCTAGGCGCTTGGTGAGGGTTGTGACTAGCACTCGCTCATTGCGCTCAGTTCTAGCCTTGATTTCCTCCAGCAGATCGTCAATTTGACCCTTGGATGGCTTAACCACAATCTGGGGATCAACCAATCCGGTTGGTCGAATGATCTGCTCCACTACCCCATCGGCTTTGGCAAGTTCATACTTGCCCGGGGTGGCCGATAGGTAGACGGTTTGCCCAGTGCGTTCCAAAAACTCTTCAAACCTCAGTGGTCTGTTATCCAACGCGGAAGGAAGTCTGAAGCCGTGCTCCACCAGGGTTCGCTTGCGAGATGCGTCACCGGCAGACATGGCTCCGATCTGAGGAACAGTGACGTGCGACTCATCGATAACGGTCAGGAAGTCTTCTGGGAAATAATCCAAAAGACATGCAGGTGGCTCGCCAGGCTGCCGCTGATCAATCTGCCTGGAGTAGTTCTCAATTCCGGAGCAGAAGCCCAACTCGCGAATCATCTCGAGATCAAATGTGGTTCGCATTTTGATGCGCTGTGCCTCTAGAAGCTTGCCCTGCTGCTCAAACTCTCGGTAACGAGACTCAAGCTCTTCTTCGATTGCCTCGATAGCTTGGCCCATGCGTTCAGCGGGAGCCACGTAATAGGAGGCTGGATAGATTGCGACAGACTGGCGCTCCATGAGGATCTCACCGGTCAGCGGATGGATTCGGTAGATCTTCTCAATCTCGTCGCCGAAGAACTCAATTCGAGTTGCCTCCTCATCGTAGACAGCGATTACTTCGACGGTGTCACCCTTGACCCTGAAGTTACCTCGCACAAACTCGATGTCATTGCGCTGGTATTGAATCTGCACCAAGCCACGAATCAGCTCATCACGGTCAATCCGCTGTCCGACCTGCAGCGGCAGCGATTGCGCTAGGTATTCCTTTGGAGCACCAAGACCGTAGATGCATGAGACCGTCGAGACCACGATTACATCGCGACGCGAAAGCAGCGACATGGTCGCCGAGTAGCGCAAGCGCTCCACTTCTTCGTTGATGGTGGAGTCCTTCTCGATGAAGGTATCGGTCTGGGGAACGTATGCCTCGGGCTGGTAGTAGTCGTAGTAGCTAACGAAGTACTCAACTGCGTTATCAGGAAACATCATGCGAAGTTCGCTGGTTAGCTGGGCCGCCAGTGTCTTGTTGTGCGCGATAACCAGAGTGGGGCGCTGTAGCTTCTCAATGAGCCATGCAGTCGTTGCTGACTTACCAGTTCCGGTTGCACCAAGTAGCACCACATCGCGCTCCCCTGCCTGGATGCGCTCGGCGAGCTCCTTGATGGCCTGTGGCTGATCACCGGATGGCTGGTAGAGCGTTACCGCTTTGAACGGTCTTGCGTCTTCTGGGGTCACTGGGTTGCCTCAAAAGACTGGAAAACTAAGTCGGCTTTGGCAATTAGTTCTTCCATCGAGCAATTCGAGTCGATGACGATATCCGCGACAGCCTCGCGCTGCTCATCGCTAGCTTGGGCAGAGATTCGACTTATCGCCTCTGACTCCGTCATGCCGCGACTGGACAACAATCTCTGAACTCGAACCTGTTCGTCGCAGCTAATGGCAACGACCCTGTCAAAGCTCAGTTTTGAATTGCTCTCAACAAACAATGGAATCGTATAGACGATTACGCCAGATTGTTCCGAGACCCTGCTCAGCGCCAAGTCTTGAATCAGCGGGTGGAGAATACCCTCCAACTGTTTGCGTTTTTCTTCGCTACTAAAGGCAACTTTGGCAAGTGCTGCCCGGTCCAAAGAACCATCGGCGGCAAGCACACCTTGGCCAAATGCCTGAACAACTTGCTCAAGGCCCGGGGTTCCTGGTTGCACCACTTCTCTTGCTAGAACATCGGCATCAATCTCAGTTGCGCCAAGCTCGACCCAGCGTCGAGCAACGGTCGACTTCCCGGATCCAATACCACCTGTAAGCGCAATCAGCACTGGCTAAGGATAAACGAAAGCGGGGGCGCTTTCGCACCCCCGCTTCGCTTTAGTTCTGTTTACTTGTCGCCGGCTAGCTTGTCGCGCAATGCGGCAAGTGACTCGTCGTCTGCCAAGGTGCCCTCGGTAGCGGCGGTTCCAGCAGAAGCGGTTGGCTCCTGTGCAGGTGCTGCCGGTGCCTCTGGAAGCGCAGCCAACTGTGCACGAGTTGCCTTGACCTGAGTCTTGTGAGTCTCCCAACGAGTGTGAGCCTCTGCGTACTCTGCCTCCCACTTCGAGCGAGCCTCTTCGAAGCCTGCCTTCCATTCGCTGGTGGCTGGGTCGAAGCCCTCTGGGTAACGGTAGTTGCCGTTCTCGTCGTAGTCCGCGCTCATGCCGTATAGCACTGGGTTGAAGTCGCTGCCCTCTGGGTCAACCTCGTCAAGAGCCTGCTTTAGCGATAGGGAGATGCGACGACGCTCTAGGTCGATGTCGATCAACTTGACGAATACGTCCTCATTGACAGATACAACCTGGTCAGCGTGCTCAACGTGCTTGGAAGATAGCTCAGAGATGTGAACTAGACCCTCGATGCCGTCAGCAACGCGAACGAATGCGCCGAATGGAACAATCTTGGTGACCTTGCCCGGGATGTACTGGCCAATGGCGTGAGTACGAGCAAATAGCTGCCATGGGTCTTCCTGAGTTGCCTTTAGGGACAGCGATACACGCTCGCGGTCGTTGTCAACCTCTAGAACCTCAACGGTAACTTCCTGGCCAACCTCAACTACCTCGCTGGCGTGCTCAATGTGCTTCCAGCTCAGCTCGGAAACGTGGACTAGACCGTCAACGCCACCAAGGTCGATGAATGCACCGAAGTTAACAATGGAGGAAACCACACCGGTGCGAACCTGACCCTTCACAAGGTCGTTCAAGAAGGTGGTGCGGTTAGCGCTCTGGCTCTCCTCTAGTAGTGCGCGACGAGAAAGCACAACGTTGTTGCGGTTCTTGTCGAGCTCAAGAATCTTGGCCTCAACCTCGGTACCAAGGTATGGTCCTAGGTCGCGAACGCGACGAAGCTCGATTAGCGAAGCTGGTAGGAAGCCGCGTAGACCAATGTCTACGATCACACCACCCTTAACAACCTCGATAACGACACCCTTAACCACGCCGTCGGCTTCCTTGATCTTCTCAACGTCGCCCCAGGCGCGCTCGTACTGTGCGCGCTTCTTGGAAAGAATTAGTCGGCCTTCCTTGTCTTCCTTCTGAAGAACAAGTGCCTCGATTGCATCGCCAACCTTGACGATGTCGTTTGGATCTGCATCCTGACGGATGGAAAGTTCGCGAACCGGGATTACACCCTCGGTCTTGTAACCGACGTCTACTAGGACCTCGTCACGATCAATCTTTACGATGGTTCCAGAGATTAGGTCGCCATCGTTGAAAAACTTTAGAGTGGCTTCGACTGCAGCCAGGAAATCTTCTGCTGAGCCAATGTCGTTTACTGCTACCTGCTTGTTAGCGGTTTTGTTGGTTGCCATATTTGGTTTTATTCACTTTGTTTTACTCGGGCCGTGCAAGACGGAAGACTAAAAAAGCTTTCCGATTTGTCCGGCGATTGGACAGGGATTAAGTGCCTTTTGGCACCTGCGCAAGCTTACAGGTATTTCTAGTGCCCTGCTAGTTCCCAGTTCGCACCAATTCCGATGTGCACCTCAAGGGGCACCGACAGTTTTGCGACATCGCGCATCGCAGTGATGGTCAGCTCTTTCAATTGCTCAAGTTCGCCTGTTGCCACCGCGAATACCAGTTCGTCATGAACCTGCAGTAGCAGCTGAGATTTCAAGCCGGCTGCTTGCATTGAGGCGTGAACCTTGATCATCGCCAACTTCATGATGTCCGCCGCTGTGCCCTGGATTGGAGCGTTTAGAGCGGCACGCCTGGCGATCTCTCGAAGTTGGAAAATCTTCGAGTTTAGGTCGGGGAAAGGCCTTCTTCTGCCGTAAACAGTTGAGGTGTAGCCCAGGGTCTTGGCCTTCTGGACCACCTGGTCGAGGTAGGTCTTCACTCCCCCAAAACGAGCAAAGTAATCCGCCATCAACTGCTTGGCTTCTTTGCTCTCAATTCTCAGCTGTCTGGCTAGGCCGTATTCGCTCAGTCCGTAAACCAAACCGTAGCTCATGGCCTTTACCTTTGAACGCATTGCCGAGGTGACATCGCCTGGCTCCACGCCGTAGATGCGGGCACCAACGAAACTGTGCAGATCCTCGCCCTGGTTGAACGCCTCGATTAGGCCCTGATCTCCGGATAGGTGCGCCATGATGCGCATTTCAATCTGCGAGTAGTCAGCGGTCAATAGGGTTTCGAATCCCTCGCCGGCAATGAATGCACTGCGGAGCTTCTGACCCTTAGCGGTCTTGATTGGGATGTTCTGAAGATTAGGGTTTTCGCTACTTAGGCGGCCGGTGGCGGTGCCAACCTGCGAGTAGGTGGTGTGGATTCGACCATCCGGTTCGATCGCCTTGATGAGCGTCTCTGCCATTTGACGAAGCTTGGTAGCGTCGCGGTGAGCCAGTAAGCGCTCTAGGAACGGATGCTCGGTCTGCTCGTAGAGAGTGGCCAGAGCTTCGGCATTGGTTGAGAATCCGGTCTTTACGCTCCTGGTCCCCTGCATACCAAGCTCTTCGAAAAGCACAGTCTGCAACTGCTTAGGACTGGCGAGATTTACCTCGTGACCGATGATTTTGTAGGCCTCTTGCGCGACCGAATCGACTTCCTTTGAGAGCTCATCAAACTGCTGCTCTAGGTTCTTTCGGTCAATCGAGATTCCAAGCTGTTCCATTTGGGAAAGCGCAACGCTGGCTGGCAGCTCGATGTCTCTATAGACCCCAAGCGCCCCTTCGGACTCAAGTTGCAAAGTGGCGAGCTTACTCAACACCGCGTAAACCCACGCATCCAATGAAGGATCGCTTTCTGCGAAAAGTTCATTGGCATCCTGACGGGCAATGTCGATGCCGGCGTAAGTGCGAATCAATGCATCTGGATTGAGGTCTTTGGCCAATGGGTCAATCAAGTAGCAGGCCAGCAGTGGATCGTCTGTAATCGAGCCCAGCTTGATGCCAATGGCGGCCAATTGCTTCGAAAGCTCTTTGAAGTTCCATGCTCCGAAGCCACCCGCAGCCAAAAGGCTGCTTGGGTCTCCTTGGCCATCCCAGTTCAATCTTTTGGCAATTGAGGCAGCGCCAAGGTCGACGATGCGATTCTCCGCAATCTCAACCTTGAGGTGGGCACCCTCGGTCGCCACCAGCGCAGCAATCTCTGCGAGGGTGGCTTTCTGTGACTCCACCGGTTGGCTTGGAAGCGTTGCAATCAGGTCGCTTGCCGCTGAAGACACTGGTTCCGCAGAAAGTGTTTCCTGAGCCTTTTCTGGTTCGATCTTGGCGCTGATTACCTTGTGCTGGGAGCCGTCGGTACCGCGAAGCTTCAGCACACGGGTAAGCAGAGTTCGGAAAGAGAGTTTCGCGAAAACCTCTTTCACCTGATCTTCATTCACCGCACCGAGCTCGAGGTCAGCAATCGAGAATTCAAACTCCAGGTCGCGCAATAGGTGATTTAGGCGTCTGTTTCTGACCGCTAGTTCTTTGTGCTCTCGAAGACTCTCGCCGACCTTGCCAGGAATCTGGTCTGCGTTATCCAAAATTGCCTGCAGCGATCCATACTCCTGGATCCACTTGGCGGCTGTCTTTGGCCCAACACCAGGGATGCCCTTGAGGTTGTCTGATGTTTCGCCTACCAGAGCTGCAAGTTCCGGATATTGCTTGGCATGGATGCCGTACTTCTCTAATACCGCCGCATCATCCATGCGAGCTAGGTTCAGCACGCCCTTCACCGGGTAGAGAATTGTCACCTCATCGGTGATCAGCTGGAATGTGTCGCGATCACCAGAGACCACCAACACCTTCATACCCGCTTGCTCACCCTGGACGCTCAGCGATGCGATTAGGTCATCGGCCTCAAACATTTCTCTTGAGACGCTGGTGATGTTCATGGCCGTTAGTGCTTCAACCAAAAGCTCGGTCTGGCCCAAAAACTCTGGTGGCGTTTCGCCGCGGGTGCCCTTGTACTCCGGAAGCTCAATGGTTCTAAAGCTCTCTCTGGAGACATCGAATGCAACGCAGAGGTGGGTCGGCTTCTCGATTTCGAGAATGTTCAACATCATTGAGATAAATCCGTGCACCGCATTGGTGTGCTGACCGGCAGCGTTTTTGAAATTGTCTGGGCTTAGCGCGTAGAAGGCTCGAAATGCCAACGAGTGCCCGTCAATCAGCAAAAGGGTAGGCTTTTCGGTAGCGCTCATGCTCGCTAGCCTACTTCTCCAAGGAGTCAATTTATGTCCGATCAGCCCATCAAAGCCTCACAGGGTGCACTTGAACTTATGAAGCAGCGCGGTCTTGGAGATCTTGCCGAGAAGATGGGTATCGAGTTGGTTGAGCTAAGTGCTGAGCGGGCAGTTGCGACCATGCCGGTTGCTGGTAATACGCAGCCAATAGGCCTGCTGCACGGTGGTGCACACGTTGTGCTCGCGGAGTCACTTGGTTCATTTGCGGCCAATGTTCACGCTCACCCATGGGGTTATGCCGTTGGAATTGAACTAAATGCCACCCACCACGCCTCAATCACCGAGGGTACGGTTACCGGCACCTGTGTGGCAATCAAGCTGGGTAAGACGCTGACCAGTCACGAGATTTCAATGACCGATGAGAATGGCAGATTGCTCTCCACCGTAAGGATTACTAACTACCTAAGACCAAAGGGTCAGTAGTTACTTATCACCGAGTTGTTCGATAACAGCCTTCGAAACCTGCGCCATCGTCAAACGGCGATCCATCGATGCCTTCTGAATCCAACGGAACGACTCTGGCTCGCTGAGTTTCATTTTGGACTGCAGTAGGCCCTTGGCTCGGTCCATAAGCTTTCTTGTTTCAAGTCGGTCACTCAGATCTGCAATCTCAGCCTCTAAAGAGGTCAGTTCCTCGTGACGGCTAAGTGCGATCTGGATTGCAGGCAATAGGTCAGTTGGCTTGAAAGGCTTGGTTACGTATGCCATGGCGCCGGCCTCGGCTGCCCTAGCAACTAGGTCAGACTGCGAGAAGGCGGTTAGTAGAACCACAGGAATCTTTAGCTCGCCGATCTTCTCGGCAGCACTGATGCCATCGAGCTTTGGCATCTTGATGTCCATGACCACCAGGTCAGGCTCCAACTCGGTAGCAAGCTTGATGGCCTCTTCGCCGTCAGCTCCCTCGCCTACGACTTCGTAGCCGGCTTCCTGCAGGGTCGCCACAACGTCCATGCGAATAAGACCTTCGTCTTCGACTACTACCACCCTGAGTGCATCTGCCATGCGAATACTTTATTACTACCGCTGCAACATCCACTAGAATTTACAAGCTTGCCGGGATGGCGGAATGGTAGACGCGT
>CAZLKR010000004.1:0-35779 GCA_964560155.1 uncultured Aquiluna sp.
CACGGCGGCGCGCATGTGGTTTTGGCAGAGAGCCTTGGCTCTATCGCAGCTAATGTTCACGCTCACCCCTGGGGCTATGCGGTTGGAATTGAGCTAAACGCCTCACATCATTCATCTGTAAAGCAAGGCCTAGTTACCGGAACCTGCACCGCGATCAAGCTAGGTAAGACACTCACCACTCACGAGGTCAGAATGACCGACGAGGACGGGAATCTGCTTTCAACGGTGAGAATCACCAATTTTCTAAGGCCTAAGGCCTAAGGCTTAGTTACTTTTCGCCCAACTGATCAATGACAGCCTTGGCAACCTGGGCCATAGTAAGCCTGCGGTCCATTGAGGCCTTCTGAATCCAACGAAATGCGTCTGGCTCTGAGAGTTTCATCTTGGACTGCAGTAGACCCTTGGCTCGATCCATTAGCTTGCGAGTTTCAAGTCTTTCGCTCAGGTCGGCAATCTCGCTCTCCAGCGATGTCAGTTCCTCGTGGCGAGAAATTGCAATTTGAATGGCAGGCAACAGGTCGTTCGGGTTAAACGGTTTTGTGACGTACGCCATGGCCCCGGCTTGAGCAGCTCTTGAAACCAGCTCTGCATCGCTGAAGGCGGTGAGGAGAACGACGGGAATCTTTAGAGCTGCAATTTTCTCCGCCGCGGAGATGCCGTCCATCTTTGGCATTTTGACGTCCATAACCACTAGATCAGGCTCTAGGTCGGTCGCTAGGGCAACGGCCTCTTCGCCATCGGCTGCCTGTCCAACAACGGTCAGGCCGGCCTCCTCCAAGCTGGAGACGACATCCATGCGGATCAAACCCTCGTCTTCAGCGACAACAACCTTTAGTCCTTCGAGCATGTCCTAACTTTATCCCTTCGATTCCGCAATCCACTAGACTTCTGCTCGTTGCCGGGATGGCGGAATGGTAGACGCGTCGCACTCAAAATGCGATGTCCTCTGGGCGTGTGGGTTCGAGTCCCACTCTCGGTACAAAAGAAAAAGCGGTGGTTTCCCACCGCTTTTCTTGTTTAAGGCTTATTAGTTTCCGTAGCCAGGGGCTGCCAGGTGGACAGCATCTCCGACTCGGTGAACACGCAAGCTGTTGGTTGAGCCTGGGATTCCCGGAGGCGAACCTGCCACGATTACAACCTCATCGCCAACGCGGCACTTACCGCTGGAAAGCACGATCTCGTCAACCTGGCGGATCATCTCGTCGGTGTGCTTGACCTTGTCCACCTTGAAGGTGGTTGCTCCCCAAACAAGTGAAAGCTTGCGGCGAACCTCTTCGCTAGGAGTGAAGGCAAGGACTGGGACGCTTGAACGTAGGCGTGAAACACGACGCAGGGTGTCACCGGACTCGGTGAATACACAGACGAACTTCGAGCCCAATAGCTCCGCAATCTCCATAGCCGCTAGCACAACTGCACCGGAGTGAGTGTGAGGCTTTGTGCCAAGGGCTGGAATACGGTCTAGACCGTTCTCCTCGGTCGACTCAATGATGCGAGCCATGGTCTGGACGGTCTCGATTGGGTACTCACCAACCGAGGTCTCCCCCGAAAGCATGAGAGCGTCAGCACCGTCAAGAACTGCGTTGGCAACGTCAGAAGCCTCAGCACGAGTCGGACGAGAGGCGCTTATCATGGTCTCCAGCATCTGGGTTGCAACGATTACCGGCTTTGCCCAGCGACGAGAAAGCTCAACGGCACGCTTCTGAACCAGTGGCACCTGCTCGAGTGGAAGCTCGACACCAAGGTCACCACGGGCAACCATTACGCCATCAAAAGCGTCAATGATCTCTTCGAGTGCCTCTACTGCCTGTGGCTTCTCGATCTTTGCGATGGTTGGGACAAATCGTCCCTCCTCCGCCATGATCTCGTGAACGCGGACGATGTCCTTGGCGTTTCTAACAAAGCTCAAGGCAATCATGTCTGCACCGAGTTTTAGAGCCCAACGCAGGTCGTCCTCGTCCTTCTCGCTCAAAGCAGGGACGTTCACTGCAACACCTGGCAAGTTGATGCCCTTGTTGTTAGAAACCGGTCCGCCAACCTCAACCACGCAGGTAACAGTGGTGGCATCTACAGCAGTTGCACGAAGGCCAATGCGGCCATCGTCAATCAGAAGCTGGTCGCCAGGCTTTACGTCGCCTGGAAGGCCCTTGTAGGTGGTGGAGCAAATGTTGACATCACCCTGGATGTCGTCGATCGTGATCTTGAAGATCGCACCGTTGACCAAGGTGACCTTGTCCTCTGCGAAGCGGCCTAGGCGAATCTTTGGACCCTGAAGGTCAACCAAGATGCCAACACTCTTGCCAACATCGGCAGCTGCCTTGCGGATGGTTGCGTAAACACCCTCGTGAACCTCGTGTGAACCGTGGCTCAGGTTCATGCGGGCAACGTCAACACCAGCTTCGATAACGGCTTTAGCTTTGTCGTAATCCGAAACTGCTGGACCGAATGTTGCCACAATTTTGGCGCGTCTCATTTATAACTTTTACCTTTTCAAATTGGTTAGCTGTAGACCGAAATCGGTCTATCAGTTGGCTTCACTGGGAAGGGAAGCCCTGTCTCACCTTCGAGATATTCGTCGATCGCGGCAGCGGCGGCACGACCTTCGGCTATAGCCCAAACTATCAGGCTTTGCCCTCTTCCGGCGTCACCTGCGACAAACAATCCATCTGCCGCCTTGTAGCGCCCGTCTCTAGCCACATTTCCATTGGAATCCAATGGCGCTTGCAGCTGGGAAGTTAGTTCATTGGTCTCTGGGCCGACGAATCCGAGTGCCAGGAAGACCAGATCAGCAGGCAAAATACGCTCGGTGCCAGCTTTTGGAACTCTCTTGCCATCCACAAACTCGGTATCTGCGACCTTTACGCCGGTGAGAACACCGTTCTCGCCAACAAAATCAACGGTGGACTGCAGGTACTTGCGCTCGCCAAACTCCTCGTGTGCGGAAGCCACCTCGAACAGGTTAGGCATCATCGGCCAAGGCTGGTCGTCAGTGCGTTCGCTAGGTGGCTGCTTGCCAATGGCCAAGGTGGTCACGCTCAGAGCGCCCTGCCTGGTTGCCGTGCCAAGGCAGTCAGCTCCGGAGTCGCCACCACCCAAGATGATGACGTGCTTGCCCTCCGCGCTGATCTGAGTGCTCAGCTCATCGCCGGCAACCACCTTGTTTGCCTGCGCCAAATACTCCATCGCGAAGTGGACGCCCTGCAGGTTTCTGCCGGCCACGCTTAGGTCTCGAGGCACCATGGCTCCGGTAGCGATCAGAACCGCGTCATAACGCTTCTGAAGGTCATCCCAGGTGATGTCAACGCCAACATTCACTGAAGTTCTAAAGCGAGTTCCCTCAGCTTCCATCTGCGCAACGCGGCGGTCGATGTGGTGCTTCTCCATCTTGAAATCTGGGATGCCATAGCGCAGTAGGCCACCGATACGGTCATCTCGCTCATAAACCGCAACGGTGTGACCTGCTCTGGTTAGCTGCTGAGCTGCCGCCAAACCAGCCGGCCCTGAACCTACAACTGCAATGGTCTTGCCGGTTAGGCGTTCTGGAACGCTAGGGGTTACAAAGCCATTGTCGAAAGCGTCATCAATGATCGAAACTTCGATCTCCTTGATGGTGACCGCTGGCTGGTTGATTGCAAGCACGCACGAGCTCTCGCATGGAGCTGGGCACAACCTTCCGGTGAACTCTGGGAAGTTGTTGGTTGCGTGCAGACGGTCAATCGCCTCTTTGTTTCTGCCGCGGTGAGTTAGGTCGTTCCACTCAGGAATTAGGTTGCCCAGTGGGCAGCCCTGGTGGCAGAACGGAATACCGCAGTCCATGCAGCGGGAAGCCTGGCGGACGATGGTCTCGCCGTTTCGCTCGGCGTAAACCTCTTTCCAGTCTTTGATTCGAACTGGAACTGGTCTGCGAGGCGCAGTTTCGCGCTCGGTTATCTTGATAAAGCCCTTTGGATCAGCCACCGGTCACCTCCAGAATCTGGGTCCACACTTCTTCGCCGTCAAGGTCAATACCATCCGCACTCGCGTTTCGCTGGATCTCCATCACACGCGCATAGTCGCGTGGGAGAACCCTTACGAAGTTCGAAAGTTCAGCATCGAAGTTTCCTAGCAACGCAGTAGCTAGTGGCGAGCCGGTTAGCTCAACGTGCTGTGTCAAAAGTTGCCGTAGCTTCTGAGCGTCATGAGCCTCTAGGTGCTCCATTGAGATCTCACCGCTGGCTAGAGCCTCGCGGTTCACTCGGGCCTCCGAGAGACGGTAAACATAAGCCACACCGCCGGACATTCCAGCACCGAGGTTTACTCCGGTCTTGCCCAAAATCACAGCAGTTCCACCAGTCATGTACTCCAGGGCGTGGTCACCCACTCCCTCAACAACCGCCTCGGCTCCCGAGTTGCGAACCATAAAGCGCTCCCCCACGACTCCGTTGAGGAAGATCTGTCCACTGGTTGCTCCATAGCCGATCACGTTTCCGGCAATGACGTTGTGCTCCGGTACAAACCCGGCGGTCGCTTCTGGCTTCACCACGATGGTTCCACCGGATAGTCCCTTACCGACGTAGTCGTTGCAGTCACCTTCAACTGAGATGGAGATTCCTCTGGGCACAAACGCTCCAAGCGACTGTCCAGCAGAACCTCGAAGCTTCAAGGTCAAAGTGCCTGGCTCTAGGCCCTGCTCGCCCCAGCGCTTGGTTAGCTCATTGCCGAGCATGGTTCCAATTGCTTGGTTGGTGTTGTTGATCGCAATCTCGTGAAGCACCGGCTTGCCTTCGCGAAGCGCCAGTTGGCTCTTCTCGATAAGTGGATAGTCGAAGTGCGACTCCAACTCGTGATCCTGGCTTGTGGTGTTACGAAGGTTCTGAGTTAGGTCAATGTCCTTGGCGGCAAAGATCGGAGTTAGATCCAATCCGTCAGCTTTGTAGTGCGAAACCGCACGGTTTACATCCAGCAGGTCCACTCTTCCAACTGCCTCGGCCAAAGTCCTAAAACCAAGCTCAGCAAGGTACTCGCGAACCTCCTGCGCCAGGAACTCAAAGAAGTTGACCACGTGGTCAGCCTGTCCCCTGAACCTTGCTCGAAGGTCTGGGTTCTGGGTGGCAACGCCGACTGGGCAGGTGTCGAGGTGGCAGACGCGCATCAAGATGCAACCCTCGACCACCAATGGAGCGGTTGCGAAGCCGTATTCCTCGGCACCCAAGAGGGCTGCAATCACGACATCGCGACCGGTCTTCATGGACCCATCGACCTGAACCACAATGCGGTCACGAAGCCCATTCAGCAAAAGTGTCTGCTGAGCTTCGGCAAGGCCAAGCTCCCACGGAGTTCCAGCGTGCTTGAGTGAGTTCAGCGGGCTGGCACCGGTTCCACCATCGTGTCCGGAAATTAGAACCACATCGGCCTTCGCTTTTGCCACACCGGCTGCCACTGTGCCAACGCCAAACTGGCTTACCAGCTTGACGTGGACGCGAGCGGAGCGGTTGGCTCGCTTGAGGTCAAAAATAAGTTGCTTGAGGTCTTCAATCGAATAGATGTCGTGGTGAGGAGGCGGTGAAATAAGCCCAACACCAGGGGTTGAGTGGCGAAGCTCGGCAATCCACGGGTAAACCTTGTGTGGTGGAAGCTGTCCGCCTTCACCAGGCTTTGCACCCTGGGCCATCTTGATCTGGATGTCATCGGCGTGGGTTAGGTACATCGAGGTGACACCAAAGCGACCCGATGCGACCTGCTTCACCGCGCTGCGACGATTGCGGTCCAAAAGGCGATCAACGGACTCGCCACCCTCGCCGGTGTTGCTCTTCGCACCTAGTCGGTTCATCGCAATCGCGAGTACCTCGTGGGCCTCAGGTGATATCGCACCCATCGACATTGCTCCAGTGGAGAAGCGCTTCACAATCTCAGAGACCGGCTCAACCTCTTCGATAGGGATTGATGGACGGACACCGTTCTTGAATGCGAACAAACCACGAATGGTCATAAGTCGCTCGGACTGGTCATCAACCGCGTGGGTGTATTCCTTGAAGATGTCGTAGCGCTTTTGCTTGGTGGAGTGCTGCAGCTTGAAGATTGTCTCGGGGTTGAAAAGGTGAGGTGGTCCTTCGCGGCGCCACTTCATTTCCCCACCAACTTCCAGTGGAAGGTGGATCTTGGATGCACCCTCGATTGGATATGCAGCGCGGTGACGCTTCTCAATCTCTTGGTGCAGGATCTCTAGACCAACACCGCCAAGTTTGGTGGTGGTTCCGGTGAAGTACTTGTCGACCAACTCTTGGCTTAGACCAATCGCCTCAAAACACTGTGCTCCGCCGTAGGAGGCAACCGTTGAGATACCCATCTTGGACATGATCTTCAGGATGCCCTTACCGAGCGCTTTGACCATGTTCTTGCTGGAGCGCTCCGGAGTGATTCCAGTGATCAAGCCCTTGACCACAAGGTCCTCGGCGGTCTCAAGAGCCAGGTATGGGTTGATAGCAGCTGCGCCATAGCCGATCAGGGTCGCAACGTGGTGGACGTCCCTGGCATCACCACACTCCACAACCAAACCAACCTGCAGTCGAGTTCCTTTGCGAATCAAGTGGTGGTGCACGCTGCTAAGAGCAAGTAGCGAAGGAATTGGAGCGAGCTCACGGTTAGAGTCACGGTCGCTGATGATGACAAATGTCGCTCCAGCTTCGATTGCCTCATCAACCTCGGTGGCCATTTCCGCAAGGCGGTCTTCTAGGGACTCTGCCCCATTGTCAACTCGGTAAAGCGCGGAGATCGTTACTGCCTTACCAATGTTGTTTGCCTTGTCGATGTGCTTGATTCGAGCAATCTCATCGTTGGTCAAAATCGGGAAATCCATCACCAGCTGCTTGGCATGCTCAGGGGTAGCATCCAGCAGGTTCAGAACTGGGCCAATCGATGCGGACATCGATGTGACGACTTCCTCGCGAATGGCATCCAGTGGCGGATTGGTTACTTGAGCAAACTGCTGCGTGAAGTAGTCAAATAGCAATCTCGAGTGCTGCGAGATGGCAGCAATTGGAGTGTCAGTGCCCATCGCCCCAATTGGCTCTTGGCCAGAACGTGCCATCGGGGCAATGAATTCTTTTAAGTCTTCCTCGGTGTAGCCAAAGACACGCTGTCTGCGATTTACCGATGAGCTCGAGTAGCGAACGTGTTCGCGCTCCGGCAGATCACGCAGGTTGATCATGTTTTCTTCAAGCCAGGTACCCCATGGCTGAGAAGCGGCAGCCTCGCTCTTGATCTGCTCATCTTCGATGATCTGGCCAGATGCGGTGTCGATCAAGAACATCTTGCCTGGCTGCAGTCTGCCCTTTCGGACGATCTTCTCGACCGGGATGTCTGCAACACCGATCTCAGAAGCCAAGATTATGAAGCCATCCTCGGTGACCACAAAGCGACCAGGGCGAAGACCGTTTCGGTCCAAGGTTGCACCAACCAAGGTGCCGTCGGTGAAGACCACTGCAGCTGGTCCATCCCAAGGTTCCATGATCATCGAGTGATACTCGAAGAAGTCCCTGAGCTGTGGGTCTAGGTCTAGCTGCTTCTCCCAGGCTCCCGGAATCATCATCATCATGGCGTGCGGGAGCGAGCGTCCAGAGAGCACAAGCAGTTCCAAGACCTCATCGAAGGTTGCCGAGTCAGATGCGCCAGGGCTAACAATCGGCTTTAGCTGCTCGATGTTTCCAAGCTTGTCGCTTTTGAGCTGAGACTCGCGCGCCTTCATCCAGTTTGCGTTTCCCTTTACGGTGTTGATCTCGCCGTTGTGGGCAATAAATCGGAATGGGTGAGCAAGTGGCCAAGACGGGAAAGTATTAGTTGAGAAGCGTGAGTGAACTAGCGCTAACTGCGATTCAAAATCAGGGTCAGAAAGATCCGGGTAGAACGGCTCCAACTGCAAAGTGGTAACCATGCCCTTGTAAACCATGGTCCGCATCGAAAGCGATGGGTGGTAGATGCCGATCTCCCGTTCGCTTCGCTTGCGAAGACGGAACAAGCGACGCTCTAGTTCAAGATCCTTGGCCTGGTCAACGGCGGAAACAAAGACCTGTTCGATAAGTGGCATCGCAGCCTTGGCGAGGTCACCTAGGACCTCAGGCCTAGTTGGCGGAGTTCTCCAGCCCAACACCTCAAGCTGTTCTTCTTTAGCAATCTTTGCGAACTGCTCTTTATCCTTGACCGCTTCCTTTTCAGAAAGGAAAACCAAACCAGCGCCGTAGCTGCCCTTATTTGGCAGTTCGAAGGAAAGTACTTTCCTGAAAAAACGATCTGGAATCTGAGTCAGGATTCCCGCGCCATCGCCGGTGCCGGCGTCAGAACCAACCGCACCACGGTGTTCAAGGTTTCGAAGCGAAGAAAGCGCCATGTCGACAATGTCGTGTCCTGGAGTTCCTCGCAAGGTCGCAACCATGGCAAGCCCACAAGCATCCTTCTCAGCGCTTGGGTCGTAAAGTCCCTGCGCAGAAGGACCAGCGTTGAAGCGCTGGAATGGGCTGATACCCGGCATGCGTGTCTCCTATCGATAAATCAAAAGGGACATCTTCGGCCCAGGTGGCAAAAACTAGTTTTCTTTTGGCTCTTTCGCTGTCTTGCGCGGTTTCTTGACCGGTTCCGCGACAGGCTCACGGCCTTCTAGCCAGATGCTCGGTTCTAGGCCGGGGTGGCGGCGGGACTGAACGATCAGGAGGGTCACTCCGATGGCAATTCCGATCAACGCTGACCAGATATTTACTCGTAGTCCAAGAATAATCTCACTCGGGTCAATTCGGATACTTTCTATCCAAAGTCGTCCGGTCGAATAAAGAATGAAGTAGACCGCTAGCTGCTTGCCCCACTGCAGCGTGAAGCGCTTGCCAAGGTAAATCAATAGCCCAGCTGCTGCTAGGTTCCAGATCATTTCGTATAGGAAAGTCGGGTGGAAAGTCAGCCCCTCCGGCAATCCTGCAGGGTATGCAGGGTTGTAGGAAGGAATCTCCAGCGCCCAAGGCAAATCGGTCGGAAGACCAAAGAGTTCTTGGTTGAAGTAATTTCCCAGGCGACCAATACCCTGAGCAATCAGAAGTCCCGGTGCAACAGCATCTGCAACCGACCAGAAGGTTAATCCAGCCTGCTTTGCCCCATACCAAACACCAATAGCACCAAACAGCAGAGCACCGTAGATGGCCATGCCACCTTCCCAGATGCGGAAGACGGCCAGCGGATCAGCACCCTCGAAGAAGTAATCGCGTGGGTGGGTGATCACGTGGTAAAAACGGCCACCGATGATTCCGGCTGGAACAGCCCAAAGCGCGATGTCAAGAAACAAGCCGCGCTCGGCTCCGCGTGCGTGCAGTCTTCTGTCCGCCAGCCATGAGGCAACCACAATGCCGCTGAGGATAAACAGTGCGTAGAAGTGAATGCGAAGCGGACCAAGGTCGATGAAGCTGATCTCTGGAGAGGGAATGCTGGTTAGAAAATTCACTGGGCTATCCTAATCCGCCGGCAAGCTCTTTAGTCTTGGCAATCAATCCTGGAAGACCATCCTGCTGGTAGGCCTTCACAAATGCGGTTCCGACAATCGCTCCATCGGCATAGCTGTTCACTTCACGAACTTGGTCAGCGGTCGAGATTCCAACGCCAACGCAGGTTGGTGTTTCTCCCATTGACTTAACACGGGAAACAACCGACCTTGCTAGTCGATCTAGTTCCGCTCTCTCGCCGGTGATGCCCATGGTGGAAACCGAGTAGACGAAACCCTTTGAAGATTTTGAGTTGTTTTGAACTCTGGCATCTGAACTGGATGGTGCTACCAAAAAGACTCGGTCCAGCCCGTGCTCTTCAGATAGCTCGATCCAGTCCTTGGCCTCATCCGGAATCAGGTCGGGAGTGATCATGCCCTGTGCGCCTGCGTCCACCAAACTCTCACTGAATCTTTCAACGCCGTAGGAAAGCACTGGGTTCCAGTAGCTCATTACCAATAGTGGAGTGTCCACCTTCTCGCGCACGCCCTTGATGATCTCGAAAAGATCGCGCAGCTTAAAGCCATTAGCGATGGCCTCTTCCGTGGCCTGCTGAATAACCAATCCGTCCATCACCGGATCGCTGTAAGGCACTCCAATTTCCAGAATGTCGCAGCCGTTCTCGGCCATTGCCACAAGCGATTCAATGCTGTCCTGCTTGGTTGGGTAGCCGGCTGGGTAGTAACCCACCAAGGTGCCGCGACCGGAAAGTTTGTTTCTCTCCAGGACTTCGTTTGTGATGCTCACTTGTCCCCCAGCAATCCAAAGTAGCGACCTGCAGTTTCCATGTCCTTGTCACCACGCCCCGAAAGGTTGACCAAGATGTGAGCTCCAGCCGGCAAAACAGTGGATAGGTGCTTGATACCTGCAAGAGCATGTGCGGTTTCGATGGCTGGAATGATTCCTTCGGTTTGCGAAAGCAGTCGCATCGCGTCCATTGCCTCTGCATCGCTGATGCCAAAGTAGTTGGCTCGACCCAAGTCCTTCAACCAAGAGTGCTCAGGACCTACACCCGGGTAGTCCAATCCTGCTGAAATCGAGTGTGACTCCATGGTCTGTCCATCTTCATCTTGGAGCATGTAGGAGCTCGCGCCGTGCAAAACGCCTGGGCGGCCCTTTGAGAGCGTGGCGGCGTGCTTCGGCGTATCAATGCCATCGCCTGCTGCCTCAAAGCCCCATAGGGCGACTTCTTGGTCATCCAGGAATGGGTGGAAAATACCAATCGCATTTGAACCACCACCGATGCAAGCCGCAACAGCATCTGGCAACCTACCGGTGAGTTCCAACATCTGGGCTCTTGCTTCGATGCCGATGACCGAGTGGAAGTCCCTGACCATAGTTGGGAAAGGGTGCGGTCCGGCGACGGTGCCAAGCAGATAGTGAGTGCTATCAACGTTTGCAACCCAATCACGCAGTGCCTCGTTGATAGCGTCCTTCAAAGTTCTTGAACCAGTGGTTACCGGAATGACCTGCGCACCGAGAAGCTTCATTCGAGCAACGTTTAGTGCCTGGCGCTCGGTGTCTACCTCACCCATGTAGACCACGCAGTCAAGGCCAAAGTATGCGGCGGCTGTCGCACTGGCAACACCGTGCTGACCAGCACCGGTCTCAGCGATGATTCGCTTTTTGCCCATGCGCTTAGCAAGCAGCGCTTGTCCCATAACGTTGTTGATCTTGTGACTACCGGTGTGGTTTAGGTCTTCACGCTTAAGGAAGATCCTCAGATCTCCAAACTGCGCAGCGAAGCGCTGTGCTTCGGTGATTATTGAAGGGCGTCCGGTGTAGGTGCGGTGAAGCTCATCGAGCTCGGCCTGAAAACTTGGGTCAGCCTTTGCCGCTAGATAGGTAGCTTCGAGTTCATCCAAAGCGGCAATTAGGGGTTCCGCGACAAATCTCCCGCCGAACTCACCAAAGTACGGTCCAGCCTGAGCGCGAAGATTTGTTTGCATGCCCTAAATCCTAAGCAACACTTGTGAACTGTGGAATCAATATCGCAGGATCCGATGTGACAAGCGCCTCGCCGACCAATGCAACATCCGCCCCAGCATTGCGATAGCGCACCACATCAGCCACAGTCTTGACTGAAGATTCAGCCACCTTGATGGCCTTGTCATCAAGCGCATTTGCCATCTGCTCGAATAGTCCAAGATCTGTCTTGAAAGTCTGCAGGTCTCTGGTGTTGATTCCAATCAGCTTTGAACCGGCTTGGTTGGCAATTTCAATTTCAGCGAGCGTGTGGGTCTCAACAAGCACTCCCAATCCAAGAGCGTCAGCGAATTCGTAGAGTTCACGGAAACGCTGCTCGGGCAGCCAAGCGAGAATGAGCAGCACGAAGTCCGCCCCCGCTGCACGCGCCTCCAGAATCTGATACTCAGTGCTAATGAAATCTTTGCGCAAAAGCGGGATGGAGGTCTTGGTTCTGGCGTCCACCAGATCTTCTAGCTTTCCCCCAAATCCTGACTCTTCGGTCAGAACAGAAATCGCGTGAGCTCCAGATTCTTGATAAAGCTCGGCCTGAGCTGCCGCTGATGGGATGTCCGCTAGGAAGCCTCTTGAAGGGCTGCGTCTTTTGATTTCAGCAATCAACTTGATGTGTGATGACTTTGAAAGAGCAGCGTAAACGTCAATTGGTGTTGGGGTTGCTGTGATCTTGTCGAGCAAGTCTTGCTCGGAAATAGTCTGCTCTCGTCTTTGAGATGCTTTCAGGGCTGCGTCAAAGAGTTGATTCAGCACTAGTGCGCTTTGGTGTGCTTGCCGCCAACGCCGTAGCCAGCGCGCTTTAGGAACCAACCAACTGCGGGTGCAATTGCTGCAAGACCAGCAGAAGCCCAGACAACTGCCGCATTGTCAAGCCAGAAGAACAACGTACCGATGCTAAAAGCAACCAGGATGATGATGACGGTGGTCCAAGACGCTACCGAGTTTCCGTGGCCAGGATCAGTTGAGTTCTGTGACATGTTGTTCTCTTTCGACTAGTGAATTCTAGCAAGCATCAGCTCTGTTCATCCCAAAGCGAGCGGTTGTCCTGCGCTTCTGGTTCTGAACTTTCGCGATTAGCCGGTGATGACTTCCCTCGAAGGCTCATAAGAGTCACCAAGATCGCTAGGGAATTGAGTCCTATAGACGCAAACTTAGCCCAGGACTCGGCTACCTTCACACCCGCCTCATGAGATTCTGGGTTCAGGATTCCGCTAAGTCGTTCTAGCTCGGAGATGACCACTGCGCTGATGTTTAGGTCAGAAACCAGGCTCACGAATAGACCACCGGCTAGCACCAAGGTAACTGCGATCAGTAATGTCTTTCGCAGTTTTCCATATATGGAGATAAACAGCGCGGTCAGAGCAATGGCGGGCAATAGGTTCAAGACCGGGATTAGCTGGCCGCCGGTGAATTCTGTCTCACCGACCACTAGCCACGGCAAATTCACAAACACCCACCAAATGGCGATTGCTAGAGCCGAAAGAGATGTTCTAGAGCGCATGACCCATCGCATTCGCTGCAGCTATCGCCTTGAGCATCACTGCTGCCTTAGCGCGAGTCTCGGCATATTCGCTCTCTGGATTTGAGTCCAGCACGATTCCGGCACCTGCTTGGATTCGGGCAACCCCGTCTCGAATAAACGCTGTTCTAATGGCGATAGCGAGGTCTGAGTTACCTCTGAAGTCAAAGTAACCAACTACCCCACCAAATAGGCCGCGGTAGCTTGGCTCGAGGTCATGAATAATCTCTAGCGCTCGAGGTTTTGGCGCACCGGAAAGCGTCCCAGCTGGGAATGTGGCGCGTAGGGCTGAGACCGGTCCCTGGTCAGGTCGAAGAACTCCCTCAACCGTGGAGACCAGGTGCATGATGTGGCTGAAGCGATGAATCTGCATGAATTCTGTGACCTGCAAGCTAGCAGGCTCACAGACCTTCAGTAGGTCATTTCTAGCAAGGTCGACAAGCATTAGGTGCTCGCTCTGCTCCTTGGCATCGGCAAGTAGTTCTTCTGCCAAACGAACATCTGAGGAGGTGTCAGACCCTCTAGGCCTAGATCCTGCAATCGGGTGCATGATCGCCTTGCCATCTGCAACCTTTACCAAGGCCTCGGGACTTGATCCAACGATTGTGAAATCGCCGCCCTGGTCTTGCCAGCGAGTCAAGTACATGTATGGGCTTGGGTTCAGTGCGCGCAAAGCTCGGTAAACCTCAATGGCATCGACTTCAACCTTTTGGTCAAAACGCTGCGAAAGCACAACCTGGAAGACATCCCCTAAACGAACGTGGTGCTTTGCCTTTTCTACCTGAGCTAAAAACTCGCTCGCTTCGGTTCTCTTCTCAAAGACTGGCTCTGGCCACTTCGGTTCTGATATCAACGCCGGAGTGGGCTGCCTAAGAGTTGCTTCCGCCTCAGCCATTTCTGCAAGCACCTGTTGGTAGCTGATTTCAAGGTCGGTACCATCTGCGAAGACGACTCCAACTAGCAGCAGTTCTGCACTTAGGTGGTCCATCACAATCAGCTGGCTGAATTGATTGAACGCCAATAGCGGCACTTCGTAATCAGGCGACTTTGCCTTGGGAAGTTTCTCGAGCAGATTGACTGCGCCCCAGCTCACGAATCCAACCAAGCCGGAACTAAGTGGGAAGTCCACTGGCGCTGAATGCCAACTCGATTGCAAGGCTTCTAATGCATCAAGTGGATCTGCCGGCAGTTCGCCTACCGGGAGCGCTGGGTGCTCCGAAAGCCACTGGACCTCTTGCTCGGTCGCAACCAGCTGTCCCCTGGACCTAACGCCGATGAACGAGTATCTTCCCCAAACGCCCTGCTCAGCTGACTCCAGAAGGAAAGTGTTTGGTCTTTGGTCGCAGAGCTTTTGGTAGATTCCGAGCGGGGTTTCGGTTCCTGCAAACAGTCGCTTGCTGATCGGAATTACGTTGTAGCTCTTCGAGAGTTCGCGCACCTGCTCAAGGGTTAGCACTGCTCCTCCTCAAAACAAGTTGTGGTGCCATTGTGGCAAGCCGGTCCGACCGACGTGACTAGCGCCAAAACGGTATCGCCGTCGCAGTCCAAACTAAGGCTAACCACCTGTTGGTAGTTTCCAGAGGTTTCACCCTTGAGCCAACGCTGGTTTCTCGAACGAGAGAAATAGACCATCTTGCCAATCTCTAGAGTCTCTGCGAGGGTCTCCCTGTTGGCATAGGCGAGCATAAGAACTGCCTTGGTCGTTGCGTCCTGAGTGATCACAGGAACCAATCCCTGGCTATCGAAGTTTACTTTGGATAGATCAAGCGATCTCATCGAACTTCCAATCCAGCGGCCCTCATGGCTTGCTTCACATCTGAAATCGTAAACAAACCCTCGTGAAAAACGCTCGCGGCAAGCACTGCATCGGCACCTGATTTTGCAGCCGAGACGAAATGCTCCAGCTTTCCAGCTCCGCCAGAGGCAATTAGTGGGACGTGCGAGATTTCCTTGACCAGTTCGATCAGTTCCAAATCGAAACCGTCGCGTGTCCCATCTGCGTCGATGCTGTTTACCAAAAGCTCTCCAGCACCTAGGTCCTGGACCTGCTTGATCCACTCGAGCGCATCTAGATCGGTTAGCTCTCTGCCGCCGTTCAATGTGACTCCAAAACCGGATTCCGTGGCCGCTCTTTTGAGATCGAGCGAAATCACCAAGACCTGGTCGCCATACTCTTTGGCGATTTCGGAAAGTAGTGCTGGTCTTCGAATTCCTGCCGAGCCCACAGAGACCTTGTCGGCACCGCTTGCAAGCAGGCGAGAAACATCCTCTACTTCGCGAACTCCCCCGCCAACTGTCAGCGGGATAAAGACCTGCTCGGCACACCTAGTGACCATCTCCATCGTGGTGCCGCGATTTTCATTTGTGGCTGCCACGTCCAAAAAAGTGATTTCGTCAGCGCCTTGCAGGTAGTAACTATTGGCGAGTTCAACCGGATCACCTGAGTCCCTCAGGTTCTCAAAGTTCACACCCTTGACCACACGCCCATCGGCTACGTCAAGACAAGGGATGACTCGGATTGTCGGCACTAGATTCTCGCGGCGTGGATGGCACTAACCAAGATTGCACGAGCGCCTACCTCATAGAGCTGGTCCATGATCTGGTTAGTTTGATCGGCCTTTACCAGAGCACGCACTGCCACCCAGTTCTTGTCCGCCAGTGGAGAGATCGTCGGAGACTCAATGCCAGGGGTCAGCTTGCTCGCAGCTTCGACGAGATTAACAGGGCAGTCGTAATCAAAGATCACGTACTCGCGGGCAACGATCACGCCCTGCAGACGTCTGAGCAGCTTGGCAGCCTCCCCGGATTTGCCAGGAGCGCAAATGAGTCGGGCTGTGGACTTGAGAATGACTGGACCAAAGATGGCCAAGCCGGCCTTGCGAAGGGTGTTTCCGGTGGAAACCACATCTGCAACTGCATCGGCCACACCTAGCTTCACCGCGGACTCCACGGCACCATCAAGCTTGACGATCTCCGCCACAATCCCGTGCTCGGAGAGGTAGTCCGCGATTAGGTGTGGATATGCAGTGGCAAGACGCTTGCCGTGCAGATCAGAGACCTTGGTGAATCCCGCTTCCACAGGAGCGGCAAATCTAAAGGTCGAAGATGCGAAGCCTAAATCTTCAACCTCATCAGCCTTAGATTGTGCATCCTTTAGCAGGTCTAATCCGGTGAGGCCAACATCCAGCGATCCTGAGCCAACGTAAGTTGCGATGTCTCTTGGGCGTAGGTAGAAAAACTCAATTTGGTTTAGTTCGTCAACCAGGTGAAGTTCAGCCGAATCGCGGCGCACCGCGTAGCCGGCTTCTTTCAGCATTGAAATCGCTGAGTCAGAGAGGATCCCCTTGTTTGGGACTGCGACTTTAAGCATTAGAGCTGCTCCTCAACTTTTGATAGCGGAATACCCCTGGCAATCAGAATCAACTGCAGGTGATAGATAAGTTGTGAAGCTTCGAGAGCTAGTTGTTCGTCAGATTCGTGTTCGGCAGCCATCCATACTTCCGCCGCTTCCTCGACAACTTTTTTGCCAATTGCATGAACCCCCTGCTCAAGCAATTCAGTAGATCGCGAGCCAAGCGGCCGTTCCAAATTACGAGCATTTAGCTCTTCAAAGAGCTGGTCAAAGGATTTCATGACTCTAGGTTACCGCCCCAGAGCTAGTGAATGCGGGATAGATTCCGGAGCTTGGCTATCTCTAGGTTGCGATTCTCGGTGTTAAAAACAGCGCTTCCCGCCACAAACACATCCGCGCCGGCCTCGGCAAGTTGGTGAATGTTTGATTCAGTTACGCCGCCATCAACCTGGATACCGATGGTCAAGCCTCGAGCTTGAAGCGCTGTTCTAGCCTGACTAACTTTTGCAACTGTCTCTGGAATGAGCTTTTGCCCGCCAAATCCAGGCTCTACGGTCATGACCAGCAGCATGTCAATCTCGCCAAGCAAATCCTGAACTTCGGAGAAGGGCGTATTCGGTTTGATTGCAATCGCTGCTTTGGAGCCAATCTCACGGATTCTCCTCGCGAGCGCTACCGGATCTTTTGCCGCCTCTAGGTGGAAGGTGACCGAATCGCAACCAACTTCTGCATAGGCAGGTGCCCAGCGATCAGGGTCTTCGATCATCAGGTGAATATCAAGCGGAAGTTTTGACACTTCAAAGAGTCTCTGAACAATGGGCAAACCCAAAGTCAGGTTTGGGACAAAGTGATTGTCCATTACATCGACGTGAGCGGCATCTGCCTCTGAAATGGTCGCAAGCTCAGACTCCAGATTGGCGAAGTCTGCGCTCAGAATCGATGGGTGAATCTTCATGCTGCGAGCTTACTTCTTACGAAGGATTGCAATAAACATCGCATCGGTGGCGTGTAGGTGTGTCCAGAGCTGAGCCGTCTTACGATTGGTGGACATCTGAAGAGCTGGAGAGATCTTGTTCAGCACTTCATTTGCATTCACCAATTCGAGTTCTGGGTGAGTATCTAAAAGTTGCTTGATTTGCGTATTGGTTTCTATCACCAACGGCGAGCAGGTTGAATACAGCAGGAACCCCCCGGATTTCAGGGAGTTGGTTGCCGCGCCTAGAAGCTCCGCCTGGGTCTTGGTGAGACCTGAGAGCTGGTCCGTGGTCTTGCGCCAGCGTGACTCTGGCTTTCTGCGAACTGACCCCAAGCCTGAGCATGGAGCATCCAGCAGAACCGCGTCATAGAAGTTTGCTTTCGCATCTTGGCCGAAGCCCACCTTGACATTGGCTTGAAGGTTTGGATTTAGTGCACCTCTAACCAAATCAGCGCGGTTGGGTATCGGCTCTAAGCAGTCAAGAATTCCACCAGCTTGTGAGATACCCGCCTGCAACATTGCAGCCTTTCCGCCGGGACCCGCGCACATATCTAGCCAACGACCAGACTTATCCGCCACATCCAAAAGTGCCAGCGCTACAAGCTGCGATCCCTGATCTTGAACCCTAACTCCAGGGGTTGCTAGGTATGCCTCTGGGTTACCTTGTGCCAAGAAGGCAGTTGGAGCCGCTCCTCCGGGTTCAAGCCCCTCCGCGGCGAGAAACTCAGCAGCCTCTGTGTATGGCAACGCAGCAAGATTGACCGTTGGAGTCTCATTGTTTGCCTCCAGCAGCTGCTCTAGCTGATCCTGCTTCCCATCGAGCTCGAGCGCGCTCCTGAGGGCGCTGACGACCCAAGTTGGGTGTGAATATCGAATGGCCAGGGATTCCTCGAGACGCTTGCCGGCAATGCACTCGGCAAGTAGGTTCTCAAATCCGGCTCGATCTGCATTTCGCAGTACCGCGTTGGCCATTCCAGCAGCGCTTCGCTCAAAGATCTTCACAAGTTCAACTGTTTCGTGAATGGCCGCGTGAGCGGGAACCCGCATCCTGAACAACTGGTGCATGCCCAATCTGATAGCGATGCGTAGCTTGGGAGATAGCACTTTGCCTGCGGTGAAGTGATCAATGAAAGTGTCGTACTGCAGCTGCCAGCGAAGCGTGCCATAGCTGAGTTCTTGGATTAGGCCACGATCACTATCTGGCACCTGAGCCTTGGTTAGAAAACTCGGCAGCAGCAGATTGATGTAGCTGTCGCTGTCTGCAACGCGAGCAAGTAGATCTATCGCGACCATTCTTGGATTAGGCAAGTCGAACCTCCTTGCCCAAACCTCGGAACCAGTCCGATGCCTGCATGGGTTGCTTCCCTGCCGGTTGGATCTGCGTCAACTCAAGTTGAGAACCTTCTCCGCACTCAAGCAAGATGCGGTCGCCAGATTTGGACACACGACCTAATTGGAGGTCTTGCTCAACCCAACATGTCGCTCCAAGGGATTTGGTTTCTAAGATTCGAATCGGATTGCCATCTAGTTCGGACCAAGCCATCGGCTCCGGGTTGAATGCCATCACTGCGCGGTGGACGTCGAGTGCATTTAGCGATAAATCAAGTCGAGCTGCAGCGCGGTCTAGTTTTGGTGCGTAGGTTGGCTCACCCTGCTGGGCGGTGGCCTTTGGCATGGTGGCAACCGCAGCATTGAATAGCTGAATTCCTGCTTCAGTGAACCTAGATAGAGCCTGCCCTGTGGTCTCGTTTTCACCTGGCTGGATGGCAAGTTGAGAGATTACAGGCCCCGTATCCATGCCTGCATCTAGCTCAAAGAGGGTGACTCCTGCCCCTACTCCCCCAGATCGAATCGACTGCTGAAGCGGTGAAGCACCGCGCCACAGCGGCAGCAGGCTGAAGTGAATGTTCCACCACGGAAGCAGGTCTAGAGCACTCTGCGGGATTAGGCTTCCGAAGGCAATAACTAAAGCCACTTCTGCTTTTGCAGCGGAGATTGCAGCCTTCTCCATCTCGCCAATGCGATTTGCTTTCAGAACCGGCAAGCCAAGCTCCTGTGCCCGCTGAGCAACCGGTGAAGGGGTGAACACCCGCTTTCTTCCAACCTCCGCGTCAGTCCTAGTGATGACGAGTACGACCTCGTGGTGCTTTGAAACAAGCTCGAGTCCCAGTGCAGCATTCTCTGGTGTGCCGGCAAAAATCATCTTCATTCTGAAACCACCTACAGCGCTCCCGGGTCATCCATGACGATTCTGAGACCTCTTCGCTTATTGGCTCCAACCAATCGCGCGTTGGTTTTCAGGGCCAAGGCTTTGAGGCTAGCGGAGACTTCAGCTCCTTGGCTGTAGCTGAATCGAATCAAGGCAGATGCCTCTTCAGCCAAGTTGCTTCTAAGCACCACAGCGCCTAGTTTTATCACCAACTCAAGTGCCTGACTAATAGTCTCCTGAGTTCCCTCCAAAGTCGCGACTCGTGCCGCCGGTGGCAGGGAGAGTGAGTTCACCTCACGGAATCCGGTTGAAGCCAGTTCGCGGTGCTGCCCAAGAGAAATTGCCTGACCTAGATCTGAATCCAGTCCAGCGATGTGAGCTCTTCCCGAATCTGACAGCAGCTCAATCGCTTCCATCCAGTCCCTGATTGCACTTTGTTCCGCCCTGAGGTTTGGCATGGATAACCAGACGTCAGAATCCAAAATCAGTAGTGCCGCATAGCCGCCCGTGACTCTTGGAGCAGAACCTGGAGTTGCTAGCACTAGGTGCTTGTTCTTCTTGACCGCGGTGACCTTGGTGTCTGAGGTGAACTCAGAGACCGTCATACCTGGGAAGGCTTTGCCGAACTCTGCTGCTGTTCTGGTGCTACCGGTTCGTCCCCTGCGCAATTTTGATGATCCACACTTGGCGCAACTGTGACTAATCCCCTGGCAAACTCTGCAGCGGTATTCGCCTTTCTCGGTCTCCCAAATCGGCCCTTTGCAGTTCAGGCAAACAAGGCGTTCATCGCAACCTGCACAGTAAACGGTCGCGGAGTTTCCCTTGCGAGGGATGAGAACTAGGACAGGACCAATTTCTAGAGCGTCACGGATCAGCTTGAAGCTTGATGCATCTAACCTTTGGGCTGGCGGAGAGAACGAGATTCTCGCCGGGGGAAGTTGAACGGAAAGGTCTTTTAGATAGCCGATCTCGACTAGTCGCTGAATCTCAAGGGATCGATAGTTAGCTGCGAAGAGAATTCCAATGCCAGCTGTCGCTCTCATCAAGGCGATCTCTCGGACGTGTGTATATGGCGAACCCTGCTCTCGAAGCGATTCATCGCCATCATCAAACACTGCGATGTGGCCGAGATTTCTAACCGGAGCATAAATAGCCGAACGGCTACCTATCACTATCGAGATTTCCTGGTTCAAGACCCTGTGAAAAGAAGTGAAACGCTCAGACTTTTTAGCCCCCGGTAGCCATGTAGAGATGGCCTCCCCCAAGCCCATGGCCTTGAAGAGATCCGAGAGCTGCGTGATTTGATCTCGCTCTGGTAGCACCAGAATCGTTGACTTGCCCTTTTGGAAACTCTCAAGAGCGACCTTGAGAAAGAGCCAGCTCCAATCTGGATAGCGCTGCGATTCAAATGTGATTGAGCGGGCAGAGGTGAGAACTGCGCAACGTTCTGGGATGTCGGCTAGCCCAGGGATTTGGGGAATTCCAGGACTGGAAAAAGTGACAGGGAGAACCTCGGGTTTCTCGATTCTCGGCATGTGCTCTACAACTGCTTGTTGAAGAATCTCGCCCAAAGCAACTGCCTGGCGATTGGCAACGGCTCGTGCCAACGTAATTATTTCAGGAGTAACGACTGCAGCCTCATCAACTATTTCTGCTAGCTCAGATGTCGCAAATGAACTTTGAGCTGGCAGGCCTGAGACGAAACCCGTGGCCAGCTTCTTGGTGCGTCCGAGTTGAAACTTGACCCGCTGGCCAACGGCAATAATCTTTGAAAGATTCTCTGGAACGAGAAAGTCAAACTCCCTGTCCAGCTGAAGTAGATCGGACTCAACAACTACGCTCGCGTAGTTGGCCATTTAGCTACCCGCTGCCTCGCGAAGGGCATCCGCACGATCAGTACGTTCCCAGGTGAATTCCGCTAGCTCTCGTCCAAAGTGACCATAAGCTGCCGTCTTGGCATAGATCGGACGCTTGAGGTCAAGCTCTCGGATAATCGCAGCAGGTCTGAGATCAAATACCCTCTGAACAGCTCGCTCGATGCTTACGGTGTCAACCTTCTCGGTTCCGAAGGTCTCCACAAAAAGTGCTACCGGCTTAGCAACACCAATCGCGTAGGCAACTTGAATTTCAGCACGGTCCGCAAGACCTGCAGCAACAATGTTCTTTGCAACCCAGCGCATTGCGTATGCGGCAGATCGGTCCACTTTAGATGGGTCCTTGCCGCTGAATGCGCCACCGCCATGTCTGGCCATGCCACCGTAGGTGTCAACAATGATCTTGCGACCGGTAAGTCCGGCGTCACCCTGCGGTCCACCGATAACGAATCGTCCGGAGGGGTTAATGAAGTACTTGGTGTCATCGGTGCTCAAGCCGGAGTCGCTCAGTACAGGTTGAATCACCTGGTCAAAAATTAGCTTGGCAAGATCATCCTGGGTGATGTCCGGGTGGTGCTGTGTTGAAAGCACAACGGTGTCGATCGAAACCGGGACCACTCCGTCGTAGTTGACCGATACCTGAGCCTTGCCATCAGGTCGAATCAAGCCGTTGTTGAGTTCTCGTCTGACGATGCTTAGACGCTCAGTAATTCGGTGTGAAAGCAGGATTGGGGTTGGCATCAAGACTTTGGTCTCATTGGTTGCGTAACCAAACATCATGCCCTGGTCACCGGCACCCAGCTTGCTGTCCTCGTCCTCAGACCCAGCCCTGGATTCCAAAGCGTCGTCCACACCACCTGCAATGTCAGGTGACTGAGCGCCGATTGAGACCGATACGCCACAGCTGTTGCCGTCAAAGCCAATTTGAGATGAGTTGTATCCGATGTCGATTAGCTTCTGACGGACCAGTTGAGGAATTTCAACGTATCCGCTGGTTGTAACTTCACCGGCAACGTGGACCAGCCCGGTGGTGACAAGGGTTTCGACAGCTACTCGTGCCTCTGGATCTTGCTCGAGCATGGCGTCGAGGATGGTGTCACTGATTTGGTCACAGATTTTGTCTGGGTGACCTTCTGTTACAGATTCAGAGGTAAAAGTGCGTAGCGTCATGCAACAAAGTTTAGTTGTTGACTAAACATTTAGCTTTGAAACTAGTCCGATGATGGCCTTGCTGACTTCGGTCTTGCTGCCGGATAGCTCGACAGCATCGTCCTTGGTGACGAACTGAACTAGGGTTTCTGGACTGCCTAGAGCTTCAAAAGAGTTTCCGATGACCGCGGTTACCGACTTGTCCCAGAGCTTGCCGCGTGCAATTTCAATCAATCGCTCTTGGGTTTCCTCCGCCAGCGCAAAAGCGATGTGAACACCTTTTGGGTGATTGGCTGCATAGTTGGCAATCAGGTCTTTTGTTGGGGTGAGCTCAAGGTTCAATCCCTCGGAGCGCTTTAGCTTTCCAAGGAATGGGTTCTGCACTCTAAAGTCCGAAACCGCAGCGGCCATGATCATTACGTCACAGTCACGGTCCATCGCAAGCTCTAGCTCATCGACCGTGCTGACTCGAGTGACATAAACACCCTTGGGCAGCGGCAGGTCGATGTTTGCGGCAATCAGAGTCACATTAGCGCCAGCATCTCTTGCGGCCTTGGCTAGTTCAATTCCCATGCGGCCAGATGATGAGTTTCCGATGTATCGAACGGCGTCAATCGGCTCCCTGGTGCCACCGGCAGTAACAATCACGTGCTTACCGCTTAGAACTAGGTCATTTAGGGCAAAGGCAATGATGTCTTCGGTCTCTGGAAGTCGTCCCGGACCTGAGTCGTCTCCCGTGAGCCTGCCTGAAGCCGGCTCCATGACCCTGATGCCGCGAGACTCAAGGGTCTTTACGTTGTCCTGGGTTGCCTGATTGACCCACATCTCAGTGTGCATAGCAGGGCAAACAACAACCGGTGCGCTAGAAGCCAGGATTGCATTCAGCATCAAATCATCGGCAATACCGGCGGCGAATCTGGCCAGAAATGAAGCTGTGGCGGGAGCAATAACAATCAGGTCAGCCTGCTGACCGAGTTCAACGTGACGAACCTGGGCAACATCCTGATACATATCAGTCTCGATGGCATGCCCGCTGAGGGCTTCAAGAGTTGGTGTGCCAATAAAGCGAAGCGCATTCTCGGTCGGGAGAACGGTTACTTGGTGACCTAGTTCGCTAAAGCCACGAATCAGATTGGCGGCCTTGTATGCTGCGATTCCGCCAGTAATGCCAAGCAGAATGCGCATGAGAATTGACTAGTTTGAAGACTTCTTGATGAGCTTGCCCTCGTAAGCCTCGCGAAGTGCGATGCTCAGTGGCTTGTCATCAATTGAAGAGTCAACCAAAGGGCCTACGTAGTTGAACAGGCTTCCCTCGTGCAGTGCGCTGTAGTACTCGTTGATCTGACGGGCACGCTTGGATGCGAAGATAACTAGCTCGTAGTTAGAGCCGACCTTCCCCAACAACTCATCGATTGGTGGGTAAACAATTCCTTCAAGCTTGTCGCTCATGATCCTCTTTCAGCTTTGTGAACCAATTCTACGACCTCACGGGCACATGCCTCTAGGTCCAAATTGGTTAGTTGGTAATCAAACTCCCCCGCAGCTGCAAGTTCTGTGCGGGCTGTCGCAAGTCTAGTTTGTATTTGCTCTTCTGTCTCGGTTCCTCTGGATCTCAACCTACGTTCGAGCTCCTCAAAGCTTGGCGGATTGATGAAAATCATCACAGCCTGCGGAATCTTGTCGCGAACCTGTCTCGCTCCCTGCAGGTCTATTTCAAGCAGCAGGTGCTTGTCTTGGGCCTCAGCGCGAGTTAGCTCATTCAGCGGAGTGCCATAAAGGTGCTTGCCGTGAACCTGAGCCCACTCCAGCATTTCGCTCTCTGAAACCAGCTTCTCAAAGGTCTCTCGGGAAACAAAGTGGTAGTGAATCCCATCGATCTCGGCTGGCCTTGGCTCACGAGTGGTGGCTGATACCGAGAGCATGAACTCGTCGCTGTTATCTAGAATCCAGCGCACGATTGAGCCCTTGCCCACCCCGGCAGGTCCTGCCAGCACAACCAAACTCATAGCTTTGCCTTTGCTTTATCAATCAGATTGGCAATCTGCTCAGGACCATTCTTGGTCAGCTCGCGAGACATCGAAGCAACGACTCGGTGCGCAGAGGCACCAAAAGTCACGGCTAAATCCTCAAGACGTGCTCCTTGTGCACCAAAGCCAGGAGCAAGGATTGGTAGGCCGACATCCTCCTTGGTTATGCCGTCAATTCCAAAGTCCGAGAGTTTCTGCGTTGCACCGATGACAACTCCCATTTCGCCCTGCCCAATCTCTTTGGCAGCTCTCAGCACGTTGCTGGCAACCGTACTGCCCTGAATCACTGCCTGCTGCAGTTGCGCAGCCTCTGGGTTGCTGGTTGCAGCCAGGATAAACAATCCACCTTCGACATCCTGGGCATAGTTCAGGGTTTCGCGAAGTGATTCTGGTCCGAGATAGCCACTAACGGTAAGAGCGTCAGATCGCAGCGGTGAATCATCGCCAAACCAAGCCGCCGCGTATCCGAGCATTGTGGAGCCAATGTCACCACGCTTAGCATCGGCGATGACGATGAAGCCGGCGTCCTTAGCCTCTCGAATGATTTCCTCGAGAGTTTGATAGCCAAGTGATCCAAATCGCTCAAAGAAGCCAACCTGGGGTTTGATGATGCCCAGTTTGCCCTGAGCGCTGTCAATGATTCGCAAACCATATTCACGGGCACCCGCGGCAGAGTCAGGCAATTCCCAATTGTCCAGTTCGCTCTCCGAAGGATCGATGCCTATGCAAATTGGAGAGAACTCAGCCATAGCCTGGCTTAGTCGGATTGAGAATTTAGCCACCGAGCATCGCCTTTCGCTCACGAGCGTATTCCTGCAGCGGCTTCACCTTGAACTTGCCCTCTCGGATTACCTCGAAGGAGCCAATTGCGGCACTGAGCTGAGCGGCCGTTGTGAAGATTGGCTTATCGGCTGCAGTAGTTGCAGCTCTAATTTCATAGCCGTCAATGCGCGCATCCGCACCGCTTGGGGTGTTCACCACAACATCCACCTCACCTGCGGTGATCATGTCAACGATTGAGCGCTGACCATCCGTTGCTTTCGAGTGTTTAATTACGGCTTCAGCAGTGATGCCGTGTCGACCGAGCATCTTGGCGGTGCCTTCTGTTGCCAGAATTCGGTAGCCGAGTTGTGAGAGCCTTCGAACCGGAAGCAAGAGCTGCGGCTTGTCGCGGTCAGCAACCGAAACAAAGACAGTTCCACTAACTGGTAATGCAGACCCAGCACCAGCCTGGCTCTTGGCAAAAGCGGTTGGGAAGTCAACATCGATGCCCATAACCTCACCGGTTGAACGCATCTCTGGCCCCAAAAGCGAGTCCACGAATCGTCCATCCTTGGTAGCGAATCGCTTGAATGGCAACACCGCTTCCTTCACGGAGATTGGAGTTCCGGCAGGAAGGTGCCTACCGTCTTGTTTTGGAAGGTGACCTTTGGCCATCAATTTCTCGATGCTCCAGCCGGCCATAACCAATGCTGCTGCCTTGGCCAAGGTGATTCCCAGTGCCTTAGAAACAAACGGCACGGTTCTCGATGCTCTTGGGTTTGCTTCTAGAACGTAAAGAACATCAGAGGCCAGTGCGAACTGGACGTTCAGTAGACCTCTAACGTTCAATCCCCTAGCAATCTCCTCGGTTGCTTTAGCAACTCGATCGATCTGGGTCTCACTGAGAGTAATTGGCGGCAGCGTGCAGCTTGAGTCGCCAGAGTGAATACCGGCTTCCTCGATGTGCTCCATGACACCACCGACAAACAGCTGCTCGCCATCGAATAGTGCATCGATGTCGATCTCAATCGCGTCGTCTAGGAATCGATCGACCAGCAGTGGGTGCTCTGCATCTACCAAGGCGTGGTTGGCAATGCGATCAAAGTAACCATGCAAGGTTGCCTCGTCATAGACAATCTCCATGCCACGGCCACCGAGCACGAACGAAGGTCTAACCAAAACTGGATAGCCAATGCGGTTAGCAACGGCTACTGCCTCAGGAAGATTGATAGCAATGCCGTTGGCGGGAGCTCGTAGTCCAGCTGCATCAAGAATCTGTTGGAACTGGCCACGCTCTTCTGCCTGGTCAATTGACTCTGGTGTGGTTCCAAGAATTGGAATGCCGTATGACTTTAGACCCTTGGCAAGTCCCAGTGCGGTCTGGCCACCGAGCTGGACCATAACTCCAAGTAGCTCACCTGATTTTGATTCAGCGTGGATGACCTCCAGCACGTCTTCCAGGGTCAGTGGCTCAAAGTAGAGCCTGTCGGATGTGTCGTAGTCGGTAGAAACTGTCTCAGGGTTGCAGTTGATCATGATGGTTTCATACCCTGCATCTCGCAGCGCAAATGCGGCGTGAACACAGCTGTAATCAAACTCGACACCCTGGCCAATGCGGTTAGGACCGGAGCCCAGAATCACTACCTTCTTGCGATCAGATGGCCTTACTTCGGTCATCTGCTCGTATGAGCTGTAGTGGTAAGGGGTCAGCGCTGGGAACTCGCCGGCACAGGTGTCAACGGTCTTGAACACTGGTCTTAGGTCAAGGCTGTAGCGCAGCTCTCTAATCTCAGCTTCGCTGAGGCCTCTGATTTGGGCAATTTGCACATCCGAGAAGCCATGCTGCTTGGCGCGCTTTAGCGAGTCTCGGTCCAGCGCAGGCAACTCCCCTAGCCAGGAAGCAATCTCGTTGATTAGAACTATCTGATCAATAAACCATGGATCGATCTTGGTTGCATCAAATGCCTGCTCAGCGGTTGCTCCTAAGCGAAGAGCCTGCTGCAGTTGAACAACTCGCTCATCGGTGGGGGTTTTGGTTTTCTCGAGAAGCTCATCTTTAGTGAGGGCCTGTGGACCCCAGTGGAATGAGCTGCCGCGCTTTTCCAAAGACCTGAGGGCCTTTTGCAGAGCCTGGGTAAAGGTACGGCCAATGGCCATTGCCTCACCAACACTCTTCATGGTGGTGGTCAAAGTTGGGTCAGCAGCTGGGAACTTCTCGAAAGCGAAGCGCGGAGCCTTCACCACGATGTAGTCAAGGGTTGGCTCAAACGAGGCTGGAGTAACTCCAGTGATGTCGTTAGGAATCTCGTCCAAGGTGTAGCCGATGGCAAGCTTTGCCGCAATCTTGGCGATTGGGAAACCGGTCGCCTTAGATGCAAGTGCGGACGAGCGTGAAACTCTCGGGTTCATCTCGATAACGATGATTCGGCCATCGACTGGGTCAACTGCGAACTGGATGTTGCAACCACCGGTGTCAACGCCAACTGCTCGAATGATTTCGATGCCGATGTCGCGAAGCTTCTGATACTCGCGATCGGTAAGTGTCATCGCTGGGGCCACCGTAATCGAGTCTCCGGTGTGAACACCAACCGGGTCAAAGTTCTCGATCGAACAAACCACAACTGTGTTGTCGTGCTTGTCACGCATCAACTCAAGCTCGTACTCTTTCCAGCCGAGGATCGACTCTTCGAGCAGAACCTCGGTTGTTGGAGAGGCCTGCAGACCCGCTCCCGCGATTCTTCTTAGGTCACTCTCGTTGTAGGCAAAGCCTGATCCCAATCCACCCATGGTGAAGGAAGGACGAACCACCATTGGGTAACCAAGGATCTCAGCGCCTGCCATAACCTCATCAAGGTTGTGAGCAATGACACTCTTGGCAACATCCGCTCCGGCATCAAGCACGAGCTGCTTGAAAATCTGACGATCCTCACCGGCATTGATGGCTGCAACATTGGCACCAATCAGCTCGACCCCATACTTCTCCAGCGAGCCACGCTCGTGCAGAGCCATAGCGGCGTTCAGAGCGGTTTGACCACCGAGGGTCGGAAGGATGGCATCTGGCTTCTCCTTCTCTATGATTGCCTCAATAACCTCCGGCGTGATTGGCTCCACGTAGGTGGCATCCGCGAAGTCAGGGTCAGTCATGATGGTCGCAGGATTTGAGTTGATCAGTATGACCCTGATCCCCTCCTCCTGCAAGACGCGGCAGGCCTGGGTGCCTGAGTAGTCAAACTCACAGGCCTGACCGATGACGATCGGCCCAGAACCGATGACCAAAACGGACTTTATATCACTGCGCTTTGGCATTAGTGGTTCTCCTTGATCATGCGAACAAACTTGTCGAACAGGTAGTGGCTATCGTGCGGGCCAGCAGCTGCTTCGGGGTGGTACTGAACTGAGAAGGCTGGGATGTCGAGGCACTCGAGACCTTCAACCACCTGGTCATTGAGCCCACGGTGACTTACTCGAACCCTGCCGAAGCCTTGCGGTGAATCCTGTTCATCGCCTTCAATTCGAACCGCGAATCCGTGGTTGTGAGCGGTTACCTCAACGCGACCAGTCTCGGCATGCATCACTGGCTGGTTGATACCGCGGTGCCCAAAAGCCAACTTGTAGGTCTCAAACCCAAGAGCACGACCAAGCAGTTGATTGCCAAAGCAGATTCCGAAGAACGGGATGCCCTGCTTGAGGACTTCGCGAAGTAGCTCGACCTGTGAGCCGCTTGCCTGAGGATCTCCTGGACCATTTGAGAAGAAGACGGCGTCTGGCTTACCCGAGAGGATCTTTTCTGCGGATACATCGGCTGGGTAAACCTCAACCTCAAGGCCACGTTCAGCCAAGTGCTCGATAGTCGAACGCTTGATACCAAGGTCCAAGATCGCAACCTTGCCTATGCGAGTGCCTTCGGCCGGCACGGTGTAAAGCTTCGCGGTGGTGACCTGCGAGCTAAAACTCGCACCCTTCATCTCCGGAGCTGCCGTAACCTGCGCAAGCATCTGTGCCTCAGAAGCGATCGCCTCGCCGGAGAAGATCCCGGCACGCATGGCTCCCGCATCTCTGATCTGGAGGGTGATTGTTCTGGTGTCTACGTTTGAAATACCGACAATCCCCTGGTCAATCAAGTCTTGAACTAGATCGCGCTCGGCGCGGAAGTTGCTGGAGATTCTGGATGGCTCCCTAACTACGTAACCTGCGACCCAGATACGGGAGGATTCCTCATCACGTTCGTTTGTGCCGACGATTCCAATGTGTGGCGCCGTTTGGACCACAATTTGGCCTGCGTAGGAAGGGTCCGTGATGGTTTCTTGGTAACCGGTCATGCCGGTTGCAAAGACCAACTCACCCAGGCTCAAGCCTTTCGCGCCATAACTCTCTCCCTCGAAAACCATTCCGTTTTCGAGGACTAAGTAAGCCTTATCCAATTTGCGCTCCAATCAGTTGCGACATCTTTGCTTCAAATTGCTTGCGGGTTTCCGGACTGATGAACCTGAAGTTCGTCAAGACCTTGGTGTCACCCAGAGACCAATGAACAACGGTTAGACCGTCTCGCTCGACACCCTTGTCAAGCGTTGCGGAGGCCTTTGTGACAGTCTCGATGGAACCGGCAGGAATAAGGAAGCTTCTCTCACCAGTCCGGTGAACTGATACGCCGGCCTTGTCAACTCCAAGTTGAGCTTTGCCACGCATCGCAAAACCGTGTGCCCAAACTCTCTCAAGCGGGTCAGCCTCAAAGACGGTCGCCACGTAAAAAGTGTCGAATTCACCGCTGCTGGCCGCAGGCAGGGGTGCCTGGATCGCGGCTTCTTGCTTGGTGCGACGGTTACGAACAGTTAGCCAAATTATGAGTGCAATCAGGGCCACAAGAGAGAGCATCAAGAAGCCAATGGTTTCGCGAATCATGAGAGGACCTGCACTTCTGAGTTCAAAACCGTGAACCTTCCTTGGTAGATCGTATGAACAACTTGCCCAGGCAGAGTTACCCCGGCAAACGGGTTATTTACACTCTTGGAATTGGTTTGCTTTGCGATCACTCGCTTAGCGCTCGAATCGATTAGAGCAATGTTCGCCTGTGCCCCGACTTCGAGTCTTCCTTGGTCCTTCAATCCAGCAATCTCTGCAGGCTTGGTGCTCAGAATCTTCGCAAAGTGCTCCCAGTCGCCACCGTTCTCAATCAAAACCTCTTGAAGAACAGATGCGGCATGCTCTAGGCCAACCATGCCAAAGGCGGCATTTTGCCACTCGCACTCTTTCTTTTCTGCCGAGTGCGGAGCGTGGTCGGTGCCAATAACGTCGATCGTGCCATCGAGAAGTGCAGCCCTAAGCGCAAGTGTGTCCTCATGAGTCCTCAGCGGTGGGTTGACCTTGTAAACCGGGTCATAGCTTCGAACCAGCTCTTGGGTCAGCATCAGGTGGTGAGGCGTAACCTCCGCAGTAATTGCTACCCCGCGCTTCTTTGCCCATCGGACAACCTCGACTGCGCCAGCGGTAGTCAGGTGGCAAATGTGCAGACGAGAACCTGTGGCCTCTGCAAGCTCGGCATCGCGCTTGATAATCGATTCCTCTGCGTCTGCTGGCCATCCCGCCAAGCCAAGCTCAGTTGCAAGCGAGCCCGAGTTCATCTGTGCGCCAACCGTTTGTGTTGGATCCTGTGCGTGTTGGGCAATCACTCCCCCAAACGCCTTTACCGCAATAAGCGCATCGCGCATCAATGTCTTATCGAAGACGCAAACGCCATCATCGCTAAACATCCGCACCTGAGACTTAGAGGCCGCAAGGCCTGCGATGTCCGAAAGCTTCTGGCCACCAAGCCCAACGGTCACAGAACCAATTGGTTGCACCTCAACGTATCCAGCCTTCTGACCAAGGTCTGAAATTAGGTCAGCAACCTTGGCGTTGTCGGTGACTGGCATGGTGTTAGCCATAGCCAGAACTGCCGTATACCCACCCGCAGCTGCACTTCTAGATCCACTGTGGATGGTCTCGCTGGCCTCGAATCCTGGCTCTCTGAGGTGAGTGTGAACATCCACGAAACCAGGTAGAGCCCTTAGGCCGGAGCAGTCGATGCCGGAAGCAGATGACTTCCCAATGCTTTCGATACGACCATGAGCAATTTCGATATCAGCCGAGGTGCCGTTTGGCAAGGTCACGTTCTTTAGAACTGTTGAACTCATAGTGACTCTCCGCTCAGGCATCGATACAGCACGGCCATTCGGATTGCAACACCGTTGGCAACTTGCTTGAGCACCAGTGACCTTGGGTCATCCGCAGCCTGGCTCGAAATCTCGAAACCTCGGTTCATGGGACCCGGGTGCATGATCAAAGACTTTGCCCCGACCATCGCCAGCCGGTCGCCCTCCAAGCCCCATGCCTTTGAGTAATCGGCAGGCGAGCTAAAGAATTCTCCCTGCATACGCTCCTTTTGAACTCTGAGCATCATGACCACATCAGGCTTTGAAGCCAACGCCTCCTCGAAGGAATGCGATACCTGTGCTCCCATTGCAGCTACGCCCTCCGGGATCAGACTCTCCGGGCCAGCAACTGTCACCTTGGCACCCAAGAGGTTCAGCAGCAAGATGTTTGAACGAGCGACCCTGGAGTGGCGAATGTCGCCGACGATAAGTACATTGAGCCCAGCCAGGTCTTGGGTTAGACCAAACCCTTGGCGAATGGTTAATGCGTCGAGCAGTGCCTGTGTTGGGTGCTCGTGAGCACCGTCTCCGGCGTTGATTACGCTCGCAGAAATCCAATCCTGTTCGGCAAGTAGCTTTGGTGCTCCAGATAAAGGGTGGCGAATAACAATGGCGTCAGCACCAATTGCCTCAAGGGTTTGAGCCGTGTCCTTGAGTGATTCGCCCTTGGAGACAGAAGAAGTATCAGCGGCGAAGTTGATTACATCGGCGCTAAGTCTTTTGGCCGCTACCTCGAAGCTGATTCTGGTCCTCGTGCTGTTTTCAAAGAAAAGGTTTACAACCGTCTTGCCGCGAAGTGCCGGAAGTTTCTTCACCTCACGCTCATTTACCTGCGAAAGTTGCTGCGCATTATCGAGAAGCGAGATCGCTGATGCTTGATCAAGTTCTCTAATCGAAGTTAGGTGTTTCATTGGCTAATCACCACCTGGTCTAGACCATCGGTTTGGGAAAGCAGAACCTTTACTCGTTCGGTCTTTGCGGTTGGAAGATTCTTGCCCACAAAGTCAGGTCTTATTGGGAGTTCGCGGTGACCTCTGTCCACAAGGACAGCAAGCTTGACTTGTCGTGGTCTGCCTAGGTCAGTAATCGCATCAAGTGCGGCTCTCACGGTGCGACCGGAGTAAAGCACGTCGTCAACCAAAACCACGACCTTGTCAGTGATTCCGCAGTCTGGGATTGAAGTGCCGTGGATCTTGCGCTCGGTGTTGGTGGCATCGTCGCGGTACATCGTGATGTCCAGGACGCCCAGGTTTGCCTGGTAACCAGGGTCAATTTGGATTAGCAGAGCGTTGATTCGCTCCGCGATTTGCTTGCCGCGGGTTGGGATGCCAAGCAGAACGAGGTCGGTCGGACCTTCGTTAGCTTCGAGGATTTCATGAGCAATGCGTTTTAGGGCCCGATCAATGTCGGGCGAATCGAGTACGACGCGCTCTTGCATTTGCAGTCCTTCTTCGCCTCACAGGACGAATTTAAAGGTGGTTGGTGAAAATTATACAGCTATTAGAGTGCTTGACGACCCTTAGCAAGGCGAGCCAAAACACCATTGATGAATTTCGGTGACTCGTCGGTTGACAACTCGCCCGCAAGTGCTACCGCCTCGGAGATTGCAACCTCATTTGGCACCTCAGAATTGTGCAAAATCTCCCACGCAGCCAGCCTCAGAATTGCCCTATCAACCGCTGGCATGCGATCAAGGGACCAGTTATCCGCAAGCATCTGGATCTCGGAGTCAATTTGGTAGGCGTTCTCTAGGTACCCGGTGACCAGCATCTCGGCATAGTCGAAGATTGGCTGCTGGTTCTGTCGATCTTCAACTTCAAGCTCAGTCTGCTTTAGAAGATCTAGTGCTTGATCTCCGCGAACATCTGACGCATACAAAGCGTCAAGGGCGCGCTTACGTGCTTTAGTTCTGGCGCTCAACTATTCGCTCACGCGGCCAAGGTAGTCACCGGTTCGGGTGTCTACCTTCACTCTGGTGTTGTTCTCAATGAACAGCGGAACCTGAATCTGGAAACCAGTCTCTAGGGTTGCAGGCTTGGTGCCACCGGTTGAGCGGTCGCCCTGAAGGCCAGGCTCGGTGTAGGTAATCTCAAGCACAACCGATGGAGGAAGTTCGATGTAGAGCGGTGCACCCTCGTGCAGTGCGACAGTTGCCATCTGGTTCTCGAGCATGTAGTTGGCAGCGTCGCCAACAGTCTCGGTTGGGATGGTGATCTGGTCGTAGGTGGTGTTGTCCATGAATACAAAGCCAGTGCCGTCGTTGTATAGGTACTGCATGTCTCGGCGGTCCACGGTTGCGGTTTCGATCTTTACACCTGCGTTGAAGGTCTTCTCCACAACCTTGCCGGAAAGAACGTGACGCATCTTGGTGCGAACGAATGCTGGTCCCTTACCAGGCTTGACGTGCTGGAACTCGATCACAGACCATAGCTGGCCTTCCATGTTCAGGACCATGCCGTTTTTGAGATCGTTTGAGGTTGCCATTTTTCTCCTTGATAAACCTGTGAAATTCTAGTTGCGAGTGAGCTGCTGCAACGCCAAAAGGTAACTATCCACGCCAAAACCAGCGATAACGCCGGTTGCCACAGCGGAAATCACGCTGGTGTGACGGAAGGTCTCGCGGGCGTGAGGATTTGAAATGTGCACCTCAATAAGCCTTGAGCGTCCTTTGAGCATTGCGCACGCATCACGTAGCGCATATGAGTAGTGAGTAAATGCGGCCGGATTCAAGATCACATCTGCGCTTTGTTCAAACGCCTGGTGCAACCAGCCAATTAGTTCGTCTTCGCTTGCGCTCTGGCCAAACACAAACTCCACCTGAGGTGCCTGCTGGCGAAGCTTTGCCTCGATGTCGGCGAGGTTCATGGTGCCGTAAACCTCAGGTTCACGTGCTCCAAGCATGTTTAGGTTTGGCCCATTGAGGACAAAGATTTTGGTCATGTGTAAACGCTATTCCACTATCGCTTGAAAAGCAGTGAACACCAGCTCTGGAGTTGGAGCACTCAGGATGCCGGGCTTTCCGATTCCATCCAGCACCACGAACCTAAGTGAACCTGCACGGCTCTTTTTATCGCGCTGCATGGTTGCTAGCAGTTGCTCCCAGCGATCGGCTCTATAGGTGAGCGGAAGTCCTAGCTTGCCAAGCACACTGCGGTGTCTCTCAACATCCGCCTCTTTGAGTCGGCCACTCAACATGGAGAGCTCGGCCGCAAAGACCATACCGATTGAGATGGCAGCACCGTGACGCCACTTATAGCGCTCGGCGTGCTCAATCGCATGACCTAGGGTGTGACCGTAGTTGAGAAACTCTCGTTGACCAGCTTCCTTGAAGTCAGCGGTTGTGATCTGCTCTTTGATGGCCACCGAGCGTCTGATGATTTCCTCGAAGACATCGCTCTTTGAGTCGCTCGCCTCGTCGGAACCCTCAACAGCCTCGAGAATCCAGGGATCCGAGATAAAGCCGTACTTGACGACCTCTCCCATGCCTGCAAGCAGCTCATTTCTTGGAAGCGTTTCGAGAGTGTCTAGGTCAATAATGACTCGGTGTGGCAGGTGGAAAGCCCCAACCAAATTCTTACCCTCTGCGGTATTGATGCCGGTCTTACCGCCGATGGCCGCATCGACCATGCCCAAAAGCGTCGTTGGGATCAGCACGGAGCGGATACCGCGCAACCAGGTTGCGGCAACAAATCCCGAGAGATCAGTTGTAGAGCCACCACCAATACCAATCACCGCGTCATTACGGTGGAAATCAGCCTGCCCCATAACCTGCCAGCAGAAGGTAGCAACCTCGATGCGCTTGGCATCCTCGGCGTTCGGGACTTCAACGACCAGCGCTTCAAACCCCTTTGCCCTTAGATCCTCTTGCACGGCAAGTGCAGTTGCACTCAGCGCCTGCGGGTGCATAATCAAGACTTTCTTCACGCCCTCTAGTGCGTTCGCAACCTCGCCAAGGAGCGAGCGTCCGATTATTGAAGTCATTTAGTTGCCTCTTGCTTCAGTTGCGAAATGAGGGCCTTGATTGGCTTTCCTCCGGTGAAAACCGTAGCAGTCGCACACTCAAGGTAAAGCGCTTTGCGCTCGTTGTAGATGGATTCCCAGCGCTCTGGATTGTCCTTTAGCAGCGGCCTCTTGCTCAGATTGATCTTTCCTAAAACGTGCTCGCTAGATGTATCAAGAAATACAGTGCGGTACCCGCTTAGCAGTCTGCGATTCTGTTTGTAGAATTTATGATTGTACATTTTATTTATTT
>CAZLKR010000004.1:35789-50859 GCA_964560155.1 uncultured Aquiluna sp.
ACAATCCCACCGCCTGTAGCGATTACGCCGCCAAGCTCTAAGGCTTTTATAAGAGCGCTGGTTTCTAGGGTTCTGAAGTGCTCCTCGCCAAACTTGCTGAAGATATCCACGATTGCACCGTGATCCTTTGCGACAAGCTTGTCGGTGTCGCTGAAAGGGACTTCAAGTTCCTTGGCTAGTTTCTTGCCTAGGGTGGTCTTCCCTGAACCCATTGGCCCAATCAGGATAAGAGTTTCCACTATGACTGCGCGATGCGCGACTTCAGGACGTCTGGAATGCTGTCAAGGTATGAATCCAGGTTGCGCTTGGTCTCAGTTACTGAGTCGCCACCAAACTTCTCGAGCACTGTATTTGCAATAACCAAAGCAACCATCGCCTCTACCACAACACCAGCTGCCGGAACAGCGCAAACATCGGATCTTTGGTGGTGAGCGGTGGCAGCATCTCCGGTTGCAGTGTCGATGGTCTGCAGGGCACGTGGCACGGTGCTGATTGGCTTCATGCCGGCACGCACGCGAATTACCTCGCCGTTAGACATTCCGCCTTCGATTCCGCCGGCTCTATCGGTAAGTCTGTGCACGGAGCCATCTTCACGGACGATTTCGTCGTGGGCAACGCTTCCTCGTCGCTTTGTGGTCTCTAGGCCATCACCGATTTCGACAGACTTCATAGCCTGGATACCCATTACAGCTGCTGCTAGTTGAGCATCTAGTCTGCGGTCCCAGTGGACGTAGGAGCCCAATCCAGGAGGGCAGCCGTAAACCAAAGTCTCAGTAACGCCGCCGATGGTGTCACCGGCGGAGTGACACTCGTCAATCTCGCTAACCATCGCTTCACTAGCCTGCTTGTCAAAGCAGCGAACAGCGTCCTCATCCAGGGCTTCACGATCGCTCGGTTTTGGCAGAACAGTGCTGGTGTTGGTAGCCGTGCCGATTGCTACGGTGTGAGTGACCAGCTTGATGCCGAGCTCACTTAGAAAATTCTTTGCGATCTGTCCGAGCGCAACTCGAGTTGCAGTCTCGCGTGCTGAAGCCCTTTCGAGGACCGGTCTAGCCTCATCGAAGCCATATTTTTGCATGCCGGTAAAGTCAGCGTGACCTGGTCGAGGTCTAGTAAGGGCCGCTCCCCTGGCTCCGGTTAGCTCATCGGCATCCACAGGTGCTGCCGACATTACGGTTTCCCATTTAGGCCACTCGGTGTTTGCGATGCGAATAGCGATTGGACCACCCTGGGTCAGGCCGAATCTAATTCCAGTGGAAAGCGTTACTTGATCCTGCTCAAACTTCATGCGTGCGCCGCGACCGTAACCAAGACGTCGCTGGGCAAGTGCTTCTTGAATGTCCTCAACCAGGACTGGCACACCGGCAGGCAGACCCTCTATGACGCCAATAAGTTCAGGGCCATGAGATTCCCCAGCAGTAATCCAACGCAACATCTGTCTATTTTGCCATGTTTAGCGCAGCGCGGATGTGTTGAACCAATTCTTTCTCTGCGGCCAAGGGCTCATCCAGGTCATTCCCCGCGAATAAACGCTGCTGACCGACTGCTTGCCAAATCAGCATCTCGAGCCCGGAGATAGTTTGACTCTCACCCCAAAGCTCAGCTGCTTTCGATGGCCATGGGTCGTAGGCCACATCCAGTAACTTTCCTGTTGGCTTGTTCTTTACTTCCACTAAGTGTTCATCCAAGGCCCTAGGCGGCAGTGTTGAGATAACTAAATCCGCTTCACACGCTTTGTGGAGCTTGGGTTGCTGGTCAATCTCGAATTCGGCACATAGCTGCTTGAGGCTGCTTTGGGTTCTCCCCCAGATGACGACCTCTTTGCCAAGCTCCTGCGTAGCCACAATTGCAGATCTCGCGGTGGCACCAGTGCCTAGTACGGACACCGTCTTGAACTTGAAACCGGAGGCGGCTTGCTGAATGCCGAAGACATCGGTATTGAAGGCATCCCATCCCGTGGCGGTGCGAACAAGGGTGTTTGCAGAACCGGTTCCTATGGCAAGCGAATCAGCTCGCTGGGCAAAATCAAGAGCCTGACTTTTGAGCGGCATGGTAATGCTGAAGCCCTGGAAGGCAGAATCCGCTTTGTCCATAAAGTCTGCCAACCCATCGGCAATTTCGATGGCCTCGTAAGTCGCATCGAAGCTTCTAAAAGCGAAAGCTGCGCTATGAATGATTGGCGACTTGGAATGAGCAATCGGAGACCCTAGAACGGCATATCGCTTAGTCATTCCAGTCCGGATTCTCTCTTAGCCAGGCATAAAACTCTTGAGCGGCTCTCTCGTGCTCGGCAAGTGTGACGCTGAACTTAGTCTCGCCAGTCTTCAGGTTCACTGTGACAAAGTACAACCAGTCTCCATCGGCCGGACGCAAGGCAGCTTCAATCGCCAACTCCCCCGGGTTTGAGATTGGCCCGACAGGCAATCCCTTGAAAAGATAGGTGTTGTATGGGTTTCGGTCAGCACGCTGGGCATCTGTGGTGGTGACTGTCTTGCCATCGGTTCCATAGTTCACGGTTGCATCTGACTGCAGCAGCATGTCGATGTTTAGGCGGTTCTGGAAAACCCTAGAGACCTTGAAGAAGTCCTCTGTGAGCCTTGCTTCATCTTGAATGAGCGCAGCCAGATTGATTACGTCAAGCGAGTCCTTCAGCGAGATGTCGTACTGAGCAAGTTCCGCCTCAGTCCGATCCACCATTGTCTTGATTACAGTCTCAGCGCTAACGCCCGGGTCGAAGGTGTAGGTGGCAGGAAAGAGGTAGCCTTCAGCGTTTGGAGCATCGTTTGGCAGCCTGTCTCGAATCGACTCAATCGCTTCCTCAATTGCCTTCTGGTCAAGTCCGATATCTGCAACTAGCTGAGCGATGACTTCGTATACCTTGAAACCCTCTGGGATGGTGGTTTGAAGAACAACGCGGTTCTTGCCTTCGATGAGAATCTCTAGAGCACGTTTGCCAGAGAGCTTGGTTGGGAACGTGTAAGTCCCAGGGTAGATCGTGAAATCGGCAGTGAGCATATCGCGGTAAATCGCATCGAAGCTAAGAATGATGTCGGCATCCACCATCTTGCGCGCAACCGCAGCACCATCGTCTCCAGGCTCAATTACGATCAAAGCCTCCGGGCCTGGATCTCCGGAGTAATCCGCCACCTGGAACTTTGAAATGAAGTCTCTGATTGAATCGGATGCAATAGTTGCCACCCCAGCAATCAAACCAACAGTTAGAAGCAGTGCAAGCGATCCAAAAACCAGTCTGCGGCGCTTGATTTTGCTATCGGTCGGCGATGTCATCCAGTGCTATCCCTGCTAAGTTTCCACGCTCAGAACTAAGCGCAAAGTCAAGAATAAGTGCAGCAGCCTGGGCGTCGATGTATTCCCTGGACTCTTTGACCTTTTTGCCAGTTTTCTGAAGCATTTGCTGGGCGGACTTGGTGGTCAGCCGCTCATCAATCATCCTCACAGTTAGTCCAGTGGATGCAAGTGATCTAGCGAATTCGATGGCGCTGTGCGTGGAAGCCGTGAAATCGCCTTTCAGATTCATCGGCAATCCGATGTAAATCACATCGACAGCTTTAGAAGATGCAATCTCTTGGATGCGAGCGATAGCTTCTGCACCAGCTGTCAGAGTCTCAAGGGGAAGGGCCAGAGAGCCTTCGCTTATCGCTAGACCTATTCTGGCCGAGCCAACATCAACTGCTAGTCGACGTGTCACTTGATCGCAGCAACTGCTTCTTGAATTGCTTTGGCAAGCTTCGAGGAATCAGTTCCGCCACCTTGTGCGAAGTCAGCCTTGCCACCGCCACCGCCACCAAGAGCTGCAGCTGCAATCTTTGCCAAATCGCCTGCTCTGATCCCTTGCTGTTGGGCAGCGATCCCAGCTGCAATCATCGTCAATGGCTTGTTTGCGATAGCAGCGCCAAGAATTACTACCGAATCCGAACCGAGTTGTTCGGAGGTAGCAACAGTAAGAGCCTTCAGCTGCTCGGCGTTTAGTTCCTGGTCGATGTTCACTGCAACGACATTGAGGCCTGCGACCTTAGTCGCCGCTGCAACGAGCGAAGGTAGCAGCTGCATGGCCTGCTGGGCCTCAAGCTCAGCGATTCGCTTCTGCGCCGTTTTTAGTTCATCAAGCGCGTCAGTGATTTTGGCTTCGAGTTCAGTTGTCGGTGCCTTGATGGTTGCGGCGAGTCGACGAGTGATCTCACGATCTGCAGTAAGAGCTCGAAGGGCGTCAATGCCAACCAAAGCTTCGATTCGTCTAGAACCGGATCCCACGGAGGATTCACCCGTCAATGAGACCAGGCCGATTTGAGAGGAGCGCATAACGTGAGTTCCACCGCAGAGTTCACGCGACCAAGGGCCACCGACCTGAACGACGCGGACCTCTTCGTCATAGGTCTCTCCGAATAGCGCGATCGCTCCCCATTCGCGAGCAGCAGGCAAAGACATCAACTGTGCGCTCACTGCAAGGTCGGCACGGATAGCCAAGTTAGAAACCTCTTCGATTTCACTCTTGGTGGCCTCGGAGAGTGCTTGAGTCCAGGAAAAGTCGAGCCTCATGTAGCCAGGACGGTTGTATGAACCAGACTGCAGAGCCTCTGGGCCTAGCACCTGGCGCAATGCCGCGTGCACCACGTGGGTAGCGGAATGAGCTTGAGCAGCCCCGAGTCTCCAGTTCGCATCCACCAGGGTCTGTGCGTTGGCTCCGACAACCACCTCACCGGAACTGACCCTTACCTTGTGTGAGAAAAGACCTTTGACGGGCTTTTGAACGTCTAAAACTTCGAGCTCAAAACCGTCTCCAACAATCCAGCCTGCGTCCGCAGCCTGGCCACCAGACTCGGCATACAAGGTGGTTCGATCTAGGAAGAGCTCACCAAGCTGGCCAGCGGTCAAACTTGCAACCGACTCGCCCTCGCGAATAAGTCCCAGGACCTTGCCCGAAGTCTTTAGAGCTTCGTAACCAAGGAATTCGGTCTCACCTAGGCTTCGGAATTCGCTGTAAACCTGAAGGCCGGCTCCACCAGTCTTCTTGGACTTGGCATCCTGCTTAGCCCGATCTTTCTGTCCCTTCATCAGCTCGTTGAAGCTGTCGCGGTCAACACTTAGACCGTTCTCTTCGGCGATTTCAACGGTTAGGTCGATTGGGAAGCCGTAGGTGTCGTGCAAAAGGAATGCGGTCTCAGCAGAGAGGCTCGACTTGGAACTAGCCATAGCCTCGGAGAGCACCACTAGGCCGGCATCAAGGGTTCTTGAGAACCCGGTTTCTTCAGCGATAGCCGAGCGAAGCACTCTTGGGAAAGATTCTTCCAACTCAGGGTAGGCCTCGACCATAGCGTTCTTGCTGGTGGTGAATAGCTCCTCAAAGCATGGCTTCTCTACACCCAGCAGGCGCAGCGAACGGACCGAGCGGCGAAGGAGGCGCCTAAGAACATAGCCGCGGCCTTCATTAGAAGGGGTAACACCATCTGACATCAACATCAGAGCAGAGCGGATGTGGTCCGCAATAACGCGCATACGCACATCGTCTGACTCGTCTGCGCCGTAGGTCTTGCTGGAAAGTTTCGCAGCGAGGTCAACCAATGGTCTGACCTGGTCAATTTCGTAGATGTTCTCGACGCCCTGAAGCAAGAACGCAACGCGCTCTAGGCCCATGCCGGTGTCGATGTTCTTCTTAGGAAGCTCTCCCAGAATCTCAAAGTGATCCTTGGTTCCGCCGTCAGCACGCTCGTACTGCATGAAAACAAGATTCCAGATCTCGATGTAGCGGTCTTCGTCCGCCTCAGGACCACCCTCGACGCCATACTCAGGGCCGCGGTCGTAGTAAATCTCGGAGCAAGGGCCAGCAGGGCCGCGCTGTCCAGTGGACCAGTAGTTATCGCGCATTCCACGCTTCTGGATGCGCTCTCTCGGGACTGAAGACTGCTCCAGCCAGTAACCAATGGCCTCATCGTCGTCGTTGTAAACCGTTACCCAAAGACGCTCTGGGTCAAAACCAAGGCCACCTTCTTCGAGGGTGCCGGTTAGTAGTTCCCAGGCAAAGCCAATGGCTTCTTTCTTGAAGTAATCACCGAAGGAGAAGTTGCCGTTCATCTGGAAGAAGGTTCCGTGACGAGTGGTCTTGCCGACCTCGTCGATGTCCAAGGTGCGAACGCACTTTTGAACGCTGGTGGCGCGAGCGTATGGAGCCGGCAGAACACCGGTCATGTAAGGGATGAAAGGAACCATTCCGGCAACCACGAACATCAGGGTTGGGTCTTGGCTGATAAGTGGAGCACTAGGAACTACGGTGTGACCCTTTTTCTCAAAGTAGTCAAGCCACCGCCGCTTGATCTCGGCAGTCTTCATGATGCTTACTTCTTAGCCGGCGCGCGCTTTGCAGCAGGCTTCTTAGTTGCAGGCTTGGCAGCAGGCTTCTTAGCAGCAGTTTTAGGTGCTGCCTTGGCAGCTGGCTTTGCGACCGGCTTGGTTAGCTCAGCCTCTCGCTCCTGGTAGCCGGCAGCAACTGCCTGGCTGAAGTCTTTAGCGGCTGCGATCGCCTCATCAAGGGCAACCTGCGCCTTTGGGTTGTCGCGAAGCTGAATAACGGCAAGTGCACCTAGGCCTAGCCCTGCTGCGAACCATCCGAGTCTTGACATTGTCTACCTCCGTTTTCCAAGGACTGTGAACAGCCCCTTGGTGACACCAAAAAGCTTAGTTAGCGGGGCTCCGACCGATGCGGTGAATACGGCAACCAGGCTGTTGATGTTCTCAGTTACCTGCTCAACATCCTCGGTGATTGCATCGATGCGCTTGAGCTGGCGATTAGCTTCGCCGAGCGTGACACGAGCTTCTTGAAGCATCGGTTCTAATTCTTTGTTGACGGTGCTGATGGTGCGAGCACTCTCATCAATCAGTTTTGCCAGCTTCACAAGTGGGAAGCCGATAAAAAGAACGAGCAGGGCGAAGCTGAGGGCAAAAATTATGCCGACAACCTCGCCGCCGCTCATCAGTTTTACTTACCTAGCTGCGTAGTACTCAACAACGAGCTGAACTTCACAGGTAACTGGAACTTCAGCACGCTTTGGACGACGAACAAGGGTCGCCTGCAGCTTGTCTAGGTCAACGGTTAGGTACTCAGGAGTCTTGTTTAGAACATCTGAGTTTCCACCAGCGGCTGCAACCTGGAAAGGCTCAACCTTCTCGCTCTTAGCGTGAACGTGGATCATCTGGCCAGGCTTTACGCGGAAAGATGGGCGGTCAACGCGCTCACCATCAACGAGGATGTGGCGGTGAACAACCATCTGACGGGCCTGAGCCATGGTGCGAGCAAAGCCAGAGCGAAGCACTAGCGCGTCAAGACGCATCTCTAGTAGCTCTACTAGGTTCTCACCGGTTAGACCTTCAGTGCGCTTTGCTTCCTGGAAGGTCTTGCGAAGCTGAGCCTCACGAATGCCGTACTGAGCCCTGAGGCGTTGCTTCTCACGAAGACGAACTGCGTAGTCTGAGTCAGACTTGCGCTTGGTGCGGCCGTGCTGGCCCGGTGCATACGGGCGCTTTTCCATGTACTTAGCAGCTTTTGGAGTTAGTGCGATGCCTAGGGCACGCGACAAACGAGTCTTGCTGCGGGTTCTAGTTGTCTTTGACAAAAAGTTACCTTTCGAATTTATCTGTGGGATCTTGCTCTACGTCCCAGCCGCTGGAGCAGAGCAACCCTGAGAGCTTAGCAGTTTGAGTGCCAGCTGTCACTAACCTTCTAGGATTTCGCCTATCGCCCTTAATCGATCAGCGATGGTCTTCTCATAGCCATGATTGGAAGGCTCGTAAAGCTTCTGGGTCAACTCTGAATACTTTTGCTTGATGATTCCCCTTGGATCATCGTGCGGATAGCGGTATCCAACTGCGCCGGTGGATCTCAGTGGAGCTGGCACCGCAGGAACTGGGCCGCTTTCCAAATCAGCGAGCGCTTTGTTGATCGCCAGATAGGCCCGGTTCGATTTCGGAGCAGTTGCGAGGTAGATGGTGACCTCGGCAAGCGGAATTCTGCCCTCTGGCATACCGATTCGCTCCACGACATCTGCACCTGCGCTAGCTACAACCAGTGCGTTTGGATCCGCAAGTCCAATGTCCTCTGCAGCCAGGATCATTAGCCTTCTCGCTATAAATCTGGGGTCCTCTCCCCCGGCGATCATGCGAGCTAAATAGTGGATGGCCGAATCAACATCAGAACCTCGGACGGATTTGATGAATGCGCTGATGGTGTCGTAATGCGCATCGCCGTTGGCGTCATAAGCGATCGCAACCTCGCTGGTTGCTTTTGCAACTTCGAGGGTGATCAATGCTTCTGGTGCTGAGGCGGCTGCCTCCAGCAGCGTTAGCGCGCGTCTAGCGTCTCCAGAGGCGATCTTGGCGAAAAACTCAATCGCTTCGGGGCTAACTTCTTTCCCAGACCAATCGGAGCGAGCTATTGCCCTTTGAAGCAGGGTAGAAATCTCTGCCTCAGAAAGCGGGTCGAGTTTGAGAACTAGGCACCTAGAGACCAAAGGCTTAATGATGCTGAACGAGGGATTCTCAGTTGTAGCTGCAATCAACGTGACAAGACCCGATTCAACAGCTGCCAGCAGCGAATCCTGCTGCGACTTAGAGAATCGGTGAATCTCGTCCAGGAAGAGGATTGTTGGCCTCTCGTAAACCTCACGTAGCTTCTTAGCCGAGTCGATGACCTCGCGAATGTTTGCGACAGTTGCCGAAATCGCGCTGAGTTCAACGAATTGAGCATCCCGGGTCCGTGAAATCAACCTTGCAAGGGTGGTCTTCCCAGATCCCGGAGGGCCCCAGAGCAGAACGGAGCTGAGTGAAGCACTCGGATCAGACCCGATTAGGCGACTGAGTGCAGAGCCTGGTTTGGTTATTCGAGCCTGACCCACTACCTCTTCTATTGAGGTTGGGCGCATTCGAGACGCTAGCGGAACGGATACCACTTGTTGATTGTATGCAACGCCTAGAATTACTACCTGCGGAAAGACAAGGGTGTTATGAAGAACAACGACAAGCTAGCCAGCTTCCAGGCTAAACAGGGCATCAAGGTTGAGCGTGAGGCGATTCGCCGTCGCGACAACAAACTGGCTCTAATTCTTTCTGGCGCAGCGATTGCGCTAGCGGTGGTTGGGCAATTGGTTTATTTCACTTTCGGCCCAGGTGTTGTAATCGAGCCAGAAGAAGTTGCCACTGAGCCTGCTCCGCAGCAGACCAACTCCGATCTAGTGCCAGACCCGGCTATTGCTGAGGGCCGCACTTGGACCGGTTCATTGAACCTAAACGATCAGACCATTGGTCTTGAACTCTTTGGAGATCTGGCACCGCAGGCTACCGCCAACTTTGTTTCGCTTGTGAAGGACGGCTACTTCGAAGGCGTTACCTGTCACCGCCTCACAACTGCAGGAATCTACGTACTGCAGTGTGGCGATCCAACCGGAACCGGATCCGGTGGTCCTGGATACACCTTCGGCCCAATCGAGAACGCCCCATTGGATGACTTCTACGGCGAAGGCGTCTTGGCTATGGCGAGAGTTGGCCAGGACGGCTATTCAATGGGTAGCCAGTTCTTCATCGTCTATGGCAAGTCCCAGATTCTTAGCGACTCTGCCGGTGGTTACACCGTGTTTGGCAAGATCACCTCGGGGCTTGATGCCGTGAAGGAAATTGCTGCTGCTGGGACTGCGGATGGCGGTAGCGATGGAGCTCCGATTAATGCCGTTTCACTCAGCGGTATTTCGGTAGAGTAAAACCTCACACCTTAGGAGATCCCCGTGACCAGCAACGCATTCGGCCGCGTCGACAGCGAAAACAATGTATTCGTCATCGAAGCCGGCGTCGAAAGACTCGTTGGCCAGTACCCAAACGTCAGCGAAGCTGACGCACTTGCCTACTTTGTCCGTAAGTATCAAGACCTAGAAGCTCAGGTTCGCATTCTCGAACAGCGCCTTGCTTCCGGAGTAACTGATTCCAAGAGCCTCAAGGCTGCTTACGACCACCTGGTGGCGGAACTCAAGGAACCAAAGGCAGTGGGTGACCTAGTCTCCCTTCGAAACCGTCTAGCCAAGACCGAGCCTGCTATTGGCGCTGCTGCGGAGAAGATTTCCGCCGAGCGCGAGGAAGCAATGACGGCTGCGCTTGCGGCTAAAGAAGAGATTGCGGCCAAGGCTGAAGCCCTAGTTTCCAAGCTTGACAACATCAACTGGAAGAAGTCTGCTGAGCAGATGACTGCTCTTTTTGAGCAGTGGCAGAAACTGCAGAAGGATGGCCCAAAGCTTCCTAAGGCAAAGACTGACCCAATCTGGAAACGATTCTCACAGGCTCGTGCCAAGTTCGAGAGTGGTCGTCGTGCCTACTTTGCCTCGCTGGACTCAAAGTTCAAAGAGGCCAAGTCAGCCAAGTCCAAGCTGGCTGAGGCCGCTGAAGCCTTGGTTGCAAACGGTGGAGATGCAGCTCTTAGCTATCGCAAGCTTCAGGACGAATGGAAGCTAGCTCCTAGGGCTGGTAAGGCTGAGGACGCGCTTTGGGCTCGTTTCCGTGCTGCTGGTGATGCGATCTTCGCCGCCAAGAAGGAGAAGGACTCCGAGCAGGCCGTTGAGCACACTGCGAACTTGAAGCTAAAGCTAGAGCTACTCAAAGAAGCCGAGAAAATTGACACCAAGGATCTTGAGGCTGCCAAGAAGGCAATGTCCGACATCCAGTCTCGCTGGGTAAAGATTGGCCACGTTCCAAAGGACAAGGTTCGCGAAGTCGAAGACAAGCTCCGCAAGGTTGAGAAGACTATCTCGGATGCTCAGGCAGATGCTTGGAAGCGTTCAGACCCAGCGGCAAAGGCTCGCAGCAGTTCTTTGGTGCTCCAGCTTGAGGCTGCGATTGCAGACCTTGAGAAGGAACTAGCAGCAGCTCCAGCGGCAAATAAGAAGGACATTCAGGCTTCTATCGATGCCCGTAAGTCCTGGCTCGATGCTGCCATCAAAGCTGTTGACTAAGAACTCTTTACTCTAGAAACCTCGTAAACCGCCTCGATTTTGCGCACCTGGTTCAATAGGTGATCAAGGTGAGACGGGTCTGCCATCTCAAACACAAAGCGGCTCAGTGCCACTCTGTCACGGCCGGTTGATACGGCAGCGCTAAGAATGTTGACGTGGTTCTCGCTGAGAACTCGGGTGACATCGGATAGCAGACCTGAGCGGTCAAGAGCCTCGATCTGGATTTGAACCATAAAGACCCCCCTGGAGTCCTCGGACCATGAGACTTCGACGACTCGCTGAGGATTTAGGCTCTTCACGTTCTTGCAGTCGCCTCGGTGTACCGAGACTCCTTCGCCGCGGGTGATGAACCCAACAATCTGATCTCCTGGAACAGGTGTGCAGCAACGGGCCATCTTGGTTAAAACATCAGGAGAACCCTTCACCAGTATGCCTTGACTTGAACGCCTTGGACCCTTGAGTGACCTTGGGGTCTGAGGAAGAGTTATCTCCTCGGTGTCTGGATCTCCAACAAGGCCTCGAAGCTGCTTGATTCTCTCGATGACACTCGCGGTTGATATTTGGCCCTGACCAATCGCGGTGAATAGCCCATTTACATCTGAGAGCTTCTGCTCCCCCACGATCTGCAACAGTGTCTCCGAGTTCAAAAGACTCTGGATAGGTAAACCTTGTCGACGCAGCGCCTTTACCAGAGCTTCCTTGCCGTCCTCGGTGGCATGCTCTTTACGTTCTTGGGTAAACCAGTGCTTGATCTTCGCTCTTGCACTCGCCGACCCTACGAAGTTGAGCCAGTCCTTGCTGGGACCTGCAGACTCTGACTTAGAGGTAAGAATCTCTACGACGTCGCCAGCCTGCAGCTTGCTTTCAAGAGGTACTAAGCGACCATTGACTTTGGCTCCGATGGTCTTATGGCCGACCTGAGTGTGGACTGCGTAAGCGAAGTCAATTGGGGTAGATCCTGCAGATAGTCCTACAACCTTGCCTTTAGGGGTGAATACATAGAGCTCCTTAGCGCCAATTTCAAAACGAAGGTTGTCTAGGAACTCCCCCGGGTCAGCCGTCTCTTCTTGCCAGTCACTGAGCTGCTTGAGCCAAGCGAAGTCGACCTCGTCTTCGCCACCCTTACCAGTCTGGGCCTTGTACTTCCAGTGCGCTGCAACACCGTACTCAGCACGCTGGTCCATCTCTTGGGTGCGGATCTGGATCTCTACCGCGCGACCTTCTGGCCCAACCACTGTGGTGTGAAGAGATTGGTAAAGGTTGAACTTCGGCAATGCGATGTAGTCCTTGAAGCGGCCTGGCAAAGGCGACCACTTGGCGTGGATAGCTCCTAGAGCGGCGTAGCAGTCTCTAACGCTGGAAACAATTACTCGTATACCCACTAGGTCATAGATGTCATCGAACTCGCGACCCCTAAGCACCATCTTTTGATAGATGCTGTAGTACTGCTTTGGCCGCCCGGAAAGCTTGGCTTTGACCTTGCCATCACGCAGTTCGGTGGCGATGTCCTCGATTACCTTCTCGGTGTATTCGCTTCGCGAAGGATTGTGCTGTCCAACCCGGCTAACGATTTCCTCGTAAACCTTTGGGTAGAGCACTGCAAAGCAAATGTCTTCCAGTTCCACCTTGATAGCGCTAATGCCGAGTCGGTGAGCAAGTGGGGCGTAAATCTCCAGGGTCTCTTGAGCTTTACGTTTGGCAGACTCTGGGCTCACAAATCCCCAGGTCCTGGCGTTGTGAAGCCGGTCAGCAAGCTTGATAACTAGCACGCGAACATCTTTGGACATCGCCACAACCATCTTGCGCATGGTTTCGGATTGAGCAGAGTCCCCGAACTTCACCCGGTCCAGCTTGGTAACGCCATCAACCAACAAGCCAACCTCGTCACCGAAATCTTGCTGGAGTTGTTCGATGGAGTAACTGGTGTCCTCAACGGTGTCGTGCAGCAGTGCGGCCGCAATAGTGGCCGGACCAGACCCTAGATCGGCAAGGATTCTGGCAACTGCCAGAGGATGGGTGATGTAGTCCTCTCCGGACTTTCGCTTTTGACCGGTGTGGTGATGTTCTGCGGTTTTATATGCCCGTTCGATGAAAGCAGGGTCGGCCTTGGAGTGGTTGAGGCGAACGATGCGAATCAAGTCACTGAGGTCAGCAGAGTATGCAGTCGATGACCGCGTGAAAATTCTAGGCAGTCTGGACCGCAGCGATGATGCGATGCTGTCAGTCAAGTCCCACTCCTTATTGCGGTAGTGAGAAGTCTATTAGCGGTTAGCTGCAACCTTGTCAGCCGCAGCCTTAAGCTTTGCCTCATTCTCGCGCAGGTGGACGTAGACCGGAGCTGCTAGGAAGATCGACGAATAGGTTCCAACGATGGTTCCAACAAACAGCGCCAGAGCAATGTCACGCAGCGTTCCTGCTCCCAGGAGTGTTGCTCCAACGAAAAGAATCGAAGCCACCGGCAGCACTGCAACGATGGAGGTGTTGATTGAGCGAACTAGGGTCTGGTTTACAGCAAGGTTGACCATTTCGGCAAAAGTTCTAGTTTCGGAGAATTCAATCTCCAAGGTGTTCTCACGAACTTTGTCGAAAACCACCACGGTGTCATAGAGCGAGTAGCTGAGGATGGTTAGGAATCCAATTACCGCAGCCGGCGTGATTTCAAAGCCAACTCCCGCATAGACACCAATCGTCAAAATCAGGTCGTGCGCCAAGGCGATAAGTGCTGCCGCGGACATCTTCCAGGAGCGGAAGTAGATTGCCATCAGTAGCGATACCAGGAGCAAGAACACAATCAAACCAGTTATTGCTTGTCGGGTTACGTCGGCTCCCCAGTTTGGACCGATGAAGCTTGAGGCTACCGCCGAGTCATCAACTTTGTACGCCTTTGCCAACGCAAGACGTGCCGCTTCGGACTCAACGTCCGCAAGCTGCTCGGTCTGGACTCTGATGTCGGAGACGCCAACCTCAGTGGTTACAACAGCAACCTCTGGAAATACCGAGTGAATCGCTTCTTCAGCAAGTTCTAGTGGAAGCTCCTGAGAGTTGGTGAGGCGGAATTCGCTACCACCACGGAACTCAATTCCGAAATTAAATCCACCGCGAACAATCGGAAGAAGGATGGAGAGAATAACCAAGACGGCACCAATGGAGTACCAGATCTTGCGGCGACCAACGAAGTCGAATGAACGCTCTCCCGAGTAAAGCTCGTTACCGATCTGCTTGAAACTAGTCATTAGCAGCCTCCTTGGCCTTACGTTCTGCAATTGTTTGGCGCTTGCGGGCCTCCTTGGAAGCCTTCTCAGCTTTTCCTTCGGCTAGCTCGCCGCTCACTCTGAACTGGGCTCTACCTAGGTAGGCAGCCTTGGAAGCGGACAGGTCAAAGCCGGACCACTTGTGGCCCGATGCGAAGAACTTGTTTCTTGCCAACAGCTGCAGCATTGGGTGAGTGAAAAGCGATACAACCAAGAGGTCAATCAAGGTCGTTAGACCCAGAGTGAACGCAAAGCCGCGAACCGATGAACTGGTTAGTAGGTAGAGAACTACCGCTGCAACAAGGCTTACGGCGTCAGAAACCAAAATGGTGCGAAGAGCACGCTTCCAACCTGCCTCAACTGCTACCTCGAGGGTCTTGCCCTCGCGAAGTTCGTCTCGAACACGTTCAAAGTAAACGATGAACGAGTCAGCTGTAATACCAATGGAAACAATCAGGCCAGCTACACCGGCGAGTGAGAGTCTGTAGCCCTGTCTCCAGCTCAGGAATGCAACAGCTAGGTAAACCAGCAGCGCTACAACGATCAAGGAGCCGAGGACAACGGATGCCAAGCCGCGGTACTGGAAGGTCATGTAGACCACAACCACGATCAGACCAATTAGACCAGCGATCAAACCTGCAGCTAGGGAATCCTCACCCAAGGTTGCGGACACGTTCTCCTGAGACTGAACCTCAAAGCCGATAGGCAATGCACCGTACTTGAGCTGGTCAGCTAGAACTGTTGCAGTCTCCTGAGTGAAGGATCCGGTGATCTGCGCCTGGCCGAGGGTGCGGCGGCGCTCGTTGAGCTCGCGGCAGA